>NZ_JTEO01000006.1 GCF_024500045.1 Methanolobus chelungpuianus
TATTTCGGAATCGATTATGAAATTGTGTGGGATGTTGTTGGCAATCGGCTGATTGGTTTAAGGGATTCTATCCAGGTAATTCTGATTGAGATATATGAGCAGGAAAAAACATAACCCATATCAATGGGAATTGAACGAATTATGTTTGCCTGATGGCAACATCTTAACAGAATCCTTCTTCCTTTGCGAAAAGAGTATACTATTCTGCAATGCACCATCTTAAAAAAAGTCACTGCTTCCTCTTCAGGAAGCAGGCAATCGATACTATCAGCAGTGTTACAGTGACCGAAAGACCGCGCAGGCTGTTTTCTGCCTGAGCCTCATTTCCGACTGAGCTCTTACTTTCATCCGCAGTGAATGTAACATTGGATGTACTGCGCAATGCTGTTTCATCCAGATTCACTCCTGTGATGGCGAATGGCGAAAAGCCGGGTGTTTCGGCTTGATAGAAGTAGTAGTTCGCATTATTTCCTGTCTGCGTGGTAGAAAGTGCGTTCCACTTGCCATCACTATATCTGTTAAGGACAACTGGGGCAGGGTTTATGCCCTTGTCGTTTATCCAGTTCCTGTCAACTTTGAACCCAATGACAGGATTTTCTATGTTCGTCTCTGTGGCATACCCTGTTTTACCCAGCCAGATGTTAATATGCCTGTAAATGACTCCCTCCGGGGAAGAGGCTGCAAAGGTGGACTTATCTTTCAGTATTTCTACAGTTGCTGTTATCGTGCCTGAGTTCTTCAGGGAGGTGTACTCGATATACTGAATATCATTGTCAGCATCCTTGAAATCAAACTTGACAGAGCCCTTTCCTACAAATATCGAACTGACATCCTTCAATGCAATGTTCTGGGTCTTCTCACCACTGGAACCGCTTCCTCCACTGCCACCACCGCCACCTCCACTTTTGGAAGATGAGGTTCTGGCTGCAGTTACTGTGATATTGAGTGAATCTTTCACATTTGAGTTCGCCACAGATGTGACCCTTACAGTCACATTCCCTGCTGCTTTTCCTGTCAGCAGTCCGGTCTCGCTGATGACAGCATCCTCTGTAATAGTTTCAACGGACCATATAACATTCTTATTGGTAGCATTCTCCGGGTATATGGTTGCAATCATCTGTAGCGTCTTTCCAGTCTCGACAGTGGTTGTTGCCTCTAATAATGAAATACCTGTTACGGGTATTTCGATTACTGTAACTGCTGAGGAACTTTGTACCCCTGAACCATCCTTGGATGTTGCTTTGACGGTCACAGTCCCTGCCTTTGTTCCGGTCAGGAGCCCTGCCTGATTTACAGTTGCATTACACGTACCAGCCACTACTGACCATGTTACATCTTTGTTAGTTGCATCCGCCGGTATTATTGTTGCAGTCATCTGCAGCGTTTTTCCATTCTCAACAGTGGTTGCTGCTCCCGTGACAGTAATAGATGTGACTGGAACATTCTCACCTGTACAGGTTACTGTTTTTACGGGATTGCCTATTAAGAGTCCAGTAATAATGCCTGTTGTACAGTTGTTGATGGTACCAGCGTTGTTAATGAAAAAATCGCCCTCATAATCCTCCCGCTCAATACCTGAAAGTGTTCCGGCATTATTGATAATACCTTCATTTTCATTATAAATATGTCCATAGTTACTGAAAACCATGCCGGAGTTATCGATTGTTCCAGAATTGGTAATAAAACACCAAAGGGCTAGTTCAAATCTACCTGAATTAGTAAGTGTTCCAGAATTGATAATCTCAACATCAGAAAGAGCATAAATACTGCCTGAATTATCAAAATTACCAAAGTTATTAATATAAGTATTAAGAGAGTCCATACTCCCTGAATTGGAGAATTTACCAAAGTTATCAAGTATCCACTCATTAAAGAAATAGCCGGAATTGACCATAGTGCCTGTATTGTTAATAGGGTAATAATTGTGTATACTGCTAGAATTATTAATCGTACCTGAGTTCAAGGTGCGCCCAAAAATGAGATCGCCGGAGTTTTCGATAATACCAGAGTTATCGATGCTGTTCTCACCTCAAATATTGCCAGTGTTGATGATGATGTCACTGTTATCACACTATTATGCAATGTACCAGAATTATTTATACGTCCGAAATTATTAATATGGACATATAAATCGCCGGAGTTTTTTATAAAGCCAGAGTTATCAATCTGGCCAGAACCATCTATGATACCACTATAATCACCATCAATTAGAGGAGCATATTCAATAATAAGAGTACCACCGGCTTCTATTACGAGGGTTTCACCTTCTGGAATTGCAAAACCTTCTCTGACATGTACTGTAAATGTCTCTCCGGAGTGAATTACACTGGGACCCACTATTTCCATTGCATTGGCCATCCCACACAAAGAGAGAAGCACGGCTATTAGAATGATATATTTTTTCATTTATGTACCACCAAATAATTTTGCTGAGTCATAATGGCTTTAAGGTGCATATTAAAATTTCTAAACAATGTTTCTTTTAAGTAAAAGGATATGATTTCTATCAACAAGAAAAGTTTTTCAGGGTATCAATAAAATGTGAAGAATGCATATCATTGTGGTATCTGTTGTATGGTTGTGCTTCAGCCTGTCACGTAGACAGGGCTCTTGTTGATAGGTTGATATTTTTTTATACCTGCTTGTTTTTGAACTCTCTATAATCGATTGTAAAAAGAGCAGTGCAGGATACATATATTTGTCAAATGCACATTTTTGAGATAACTGAGCATGGATTCTGCAAATACTTCAAAATAACTATTAGATCTAATTATTGCATGAATGTTGAGGATTTCTACAGAACCCTAAAAACAAAACTGGTATTTTGGAGCAGAGTTTCCCACCCGTGTGATAGAATTGCCTGTTTGAGTAAAGTCACATCATTTAACCACAACATTCTTGTTTAAATTACTAAGTTGTATACTGATTTTTATCACATCCTCTTATTTTAGATGGTGTAGATTTGCAGAGTATTTTCTCAGTCAAACATCATAAAAAAGATTGACTAAAAAGTAGGGTATGCTTTTCTCAGTATTTTTTCGCATACAATCTGGGATGTCTGGCAAAAATGGCAAATTCCTATAAACTCTGGAATAAACGCGTGAACAAAAACATAGGCATAGAATAATTTTTAACTGTTTGTTGTATAGAGTTGAATTGACAAAAACTCAGTCTTCTACTACACGGGTGGAAACTCTGTGTCGAAAATTGAAAACGGAGAGGGGAACGCATCGATGAATTAAGATATGATTCGTGTGTAAACAAGTAAAATATCGCAAGGTTTGTGATAAATCTCAACTTGCTCTGGTAATCCTTGGGTATTATCAAATGATTAATGCTGGCTTTCTGGGAACAATACTGGAAAGTATTGACGATTATCTCTTTTTACTTGACGATTACTTTACGGTTAGCATTCGATTTTTGTGGAGTATACTGAAAATTAGAAGGGATTATCAGCTTTTTCAGTTAAGATATCAATATAGAAAGAGATGATGAATTGGAGGTTTGATCGTAACATGCGAGCAGGAAACTCCTTGTTATTTTGGTCAGCAGACAACTGACCATTTTCTTGCAATCTTCGGTCAGTGACGGAAAATGAGCTAACCGGTGACCTGAGAGGGCTTTACTCTATAGCATGTGGTCCAGATGGATTACCTGGTCCGGAGATCGAGAATTGCGTATCTTTATTCAGTTCAATCCAACATCAATGCCGGATAAATGGCAGAGAACCAGAAGATCCATGCTATACTTGTGATTATTGCGATCATTATCATTTTTGCAGTATTCGGGTAGAATCGTCCATATATTATTGCTGCAAGGATTCCTGGAGAGAGCATCACAAACGGGGGCCTTAGCAAATAGGGAAGGTACATGAAAAGAAAAGCTAGTGTGTTTGTAGAAATCGTAAGAAAATGATATGTTGTTATTGTTCCTGTTATAGTAGCTAAAGCTATTATGATTTCTTTTATCGATTTTATCATATTTTCTCCAATTGTAGCAAAAACTCTGTAAATATAAATAATTTATCATACAAAAACAAGATTTTCGTCTTAAATGAAAAGTGAACCTTTTTTTATTAGGTTCACTCAATTTTCTATTTTATCTTACCCTAGGAAGGAATACCCTGTTGAAGTGGTGTCACTTGAACAAACATATTGGTAGACATTTTCTTCGTAATTGAAGAGTGTATTATCTGTATTATACCAGTACATAGTGTTTGTTCCGGACAAAGTGTTTGGATCGTTCAGTTTGAAGTATGGGTCGATAAGTGCATCGTAGTATCCTCTGAGGGCTACTGCGTGGCAGGCTCCCCATTGGCTTTCTTCTGTCAGGAAGAACGGTCTTCCTGAATCAATCATGTTCTTAATCTGGCCAATGGTGTAAGACACTGTTCCCGATCTTGTTCCTCTTTGTAGATAGACACCTTGGTCAGATAGGTAAGCCTGTGCCTCGGCTGCGTTCATGTTATCATATCCATTGTACATCCAGATTTCCCATATATCAGGATAGTTTCCAGACCAATACTCTTCAAGCATTGCAGCACTGGTTTCTCCACATGCTCGACTTGCAGCATCATAACTATGGCCATCCCAATATAATTCCCATTGGCTTCTTTGAGGAACTGTCAAGAACTTGCTGGCTTTTATTTCAACTATTGGAGTTGCACTTTCATACATGCTCATTGAGTCGCCAAGGAGACCAATCAGGCATTCTTTTCCATCAATGAGTACAATACCAACAAAACCTCCATGTCCATCTTCATAGAATTCTCCGTGCAAATTATATTTGCCTGCTTTATCGGCTCTGTAGAAAACCTATTTCCTGCTGAAAATTACTTGTTACTTTAAAAATGATAAATCCCCAAAGTGTTACTTGCTACGGAAAACACAAAGGGGATGATTAGTGTTTTGAGTAACAAGTACTTAAAGTTTGTTGATACAGCTAGCGCTATATCAGGAAACTCACATTTACAGATTTACAGTTGCAAGTATTCCAAGAGGACTTATGTGCAGCATCAACTATTGATCTTGGTTTTGTTGAAAGAGCATATGAACACATACTACAGAAGTATCGCTGAACTTGTAGAACTGACGGATAAAGTAAGATCCAAAATCGGATTAAAACAAGTTCCACACTATATTATGCTTGATAAATTCATTAGAAAAATTAATTTTGTTTATTTGAATGGATGATAAAGTAAACACTTAATTTCTTCTATTGCCATGGGGAAAGGATAGAAGCTAATGCTATTGATTCAAGTGGATTTACCAGTGTTCACTGTAGATATTATTATTTATTCAGAACAGGAAAGAAACGTAGATTATTCTTGAGAACAAGCTCTACAAAGCCGGGACTTTTAAACTGCCGGAAATGAGGGATTTTACTCCGCCAAGGACACTTAGCGATAGCCTTAGTAAATCCATATAATTCGTTTGTGGGGCTTTTATACGTGTAGGTATGGGAATATCTGAGTACACTGAAGATCGACTCGCAGGAGAATTATGTGGAATTAACAAAAACTCTAGCACACTGTTTACTTATCTTCTAAAACGATGAAACATGTAATGTCAGAAATCCTTTAAACATTGTCGACATTAAGTCTTTCATATCTACTTCTAATCCATCTGCAGCCTGTTACCAGAACAGATATAATGCAGCTGATATCTGATATTGTCAACTCTCGTGTAACCTGATGGAATGCCCACAATATCCATTGCATTCTGATTATCTTTTCTCACTTTTTTGTTAAACAGCTATTGATCCAACATCAATTATTACATCAGTGCGCCCTCACCTCCATGCTTTATGTTCATTCGTCACCGTGACTGTGCCGAAGGCACAAACGCCTGACAATAAGCAATAGGAAAAACCTGCTATAGATTAGAGTGACTTTAGCAAAAAAGTAGTGTGATTAGACTATATGTCGAGAAAAGGTTTCACATTAATCCTGTTTAAGCCACTTGCAGATAAATTCCTCTCTCACCTGTTCGGAAAATACTACTCTCTTTCTTCCGCCAATAGGTTGTAGTGGCATATATGGTTTAATCAACCTCCACTGTTCATGAGAGAGCTCTCGAATTCCTTTCACATCCCCATAATACCAGTATGGAAAATATTATTTATTGCATGACGTGAGCTCGATTACTGTTAAGCTTAAACAGAATTCAATCTGCAGCTATAAGATACTTGGATTAACGTTAACTGTTTTATCACTTTGTATCTAGTTGATTGTAAAATAAATAATATCTTAAGGTGATTTAGAACCTTTTCTCTTCATTCATTTTCTCCATCCATTTGTAATCATCCATATTCCAGCCGCCATCTTTGAAATACTCCTCCTCATCTTCCTGTTGCGCCTTCAATTTCTTCTGTTTGGCTTTTACCAGTTGTCATTGTAGATACTAGTATTCACTAAGAACAAAGAAAAAGCGTAAATCCTACCTAAAAAGAAGTAATCCTGTGTATTGCGACAAGAACATGTCCTTACACAAATTAATTGATTGTAGCTAATTCTGGATATTCCTTAATTGAGATTTGAAGGGATTAATCCCCTCATTCAACTGATTCTTTCATTTCCTTAATAATTGCCTTCTAGTATTTTTGATACGCTAATAGACAGGTTTTCTGCATAACCTCTTTCTCACATCAATATATCCACGCGTCCACAACCACGTGCCAGACGCCCGGAGAGTATTTCTTCACTTTCCTGCATTCCCTGATATCCACCTGCCTGCCCTCGCGCAGCGCTGCTTCCGTTATCCTGGCTATCGGTCTGTCATAGATCAGTGGCTCCGGTGTGGTCTCATGATAATGCAGCATGCCTCCGGTGCTCTTGATCGCCCTTATCCCATATTCAAGATACTCATGGGTTGTGCCGACATATCCCATGAGCACCCTGTCGGCGATTCCCTGCGGCGTGAGCACTGCACAGTCCCCGTTCATTGCTTCCACGATGTGCCCGACCTTGTTCAGCCGGATGTTCTCCTGCAAGTATGTGAAGGACTCGGGGTTTATCTCTATTGCGTATATCTTTGCGGGTTTTGCATGGACCGCGATAGGTATGGTAAAATAGCCTATTCCTGCGAACATGTCCACGATGAACTCCCCGGAGCCCACGGTGCTCATCAGCTTCTTTTCGTAGAGGTTGCCCTTTGAGAACATCACCTTTGTGACATCGAGCCTGAAAAGGCAGCCGTTCTCTTTATGGGTGGTCTCTGTGGATGTGCCCAGCAGTATCTCCCTTTGGGGCTGCCTGAACTGTCCCTCTATCCCGCGGTCCCGGATCACCGTATGGCACTGGGGATATATCCCAAGCAGTTTACTGGCTATGGACTGCCTATGTCCCTCGATGCGCTCATCGATACTGACAATGATTATTTTCCCCAGGACATGCCAGCCGGAAGGAACAAGGGCGAGGTCATTTTCCGGGATGGTACCCTTAAGGAGGTCTCTAAGGGAATGCTGCCTGATATAATACTCGGGGTCTGGCTGCTCAATGGTTTCCATGCAGGCGATCTCTCCGGTCACAGGGATCTCCAGAAATTCCTCTCCAAGGGTGCTGCTGACCTTTATCTTCCTGCTATGGTCCAGCATTCCCTTGCCCAGGAGTTCACTCCTCAGGGCCTCTGCCTGTGAAACCGGGACAATGACAGCTTTCCTGTGATTCATATCTTACCTGTGCAACTGGGATTCCGGCTCAAATAGTTTACGATGCCTCATTTTTATTCGTTCATCAGCGAACATTTATATAGATTGTTTATTAATTAGGTACTACATGAATAATGGAGACAGTACTGCTATTTTTTCCACAGAAGCTGGTTTCATTGCATTGAACGGTTCTGTCAAAATAAAGATACTGGATTTCTTAAAAACGGGCTCCAGGTCTTTCGATGAGATTGTCGCCCATACCGGGAAGGCAAAAGCAACCATATCCGTCCATCTCAAAGACTTAAAATCGTGTAATCTTCTTGAGGAGCAGATAGACCCCGATGACAGGCGTAAGAAGATCTATTCATTGAAATGTCATTACCTGGCATGTTCTCAGGAACCTGGTGTAAGATACTACAGCGACATGCTGGATATCATCGCCTCCAGTGATATTGAAAGGTATGGCAGCCTCAAATGCGTTTTCTATGCCGTACAATATGGTTTTCTCGCTCACGGTATCAATTGCAACCCCATAATGCGGGACATTGGCAGGGATGTGGGAAGGAGCCTTTCCAATAACCTCATTTCCAATCATCCTGACGACCTGTTCGAGGAAATGATGCTGTTCTGGGAAAAGAACAACATAGGGAGGTTTGCAGTTATCGAGAAGGATCCGCTTAAGATAGCTGTCTATGATTTTTTTGATTGCAGGTCACTACCTATAAAAGCCAAAGTGCTCTGTTCTTTTGTGCAGGGTGTTTTTGAAGGGGTTTTAAGTGACAAGTTCGAGGTGGAATGCACCATGGAAGTTGTCTCTGACTGTACCCAGGGCTGTGAAGCATGCTTTTTTGTCAGGCGCTGAATCAGGCCGCCCTGATCACGCCCAGTTCCCCTTTTACATGCCTGCCAATAGCTGCAACAATGCCGGGGCCGTCTGTCCCCTGGCGGCACGTTATCAGGTGCTCCATTAAGCCAAGGCGCTCGATACCAAATATGTCTCTTGCGTGACCCGTCTTCTTGATGGCTGCCTTTAGCTCTGACCTTGTTACGGAATTGGCTGTCACGTGGTCGTAGCCTGACTTCTTCCATCCCCAGAGGGTATCAAGCTGCCTCTTGGACAGGCGGCCTGTAGACTTCTGCGGGTCCTCTATTTCTATCTCCATGGGCAGGTGGGTTATGATCCCAAAGCGGGAGGCTACCTGTTTCGCTTCTCCTGTACCCAGTGATGCAAGGCTGGCCTGCATGACGGCAACAGGTACTCCTACATCAATAATGATGCGATCGCTCTCAATGGAACTTACAACGCCTTTACAGAGCTCGCCTTTTTTCAGTTCCTTTAATGGGGAACCATGCTTGCCGGCAAGGAAGTTGGCGGCGAACTCTTCATCCTCTCCGCTTATCTCCAGTGTGAGCCAGCCATCTTCCGATGCCAGAAAAGTGACTTCTGCATCAAGTTCCTTGAGGTCGTTATCCAGCAGGATCTGCGCAGCATGGATGGCACGCTCCCTGGTGCCATAGATCTTTATCAATAATCGGGTCTTTGTCATCATTACCCGGATTCCACTTTCTGCTTCATAACAGTATCGAATATGTCCTGTATCCGGGACAGCCTGTCCAGTGATGCGTCGTCAAGCTCATCCTGGTACTGCTCGATACTATTGATAAGAAGCTGGATGTCCCTGCTGAAAGGACCGATCTTCCTCCTCACGGAATCAGGGTCTGCACCGTTGTATTTTGTCTCCTCGAACACAGAACTTATGTTATCGTGCAGTCTTGATATCCTGTCCTCGAGGGAGCCGGGATTGAAAGCAGGCGCAGCTTTCTGCTCTTCCATTTCCTCCTCGAGGCTTTCAGCCATCTCTCCTTCAAGGGCTATTATAAGGTCCTTCAGCGCATCCACCACCTTGTAGCCGTGCTCTGTCAGCTCCACATATTTAACCCGTCCCTCAATGGAGAATCTTACCAGATCGTGCTCCTCCATCTTTGAGAGTATCTTGGTGGTATGGGCAAATGTCGAATTGATCTCTTTGGTTATTACCGACGCATAGGTCTTCTGGAAAGACCAGATAGCAAGAAGTGCAAGTACGGGTTTCTCCTGTAAAAAAAGTTGTTCTGCATATTCCTTTGTCATCAATATCCCCTGCAAGCCCAAGATAGGAGCCTATGAATATAATGCCTATTATTAGGTCATATATTATATATTAATGTATATATCATTACTGGGAAAATAGTATATATGCTTATCGGAGTGAGAACAATATATCCTCTATCTTACCGATGTCTGCGTCTGTCTTAAACGAGGTCCCGCTGAAATGTGTCCTTGATGCGGCGAATCCCCTGTCTCTCAACGCGGTAAGAAAGCCTTCGATCTCAGAAGGTGAGACTCCTATCCTTTTACAGATGATGTGCTGGTCGTAGAACATCGGGACATCAAGCTCGTCCCTGCACAGCTCTATCAGCTTCCTTGCCTGCTCCTTTGTGCCCAGGTTACGGTTCTCTATCTCATTCAGGACCATGTTGCAGAATTCAGGCTGGTGCAGGCTCCCAAGCCACAGAGGCCCTGCAAGGATCCTTTCCGAAGAACAGCGCGTGCACTCCTTCGGAATGAACAGGGCTATCCCTGAAAAGGCCTGCCTCGAACCGCAGGACGGGCAATGGGCAATGTATCCCAGCTGCTCCAGCATGCTGTCAGTTCTCTTTGCCCCCTTGTCTATCTTAAGATAGGTACGCACATAGTGGCGTGTTGCATGTGACAGCAGAGGGCTCATGGCCCTGTCATTGACAGAGAGCTCCCTGGTTATCTTTCCCAGCAGGATGCGTACTCCCATCTCGCTATGATATTCGTTGTTGAAGGGGACAGCAGAGTACTTGCGAATGCCTGAGTGCAGGTGTGCGCCACACAAAGGGGCGGTATCCGTGGCAGTGACCTCAAGCAGGTGTACTGCAGAACGTGCTGCAGCAGCCAGGAAGGGTGCAGGTGTCCCGAACGGGTCAATGTCAACAATGTTGTACCTGTTCTCATGCAGCAGTACATTGGCATTCCTGCGGGTCGCCTCGACCCTGTCTTCAAGGCCAAGGTGTCCTATGTTCTGCCTTATAAGCTGGTAAGCGTCCTCACTCCAGTCGTTCAGGGTTGCGTGGATGCCAGTCTCGTTAGCGATTCTCAGTCCTCGTATACCTGAGGCTGAAAGCGCATCGACGTAGGTTATATCGGAAAGCGCCATATTACGGCGTGCAGAGAGCTCCTTCACGAAAGCAGCCGTAGCAGCCACGGAAATGTCCCGGTTGAGTTCCATGGCGGGATTGTAAAAAACAGGAGCCTGGGAGGGTGGAAAAGAGACATCTTCCAAATGAACTGGAACGAGTACTTCAGTTTCACCCTCTCTGACAGCCCTTATATTCATCCGGTACCCAGAAGATACTTTGTTATATAACGTTAATGGTTCCCTTCATCCTTTCTTCAAAGCCCTGGATCTTATAAGTGTAGGTCCCGGTCTCGTTGAAAGTGTATACATGTCTTCCCCTGTATCCGATCGTCTGATCTTCCCATAGGTCCTCGTTGCTTATGAGCACGAAGTTCCTTGTGGGACTGTTCCTGTTGAACCACACGACCGTATCTCCTTCGTTGATAGTCAGGTTCGCGGGAAGTGCGAGGAAGTTCTCAAGATTCACGGTATACGTACTTGGTCCGGTGGACGGAATAACGGTAACTCCTCCGCTGCTTCCGTTTGTCGGGGATTCGTTGTCAACTGCAGGAGTTTCCTCATCCGTTACCGGTGTTTCATTTCCATCGGCCGGAGTACCTTCATCTACAGTTTCATTTTGTTCTCCCTCGGAAATGTTCTCGTCCGTATCGTCCTGACCATTATCTGACGTACAGCCTGCAACAAGAAGGGAGAATAATATCAGAAATACAGCAATGATTTTCAGATTCATGACATTACCTCAGTTATAATATGTTTTTTGGGGTATAATAGTTTCCTGTCAGGCTTTTATGAGCCTGATATCTATCCTTGGTCTCTCTTCGGCGTGGAGAAGGTTTTCTATGTCGATCAGGGCTGCATATCCGGATGCTGCCATCCCGGGGTTGATAACTATGGTCCCGTTCTGTTCCCTGATCCCTCTTGCCTCGTGGATGTGCCCGCATACTATCAGGCTGACCCTGCCCAGGTATCTGGCCAGCGACCTGCAGCCTACATGGTTCTCGCCAACGGTATCAAGGACCCCGTAAGGAGGGGCGTGGGTAAGGAGCACGACAGGCTGCTGCATTCTCAGTGCGTCATGCATGAGCTGATCAAGCCGTTCTCCGATATCGCACTCCTCTATCTCAAAGGGTGTGCAGAAGGGTGTTGGGTTCGACCCGCCGAACCCTGCAAAAGTGATGCCTTTGAAGTTTTCCACTTTATCATGGAGGCTGGCACAGGAACTATCAAGGAACTGTGCCATCGACAGGGGATCACAGTTCCCGGGTACGGCCATTATTTTCTGGCTGAACATCCCGATAAGTTCCGAAGCTTTCTCCGGAGGTCCAAAATTGGTGATATCTCCTGCGATAAGCACTGCATCTATGATCCCTGCCTTTTCAAGCAGGGGCAGGATGGCGGAATAGTTACCATGCGGGTCTGCGATTGCGAATAATCTCATAAGCCAGCCTCTGTCCTTTCAATAGAAGAAGTTTATCTTCAGAAGGAATTGTCTCCTCCGATCAGCCCGCCCAGGCCTCCCCTGGACTCGTCCCTGCGCTGGAAGTTTGCTGCGGCCACTATCCTGTCTGCAAGACGCGAGAACGGAAGGCTCTGCAGGTAAACTGTTCCAGGACCTTTCAGGGTCGCAAGCACCAGCCCTTCTCCTCCGAAGAGGGCATTCTTGAATCCGCCGACCAGCTGGATGTTATAGTCCACATGTTCGTCGAATGCTACTATACATCCCGTATCGACCCTGATGATCTCGCCCGCCTTAAGTTCTTTCTTGATGATGGTCCCGCCGGCGTGCACAAAGGCGAGCCCGTCACCTGTGAGCCTCTGGAGTATGAATCCCTCGCCTCCGAAAAGGCCGGCTCCTATCTTCTTGGTCAGCGCCACTTCTATATCCACACCCTTTGCAGCGCACAGGAAGGAGTCTTTCTGGCACAGGAAGCGCCCTCCAAGGGCCTTCAGGTCAAGGGGTATTATCTTTCCCGGGTATGGTGCTCCGAAAGCAACATATCCTTTTCCTGATCCCTCGTGCACGTAGCTTGTAATGAAGAAACTCTCGCCTGACAGTGCTCTTTTCAATCCTTTGAAAAGTCCTCCTCCTGTGGAAGTCTCCATTTTTATGCCAGGCCCCATGTACATCATAGCACCGGCCTCTGCCCTTACGGATTCTCCTGGGTCGAGCTCTATCTCTACAAGCTGCATATCATTTCCGATTATATTGTAATCAATCTCATCTGCCATTTTTGTTCCTCTTCCGTATAAAGTACCTTTTATTGCATGTCCCTATAGCAGGCACTTTTAGCTTGGTGAGCTGGCTTTATTAATTTATCTATAGTGAGAATAATTTCTTCCCGGCAAGCCATCCTCTCAAATCAAGGCAATTCATGCCATTTGGTTAAGTGCACAACTGAACTTGAATACCTTAATATATGTCCTGTGCGTAAACAGTTGTTGATTATTGTGTCTGAAGATGAAAACCGGTTTCCTTTTAAACACTATCTACTGGATTTATCTCCCTGTATGCGCGGAGGGCAGGCTGGTCAGCTTACCGGAGGTGAGGAAATCCCGGAATCAGATATTCTTGATTTCAGTGTGAGCCTGAATCCCCTGGGAAGCCCCTTCAGGTATGAGAGAAGCGGCCTTGATATGGTTGCTATCCTGGAAAAAGCAGTGAGGAAGCTGGAACAATACCCGGACAACAGGTATCTCGAACTAAGGTCTGCAGCCTCCAGTTTTATCGGAAGCGGTGCCGGACCGGACAATATAGTGCCCGGCAACGGTTCATGCGAATTGTTCAGGCTCGTACTTGAATCTGTCGCTGAGGAGGGGGACATGGTCATAGTCCCGATGCCCTGTGCTGCCGAATACTACCGTACCTGTGAGGCCCTCGGTGCCGTGCCTCATAAGATCCGGCTGCATGAGATGCTCCATCTGCCAAAGAGGACGCTTGAGAAGGCGAAAGTGATCTTTTTCTCCAATCCCAATAATCCCACAGGTGAACTGGTATCAAGGGACAGGATCCGTGAATTTGCCCTAAGGTGTGCAGAACAGGGAACGCTGCTTGTGGTTGACGAGTCATTCATAGAGCTGTCGGATCCCTCGCAGAGCGTTGCAGACCTTGCTGCGAACAACGATCATCTATTAGTGACCCGTTCCATAGTGAACGCTTTCTCCCTCCCGGGTATCAGGTTCTCCTATGCTGTTACATCCGTTCCCATGGCTTCACGACTGAACGCTGCAAGGCTTTCCTGGAATATCGGAGCGGTCACTGAAGAGATTGCCGGGGCTGTTCTTGGCATGGAGGGCGGTGCGAACAGCGACTACCTTGTCAGGTCGCGTAATTTTATCCGGGAGGAGCGCCAGTATATCAGTGATCGCCTTTCATCCCTGTACGGCTTTAATCCTCTCAAAAGCAGTGCCAACTTCATCCTGGTGAACATGGAAGAGCATTTCATGGATTCGGAACGCTTCACAAAGTGTTTTGCATCCCGCGGGATCCTTGTCAGGGAATGCAGCGATTTCTTTGAAGGGCAAAAGCACTTTATACGGATATCGGTACGCTCAAGGGATGATTTCGAGAAACTGATCTCCAGGCTGGACGAGGTCTACGCTGAGTCAAGCCGTGAAGAGGCCAGGGAAAAGCTTGAGGAGACCCTTGAACAAGGTCCTGAGAGGATCGCTGCGACCAGAGGAACATGCGGATACTATCCCTGCCATTTCCTTGGTCAGGACTGTACCTTTTGCTTCTGTCCCTTCTATGCATGCAATGACGAGAGGACAGGCGGGAAATGGATAGACAGTGCAACCGGCGGCAAAGTATGGAGCTGTGAGCATTGCACACTGCTTCACCAGCCACAGGTGGCGGAGAAGATACTGGATGTCCTCATGGAGGACGGAGATACGGATGAGAATATCCGCAAAGCATGGGCAGAGGTGGTCATGCCCCTTCTTTAAATTGCGGGGAGATCACCGAATTGCGATTATGAAGGTTTATAAAAAACAATGAGTTAAAATCAGGTTCATATAGTAGGGTTTGTGATCGTTGTGACAGAAAATACGCCATCTCTTCCGGTAAAAGAGCATCTGTTAAAGTTCGAGCCCAGTGCTCACGGTGGACTTATAAGAAAAAACTCCCAGAAATACGCAATTCCGGAGAGTGAGATCCTTGATGCCAGTGCAAGCCTGAACCCCTTCGGTACTCCCTTCGAGTACCCTTATACAGGCCTTGTACTCCGGAACCTGCTGGATAAAGGCCTTGAGAAAATGGAACAGTATCCTGATAACCGCTATCTTGAGTTCAAGGAGGCTGCAGCAAGGTTCACAGGCCTGGGCACAAGGCCTGAGAACATAATCCCGGGCAACGGCTCTACGGAGATTATCCGGCTTGTTGCGGAATGTGTCATCGGGAAGGGGGATGTCGTACTTATACCGCAGCCCACTTTCAGCGAATATGAGGTCCAGTGCAAGGTGCTTGGTGCGACGATCAGGTACATCCGGCAGGAAGATCTGCTGCAGCTTGACGGCAGTGTGCTTGATGAAGCAAAGATGATATTTGTCTGCAATCCCAATAATCCAACCGGGCGGCTCCTCAACCGGGAGCAGGTGAAAGCCATTGCTGATAAGTGCGCCCGCCATAGGACCATCCTTTTCCTTGACGAGGCTTTCATAGAGCTCGCTGATCCCTCCCAGAGCGTGGCAGACATGGTCGAGGGCAATGAGTATTTATTCATACAGCGCTCCCTCACCAAAGCTTTCGCGATTCCCGGGATCAGGATGGGTTTCGGAATCGCAGGCACCAGGCTTGCAAAGGTGCTTGACAATGCAAGGCTCTCGTGGAACCTTGGCTGCATAGCCGACACGGTGGCAACCGCCCTTCTCAATATGGAAGGTGGCGTGAACAGTAAATACCTGAAGGATTCCAGGGATTTCATCAGGGGAGAACGGGACTACCTGATGCAGAAGCTTAACCGCCGGGGCTTCAAGCCGATCGAGAGCACTGTGAACTACATTTATGTGGATATCTCCGGTTTCTCAATGGATTCCACGGAACTGACCGAGCGCCTGGCCGCCCATGGTGTGCTCATCCGCGACTGCAGTTCTTTCCAGGAGTCCGGGAAGGACCATATCAGGGTAGCTGTCAGGACCAGGGAGGAGAACAAGCGCATAGTTGATACTATCCGGCTGGTGGTCTCGGAATGGGGCAGCGATAAGGCTGATTCCACGCTCCATGATAATCTGGCAAAGGCCGCAGAATCCGGAAGGCTTGGCAGCAACCTCAGCTGCGATTACTATCCCTGCCACTTCGAAGGTCAGGACTGCACTTTCTGTTTCTGTCCCTTCTACCCATGCAAGGACGAGCGCACAGGCGGCCAGTGGGTAGAGAGCTCGGCCGGCGGGAAGGTATGGAGCTGCCTGTACTGTGAGATGGTCCACAGGCCGGAGATAGTTGACGATATGCTCTCTGTGCTCACAGAGAAGGGCATCAGTGAGGAAAGCGTGAAGGAAGCCTGGAAGAAAGCCATGGGGAGCCGTTTATGATAGTGCCGGTGATGCCGGGGGCAGAGGATCTCATAATCATCCTGCTCATGGCCTTTGCCTATGACCTCCTGCTCAACGAGCCTCCCTCTGCCATTCATCCCGTGGTCTGGATGGGAAGGATCATCCACAGGCTGAAGGAGGCGGCTCCTGCAAGCAACAGGAGGCTGTACGGCATATTCCTCGCGCTGTTCACGATCGGCTTTGCATCCGCCCTGGCCTACGCAGTGCTACTTGTCCTTAGCGTGGAATCAGTGCCAAGGATACTGCGCCTCCTGGTGGCTGCATACTTCCTCAAGGCGACTTTCGCGGTCAGGTGCCTGTTCGAGGCCGGGCGCAAGGTGAGCAGCAGACTTGATGCAGGCAAGCTGGATGAAGCACGCAGGGAAGTATCCATGTACGTGAGCAGGGATACCTCGAAGCTGGATGAGAACCATGTATCTTCCGCTATCATCGAGACGACATCCGAGAACTATGTGGACGGCATACTTAGTCCCCTGATGTTCTACGCCTTCTTCGGACCCTTCGGGCTGATCGCTGCCTATGTTTTCAAGGCTGCGAGCACCCTGGATTCAATGGTGGGCTACAAGAACGAAAAGTACCTGAAGCTCGGCTGGTTCTCGGCAAGGACGGATGACGTTTTCAACTGGCTGCCTGCACGCATATCTCCTATCTTTATCTCCGTTTCAGCGCTAATCGTCAATATCTTTTCAGGGGACCGGAAAAAACTGAGTGCTTCGGATGCATTCAGGCTTGGGCTGGCAGAGGGACTGATGACCCCATCGCCAAATTCCGGATATCCCATGGCGTCCACTGCGGGCGCCCTGAGAGTAAGGCTTGAGAAACCCAATACATATCGCCTGGGTGAAAGATATACGGATTACCCGGTGGCAGAGGACATCTGGCTGGCTTCGCGGCTTATCCTGACCGCTTCATTTATGGCAGTTGGTGCTTCAGCATTGGTAATCTATCTGATCTACATCTGATCCTTGGTTAAATTGATTACAGGATTATTTAAATAACTATAAGTGATGGCAATGAAATTATCGGACATACAATCTAAAAACCTCAAGGAAGGACAGCCTGAGGAGCTGGAGGGTGATATCACCCATGATATCATTGATATCCTGAATGATGAAGGTATCACCGTGGAGATGCTTGTCGATACTGCACTGGCCTTATATGCTCCGCATCCGGGTATCGAGACAAGGGAACTTGCCGAGGAAAGGTTCCTGGAAGAACTGCACATAGCCCTTTCCGATCCCAATCTCTGCATGCTTGTCTATGCGGGCGTGCTGCTTGAGAGGGAGGGTGAGGCAGGCACTCTTCCAAATATAAGCAAGAGCTCCTATGAGAAGGACCTGACCTTCCTGATAGTGGATGAGGTCCTGGGTATGAGCATTGCCAAGTACATAAGTGGTGATAAGGGCATATTCGAGTTCGTGCGCTTCGACAAGCAGAAGCCGGGCATTCTTGCCGAGCTTGGTCCTTTCATGGACGATGTGATAGGAGGGCTTATAGGCGGCGTGTCTGCCAGCATGTATACAAGGAGCATGGCAGAGGCTGCCAGGAAGGATATGGCCGGCAAGAAAAAGAGGCATGACGGCGGCCTGGGCGGTGTGATCGCAGGATGAACGACTTCTTGCTGGCCCTGCGCTCCAGTTTCGGTTTCCTTTCCACCATCCCTGTGGGGATCACCATGGAAGGTCTTGATGAGTTCTTCAAGCGGACCTACCTTCACATAGTGGTTGGGATAGTGCTCGGCCTCCTGATAGGGGCTGCGGCAGTTATCCTCCATTCCTTCCTTTCCCCCCAGCTTACTGCGGTTTTCATTATTGTGTTCGTTTATTACATGACCGGACTGAACCACCTGGACGGCATTGCCGATATGGGGGACGGCCTGACCGCCCATGGCTCCCGTGAGAAGAAGCTCAAGGCGCTCAAGGATATGTCCCTGGGGATTGGCGGTGTCTCCTATGCGGCCCTGACCCTGCTGGCATTCTATGCAGCCCTTATATCGCTTCTTACCAGTGAGTTCACGCTTCCTGAGGGTGTAAGCATAGCAACTGTCATTTTCCTCGCGCTCTTCGTTGCTGAGGTCGGCGCCATGCAGTCCATGCTTACGATCGCTGCATTCGGGAAGTCCATACATGAAGGCCTTGGCTCTATTCTTGTGAAGAACACCACCCTTCCGAAATACCTGCTGGGTTTCGCCATGGGAGTTGTGGCCTGCACCCTGGCTTTCTGGTATATCGGCCTGCCCCTGGTGGGCGCCCTGGCATTTGTAGCAGCCATAGTGTCGGCACTGGTGGTCATTAACATAAGCAACAGACACTTTGGCGGTGTCAACGGTGATATAATAGGCGCATCCAATGAGACTGGCAGGGTCATTGCACTGGTGGCTGTGTTCCTTGCCCTGAAGTACGGCCTGGGAGGTATCTGAGATGGATGTGATAATCATGGCCGGTGGCTTTGGCAGCAGGCTCGGGATGGGCGAGAAGCCCACTGTGGAACTCCTTGGAAATCCCCTCATCTCCTATGTGATCGACGCCCTTGAGAAGACTCCCGAAGTGGGGAAGATACATGTTGCTGTCTCCCCCGCAACGCCCGCCACGGGCGGTGTTGTCCTCAGCCGCTATGACGGCCGGGTGGGAGTGATAAATACCGGCGGAGGCAATTACGTTGCAGACATGGTCCAGGCAGTGAAGGATGCGGGCATAAACGAACCGGTGCTCATCATGATGTCTGACATACCCCTGCTGAACCCGGGGATAATAGGGAGCATCATTGAGAAATATGAAACCTGCGGGACTCCCGCAATGTCCGTGTTCTCTCCGATATGGGTGTGCAAAGGCCTTGGTATCAGGCCTGATACGGTCTTCAACTGGGAAGGTAAGCTCATAGTTCCTGCAGGGGTCAATATCCTGGACGGGAAGGATGTGGAAAAGGAGCAGGCCTACGTCAGCCTCATACTGGAGGATGTCGAGCTTGCATTGAATGTGAATACTGCGGCCGACCTTGAGAAATGCAAGGAGATGCTGATGGAAAGATCTGCCGGGAAGGAATAAGGGCTGACAGGTTCTTTATCCTTTCCTGTGCTATACTCATAAAGGATGTGTTCGAATAGACCGTCATATAGTGATCATGGACCGGAGATATTCTCTGGAAGCCCTCATGCTGATAACCGGTAAATTGAATCCTGAAAGTTCGGTAGAGCTTATCCCGGAAGAGTCACTCATGCTGTGTGAAGTGATAGAGCAGCCTCAGAAACTGCCTTTTTACATCGAGGCTTTCTATAACATGGATATCACAGATCCGGATGCCTTCCGTCTTTCATTGATCAGGATCCAGATAGATTCCGACCTGCGGATGAACGAGGACATCCAGAAGTACCAGCATCGGAGATATGTTGCGCGTACCATTGAGAAGCTGCTGTATTCCGATATCCTGCTTGAGCACGTTCAGGGTGTCGTTCTCGAAGGCGAGTGATATCCGGGCTTTCTGCTGCAAAGGGCATGGCCCTGTAAGCAGATCTTAAATACCGGCTATATTTTACGGATTTTTGTTCCAATCGGCTTATACCTTTTCCGTGCCAAACTTGTTTTATCATACCTGTATCCAGACTAATTTTCCTAACGGATACCTGCATAAGTACAGGATTTATGGGTTGTGGTAGAAATGGTCGATCAGCTGGTCAGTAAGGTACGCACAGGCAAAAGGCAATCTTTGAAGGCCTCAAGGCTGGCTTTTGGCAGCCTGATGACCAAAAAATGGAGAACTTCCACGGATCCTGACATAACCAGAATAAACAGTGACGTGATGGCTGGCGTCCTGAGACTCTATCACGAGAACTTCACCGAGATAAACGACAGGATGTTCACTATGTACTGCCGCTTTTTCAGCGAGACATGCTATGCATTCCTTGACCGGGGCAAAGTTGTTGGATATTGCGTCTTTTTCGTGAAACCTGTATTCTCCTATTCGCACATCTACAAAACCGCCACACTTTATTCCCTGGCAGTTGACAGCGAGTACAGAGGACACGGTATTGGTGAAAGGCTGCTTCGGAAGGGCATCCGCGAGATGAAGCTGAATTCCGTCAGTTGCATCTCTCTCTATGTGTCCACGGAAAATATGCCAGCCATCCGCCTCTACAGGAATCTGGGTTTCCGTATTCTCAGGGAGCTCGATGATGTCTGCGGCCCGGGACTCAAATGCTACGAGATGGATATGAAGCCGGGGCAGAATCCTGTTTGAGTGTTCTCTTCTGAAAACAACTTAAAACTGACTCCCTTATATCATTTGACATCCAGCAGCTCATGAGAGCATGCCGGATACGCGGTATCGAATCCTAGAAGGTCTGCAAGCATATCGCAATGGGTAATCTGCAGAACCATACTATTGATCTCAGGTTTTTTCCTTGGATTTTTTTAGTATACTCCATATTGTTGTGGGTATTGCAATCCCGAAAAACAAAGGAAGCAGCCATTCAGAAAAGTTCCGGGAGATGCTTCCGAAATAAGCATAATAAGCCGAAACAGGAATTATTCCTAATAAGCTTAAGGCAATGAATCTTTTCCCGGAGATTTTTGTAAGGCCTGCAAAACATGCCATAGTCTCTGAGACAATAGGGACCGTTTTTGAAAGGATCAGTATTCCTTCCCCCCATTTTACGAACCATTCATCCATGGCCCGCTCTTCTGTTCTGTCGAGAAAGAGTTTTGTTTTTCCCAGTTTTCTTGTTATTGCGAACCCTGTCAGTGAAGCAAGAAGAGATCCTGTGATGTTTATCAGCGTCCCTGAGTAAAATCCATAAAAAGCTCCGGAAAGAGTCATTAATACTGTGGAAGGCATTGGGAGAATAAGGTCAACAATCAGGAAGAATATTATTATGGCTGCTGCAAAAGCACCTGATCCCATAACAAAATATCTTATCTTCTCAAGAGTTATCACGCCTGAAACTTCAAATACTATGAATAAAAAAAGGAACATCGAGGCAAGTATTACAGGAATGTGCTTCCAGTTTAAGGCTTTTCTGTCTCTTTCCATATATCCATCCTCTCCCCTGTATGAACATTCTCCGTAAACGGCTTATTAGCTTCGGTATTCCTACGGCAGACTGAACGACTATAGAAAGCAACTCCAGATCGATTCCTTTGCATCATTTACATCCCGCGATAAGAGCCACAACATTTTGTCATGGTTTCTGATCTCTTCATCGGTGGCTTTAGGTTTCCATTTTTCCCAGCCGTGGATAGTATGGCCCCCGCAGATGAGGAAGAGGGTACCTGTGCCTGCAGATCCCACTATCCGGCCGATGCTGGTGTCTGTGTTCCTTACAGCCTCCTTAAGCTCCCTGCCGTGCAAGGAAGAATGGGCATGCCTGTCAATGGAGCGCAGGTGCACGGCCAGCAGGTCGGGATCCTGACCAAGGGCGCCGATCGCACTTGTGGTGGCACTGCTATCGTAATCGTCTATGTCAAGTGTGTCGGGGATGCCGTGCAGTTCTTTTACCCGGCCCCTGAAGGTTTGCGCACCCTCCGATTCGATGACAACGGCTGCTTTAAGGCCTGCATCATCAGCCCATTCAAGTATCGTTTTGATCCTGGGACGGGCAGGATCCTTTGCACGTACCCTGTAAATGTCCTGAGTGCTGTGGACATGGTGGCGCTCTGGCGGGTAGCCTGTCAGTATGGATGCTATGCAGGGCGAGGTATGCCTCCCGACGGATGAACATTCCAGCAACAGCCCATGCCTGGCAAGGCTGCTTGCAGCAGGCATGATATCCTCAAATCTCCGGTACAATGCAAAACCAAGGCTATCTGCAATGATAAGCACGACCCTCTTACAATCGTGTTCTATCGCATAGTCCCCAATCTCACTGATCACATTCCCGTCCGGCACTACCATGGGTATCGACAGGATCCTTGAGATCGTAGGCGCAATGTCTGCAAGGCTGTACAGTGGATCATTCATACAGTCAGATTGATGGTTGCACTTAAATGGATTTCTCACTCTGCTTTCATTTTTTCTGGTTTTCATCATTGTGAGATAAGACCGGTTCCAAAGTCCGGTTAAAGGGAGACGTGATAGTCATTTTGTGCAATGATGCTGTGCAAAATCTACTCTGAGGCCGGACAACAATTTACGTGTATTTTATACGTATTAATACATAGAAAAGACATCTGTAGCCAGAGAAGGTTCGTCCTCATAAAATCGGTATCAATTTTGTTCCAGCCCACAGAGAACACATTATCATGCGTCGGAAGCAGAACATAGAGCGTCACCTTCCGCAGGACCGCATCCGTTACTAAATTCAGTACTTCGCTAATTTCAACTACTTAAGTTCATCTAAGCCTTCAGATAGATTTATATGCGGCGGGAACGCCGCCATATGTCATTTCTAGCATTCAATTCAAGCACCCATTCTAAAGTCGAGTTAAGACCAAACCAATGTATTGATGCTGTTCTTAAACCTCTAACTAACAATATCGCCATTAATATCAATGGTTCACTTACATGTAAATACCTGTTTTATGCTGCTATATGTATGGCTGTAGAGAACAGTTCAGTTCATTCCATGTCAAAACACTATCAAGATCTTCCTTGTGAAACATCTACAAGATATCATCGCCAGAAATTGGACCTTGAAGAACTAATCAGGTTAAATGCAAAGATCCGACTTCAAGGTCCTATTAGTACTCTAAAGACTGAGAAAAAGTATGAGTTTGCTATTGACTTTAGAAATGACCCTTATTATGGGGGAACTAATCCATCCAATGAAAACTACGTAATACGTGGACAAGCAAAAAAGTCTACAAACTCTTTCTATTCATATATTTCATTGTCCATTATAAACAAGAATGAGAGGTTCACTATATCTGTTATTCCAGTAGAAAGAAGTGAAACAAAGACCAATTACATCGCTTATTTCATTGATCTGATAAGGAACCTTGATCTTAAGATTAAGGTTCTTTGTTTGGACAGAGAGTTTAGTTTTGTTGATATCTTTGAGTTCTTACAGAACAAAAATATTCCCCATATTACTCCTGCAGTTAGAAAAGGAAACGAGATCAAACGACTACTTATTGGCAGAAAGGCAAGGGATTCACAATATGTTATGAGGAATCCTCAGAAGAAAGAGGTTCAGCTAAATATCTTATTGATGTCAAGTACATGAAAGGTAAAAGGAATAAAAAAGGATGTGAGAGCCTTGGTTTTGTTGTTTATGGGCATAACTGGAAGCCCCGAAAAGTTAGCACGGTCTATAGAAGAAGGTTTGCGATAGAATCGTCTTACAGGATGAGGAACATAGTTAAACCCAGAACATCTACAAGAAACGTAACTTTCAGGTATTTCTTTGCATTGATATCGTTCCTGCTTAGAAATACATGGCTCTATATTCAGAAAAAGCATTTTACGATTGTAAAACAAGGTCCTCAAACAATTGATGAGGATAGGTTCAGGTTTGACAGATTTATCCTGTTTGTTGAGGAAAGGATTAGAAGAAAGTTAAGAGTTCAATTGGTTGTGCGGTGTTTGAGGTAGATAGATAGCGGTAAGGAGAAAAAGGATGGAAAATTAGTAAAGTACTGAAGTACTGACTTTATATTTCCAATAACATGTCTAAATTAATCATTGCTATTATTAATCCAGACATTAATAAAGCCCACAGTATGACCCACAAAATGTTAGCCAGAACCTTAAATCTTTTATTATTCACTTTTTCACAAACAAATGCTATAATAGTCAGCAAAATGCAACTTAATACATATACAAGAGTACTATTATTAGGACTAGGCCTCATTATAATGCTTATTGATTGCATTTGTAAAATAGCAAACACAATTATCAATATCGCCACTGATATACCAGCAACTATTGTTATTTTTTTTTGTCTCCAAGTTGGTAGGTTCATAGTTTCCTCAAAATAAAAAAAGGGAATATGCTTTAGTGCATATTTTCTTTTTATAAAGTTTTCCATCCAGTTGATGAGGACTGAAGAACTATTGTTGGAGTATAAGGGGCTGGAATAAGTGCCTGATGGACACCATCAACTTTATAGGTTCCAGGTGAATAATTCTTATATTCTGATACTTCTATTGTTTTAGTTGATGTAGCTGTTTTTGCAGCAAATCCAATTAACTCACTATTAGAATCATACAATCCGGAGTATACATATTGCTCTGTTGGAGTTACTCCATAAAAAGTTGACTTTGTTGAAAACTTAATCTTTGTTGACTCTTTTATAATAGATGATGTACCTATCATAAAACCAGCTGGTATATCTCTTGTAGACGGTTCAGTATCAATTGATTGATCAATTACATCAGATGAATTAAACCATACTTTTTCTTGTTGATAATATATACTAGTGGCTTTGCTTGGGTTTTCATCATATAACTCCGGCAATGCTATTTTAATAAATCCTCCATTTGTTATATTTGTACCTTCTAATTGAGCAATTAATTCTAATCGCTCTTCATCATCTATTATTACTGATTTTTCATCAGATGCACTCGCAAATCCTGCCATCAAGATCAACGAAGCTAAAAATACAATACTTATTCGTTTCAGATCCATTATTTTTGCTCCTTGTTTATTTTACATTGCGCGATAATGAATTTAATTACATGATATTTCATTATCTTCACAATGTGTAACTTCTTAATGATATTTATCATATATAGATATATGTATTAACAGTGTAATTAGGTCGCTTGATTGGGGTTCTTTGTTTGGGCAGAGAGTTTAGCTCTGTTGCTTATGGGCTTAACTGGAAGTCTCGGAAAGTTAGCACGTTCTATAGAAGAAGTCTTCATTCAGAAAAAGCATTTTATGATTGTAAAACAAAGTCCTCAAACAATTGATGGGGATAGGTTCAGGTTTGACAGATTTATCCTGTTTGTTGAGGAATGGATCAGAAGAAATTTAAGGGTTTAATTGGTAGTGCGGTGTTTGAGGTAGATAGATAGCGGCAAGGAAAAAAAGGAGGGAAAATTAGTGAAGTACTGAAATATCAATCAAAGACAGCCGACAGAGCTTCAGCTCAGCAGCCACTTCCAGACAGGCCTCACAATAATTTTTTTGTCACCCACCTCTATTTCATCTTCGGTGTCGTCGGTGAGTATGAGCCCCTCTTTCAGGCAAAAGGTTTCCATAGCTGCCACGAGGCTTTCAACCTCTCTTTTTCTTGTACCTTCACTGCTCATGTCCCAGCAGACCTGTATTGCATGGGTCACCTTGTTCTTCTCGCTGATAATGAAATCGACTTCTTTCTGGACATCATTTTTCCAGTAGTAGATACCCTGATATTCTCTTCGCAGATGCATGAACACTATGTTTTCAACTAGCCTGCCATGATCCTCCGAGAAGGCGAAGGAAACTGTGTTTCTAAGACCGGTGTCCAGGGAATACACTTTCCTGGGATTGAGCACCTGCTCTTTCAGAGAATAAGAGAACTTTTTTATAAAAAACAGCATGTAGGTGCTTTCAAGGTACGAAGAGTAACGTTCCACCGTATCAAGGCTTGTGCCAAGGATATTCTTAATCCGGTTGTACGAGTTCGGAGAGGATATGTTCGTCATATAGTATTTTGCGAGCTCTTCGAGTTTCTGTATGTCCTTTATGTTGTACCTTACCGTGACGTCCTTTATCAGGATGTCTCTGTAATACGTGTATAGCAGCTCTTTTTTGTTCCTTTCCTCCTTCTCGAGTACGACCTTTGGAAAGCCTCCGGTGCCGATATATTCCGTTAGCTCTTTTTTTATCGTGTGGCGCTCTGCCATCATGTCAAGGGACGTCTTTATATTCAGTTCCCGGAACTTCAGGTACTCTCTAAAATCGAGGGGAAACACTTCCGTATACAGATGACGGCCTGCCAGGACCGTCGCATACTCCGAGCTTAAAAGCTTTGAACTCGAACCTGTCACCAATACATTTATCCGGCGGTTCTCCTGCAGATATCGTGCGAATTTCTCCCAGCCGTCTATCACCTGCACTTCATCAAGGACCACGTACTGTTCTCCGGAAGTTGTTTCTACTTCTGTTAGGTATATCTCATATATACGGTTCAGCAGCTCAAGGTCCAGACCCCTGAAGCGGGGATCTTCAAAATTCACTATGAGGATATTCTCCTTCGCTATTCCCGCATCTATTTTGTCCTTCAGGTACTGGAGAATGATCGTTGATTTGCCTGTCCTTCTAGCACCGGTTATCACCATTATCTCTCTGGTCCCGGATTTCCTTTCGATCTCTTCCAGCAGTTCTTCCCTTCGCGTGCCGGTGAATTGCTCCCTGGTCCAGAAGTTCCAGTCTATAAGAAGTTCCAGTATCTCTTTTTTGTCCATGATATTAATGATATGACCTGTTTATATAAAGTTTACTTTTGCATCGGTAAGTTTAGATCAATAGTTAACTTTTCAATCGGTAAGTTTTTGGATCTGTTGAAATCCCCATCACCCGGAACATAAGTTTGAGGGTGATACCGGGATTCTGGAAAGGAGGCATGTTTATGCAGATAGTATCCTTTACATTGGTAAAGAAGCCAACAATATTGATGAAGAATAATTAGAGTTTCAGAGAACTCATACTTTTATTAATGAGGAATCTATCAAGCAGAAAATATTAGACCTAACTCCTGAAGCAGCTAGGAAGGTTGGCATTGCCTACAGAGGCACTCTGAAGAGGCTACAGGAAAAGATAAAGCAGACAGGGGATATCAACCTTAATGCTAAGTTCATGAGGGAACTTGCGGATAAGCTCATGTGAGAGCTTATTCCTCTTTTTCTTTATTTTTTGCTTAATTTATCTGATTTTTCTTTATCGTTAAATTCAGGTAGGCAGTTAAACTTTTCAACATAGGTTGCAAAGCATTCATATTCAAATTTTGCTACCTCTCCCATTATCCTTAAATCTCTAGGCTTATTTGATTTAACATCACAATTGAATGGACTAACAGAAACAAATAGTCTGTTTTGAAGATCTTGTAGGTCCTGATATTTATACATAAATCTATCAGCTCCACCATGTCTTGTTTTTCCATTAATGGTACTGTTAAACTGTTTTAAACGGCCTTTTAGTCCAGCCCGTGAGTTAGTCATACCTACATATATGATTTCACGAATCCATGTAAAATCTTGTCCAGACAAATCCGATTTATAGAGAGCTATGCAATAAATTCCCGGATATTCAATATCCGCCAAATTGTCTCTGCTCACCCATTTTTCCCATTTAGTAAAGTCATTCCCTGCCATCTTGTTTTTTCCTTATAACATCATCAAGTGTTTTGATATTTCCGCCATCTTGAATTCTCCATTCCGCCCATCCATTAGCAGTTCTGGCTAGTACAACGGAAGCAGCCATAGAAGGTGAAGAAAAGGTGAAGTCTTCCTGAAAAACATAAACACCATTTTCTTCTTTAAGTATACCTTTGTCTACAAGGTTAGCTCTAAAGGTTTTGATACTTTGTTGAATAGAGGGAGTCTCTTTTACATTTGACTTTGATCCTTTATTGACAATGAATCCTTCTTCTGTATATTCACCCACTGCATCAGCATCCTTGCTTTTGCAAAAGTACATGTTTCTCTTGCTACGTTTTACCTGCTCGAAAATAGGATAACCAAGAGTAGCCATTATAATCTTCAATTCATCAAAGAAACGTAAAACAAAGTCTCTGTCTTGATCTGTTAAAGAAGATCTGGTAGGGGTATTACAGTTTTCCAGAGCACATTTATTGATTAATTTAGCTTGCTCACATGCGTGATTTTCAAGATACTTAATATGTGCTTTGTTCAGATTATTCTTTTCTGAGACAAAACATATGGCCTGATTCCAGAAATCTTTCTCCTTGTTGTGCTTGTTAAGCCTAGTTAACAGTACTTCAGATTCGCCAATATACACCTGAGGCTTGCCAACTTCATCTTTCTCACCTATCAAGAAGTAAACTCCTGGCTGTTCAAGCTCAGATCTGTTTGAAGCATCATCTAATTTGGCTCTAGGAATGGAAACAGCTTTGACAATAGAATCAAAGAACTCACATATTTTAACTCCTTGCGGGTTGGCATCTGGCAGGTAAATTGAAATTGTTCTTCCTATTGTCATGAATCGATCCTCATAATAAGTATTTTACTGTTAAACTTCAAAACATATTCTATTTATAGCTATAAATAAGTTAATAATATATTAATGTGTGATTTTTTTTGAATCAGGATAGATAGAAGGAGAGAAAAATGAATAATCAAAGATACGTTGAATTCTATCGCATAGCACAAGCTGTACTTGGTGATAAGCTTGTAAAGCCTATTGAACATGATAACGAAATAATATCAGAATGGGTATCAAAAGAAGGTTGGTTAATGTTACCATTGCCCTCAGAATCATGCATGAGTGATGCAAAAAACCGTAGGGGGCCAAATATTTATGTTTCTGCTAGTGATGAAGAGATTATAATTGGGATTGCAGTAAATACTTTAGAGTCCGTATACCAGTTAAAAAACATTCTTCATGAATTCCACAATAAGGAAAAAAGCGATTTACTTCATGAAATTACCCGATTGGATGACTCTTTTTTAACAAAAGTAGAACGTAAAATAAAGGAGAAACATTTTAATCAAGCGCCTGAATATCAGAATGAAATTAAGATACAATCAAATAAGTTGGATAATGAGTCAATCAATGAGATTTTTTTCATCGTGGATACGATTCGAGAAGATGGATTGAATTTAAAGAAATCCCGAGGTACATCTCATCCTATTGAAACTCCTAGAATAGAACTTACAGGTACATCATTTGAAAACGATGATGAGATATTCAGACAAAAACTCATTTCTATTAAACCTATTTTTGAGACATGTATTAATATTAAAACTATAACTGAATTGAAGAAAATAGGTAAAGAGAAAATTGTAGCTATTTGTGCAAAATGCAAAGAAATTATTCCTGAAAGTCAGTATCCTCCAGGAACATTTTGTCAAAAATGTGGTTCGCTTTTAAAAAGAACTAAAATGAAGAAGATTGACGAATCATACCATTTAAGGGATGAAAATTGAATAATATGACCAATTTTTAACTCATACACTTTTGTAAAGGGGAAACAAAACATGCAAGATAACTATGTGGGAGATATTGGGGATTTTGGTAAATATGGAATGCTTAATGAGATATACAACCAGTCGAATGGCAGTATTACATTAGGAATTAATTGGTATAAAAATACAAAAGAAGAAGACAACAATGATGGGAAGCATATTGATTATTTAGAAGCTACTTTTAAAGATAGAGCTTCTTACATCCAATGTTTTCCAGAACTATATGCTAAATTAAAACATATAATCCAGAATGATAGAAGATGCTTAGAGGAAATAGAAAAGAATCAAATCTTGCCTGAAAATACTATTTTTTATTCCAAACCAATACCCTATTTAGCACCTTACTATGAAACGAGGGAAATTGAACGAATTGACTGGTTTCAAAACTTATTAACCCATTTAATGAATGCGGATATAATTTTTGTAGATCCGGATAACGGAATTGAGTGTGCTTCTATTAAAAAGACGAAAATAAAAGCAATTAAATATGTTTTTAAAGATGAAATCAAAGAATATTATCTAAATGGAAAATCAGTTGTCATTTATAATCACAAAAATAGGAAATCAAATCAAGAATATAATAAAAAAATATTAGGTTTGAAAAGTCTTTTCCAAAATGAGTGCTTGATTAGAGTTCTTAGAACCCGTAAAAAATCTACAAGAGATTATATCTTTTTGATTCAACCTTCTCATGAAAATATCATCAACTCAACTATAGATTCACTTCAAAAAGAACCTTGTAACTTTATGTTTGAAAAGTATGACTTAATGTATTATGATTAACTGTTAACAAAATCATTACTCTCTAAAATTCTGAGTATCTATTTTTCAGGATACCTATTACCCCTCACGGCACTCGAAGGGTGGGATTTGAACTCACTTACTATTTACCACCATCTCCCCTACAACCTTCCTCAAACCACAGCAACCCGTAACTTTTCCCCCAAACTACCTTCCCTCTCCCTCCCCTCCCCACTCCTCACTTCCCCAACAAAATTTAACTATAACCTGTGAGTTTCATCCATAATTATTAAATCGAATATTGCAGTAGGAATATCCATATCGAACAGAGCATGGAGACCCTTTGATGTTAGAGGAGATTACCAGTCAGTACAGCCCGGAGAAACTGGAGAGGAAGATCCAGGACTTCTGGGAAAAATCGGATGCGTACTCTAAGGTACGCGAGCACAGAAGAGGCGGGAAGAGGTTCTTTTTCGTGGACGGACCGCCATATACCACAGGGCACATACACTTGGGCACTGCATGGAACAAGATCATCAAGGACTCCATCCTGCGCTACCGCTCCATGAACGGCTGCGACATACTTGACCGTGCGGGCTGGGATATGCATGGCCTACCCATCGAGGTCAAGGTGGAGGGCGTGCTCGGCTTCACATCCAAGAAGGATATCGAGAAATACGGCGTCGGCAACTTCATCGAGAAGTGCAAGGAATTCGCGCTCAGCCAGAAGGACGACATGACCGGACAGTTCCGCATGCTTGGCGCATGGCTGGACTGGAAGGACCCCTACATGACCCTGCGTGACGAGTACATCGAAGCCGCATGGTGGACCCTCAAGCGCGCCCAGGAGAAGAACCTGCTGGAGCAGGGCAAGCGCGTCGTCAACTGGTGCCCCAGGTGTGAGACCGCCATCGCCGACTCCGAGGTGGAGTACAGCGACAGGGACGATCCTTCTATATTCGTCAAGTTCAGGCTCAAGGGCGAGGAGAACGCCTATGTGGTGATATGGACCACCACCCCGTGGACCATCCCTTCCAACATTGCAGTGGCAGTGCATCCATCTTTTGAATATTCAAGGGTAAAGGCAAAGACCTCTGACGGCAGGGAAGAGATACTGATCATAGCTTCACAGCTGGTAGAGCCGGTCCTTAAGAAGGGACGCTATGCCGGTTATGAGATACTCGGCACGATGCTTGGCGAGGACCTCACTGCACTGTCCTACGAGCACCCCCTGGCAGACAAGGTGCCAAGGCAGGCGGCTATGGGTCATGGCATCTACCTTGCCGATTTCGTGACAGCCGAGAACACAGGATGCGTGCACATCGCGCCGGGGCACGGTATGGACGATTTCGAGGTGGGCCTGAGGAACAGCCTGCCCATATTCTGTCCCGTCGGCTCTGACGGCAGGTACACAGAAGCAGCCGGCGACTACACAGGCATGCACATCCGTGATGCCAACGTTACCGTCATCGAGGATCTCAGACAGCGCGGCCTGCTCCTTGCCCAAGGTAAGATCACCCACAGGTACGGGCACTGCTGGCGCTGCAAGACCCCGATCATCTACCTTGCCACTGAGCAGTGGTTCATCAAGATATCCGACCTGAAGGAGCAGATGCTCTCCGAGATACAGCAGGTCAACTGGTATCCTTCCTGGGCGGGTTCTGCAAGGTTTAAGGACTGGATCGAAGGTGCCCGCGACTGGTGTGTTTCCAGGCAGAGGTACTGGGGCATCCCCATACCTGTATGGAAGTGCCGGACATGTGACAGCATGCACGTTGTCGGTACCAAGAATGAGCTCATGGAGATGTCAGGCCTCTCCGGCGATATCGAGCTGCACAGGCCATACGTTGATGCAGTCACTATTGACTGCCCCTGCGGCGGTAAGATGAAGCGCGTGGAAGACGTGTTCGATGTCTGGTTCGATTCGGCGGTGGCCTCCTGGGCAACGCTCAGGTTCCCGCAGAAGGCGGAGGACTTTGAAAAATGGTGGCCAGCAGACTTCATCACCGAAGGGCATGACCAGACCCGCGGCTGGTTCTACTCACAGCTTGGCGCAAGCATGGTGGCTTTCGGCAAGGCTCCCTATAAGAGTGTGCTCATGCACGGTTTCACCCTCGACGGGGAGGGCAAGAAGATGTCAAAGAGCCTTGGCAATGTCATAGAGCCCAAGGACGTCATCTCAAAATACGGTGCCGATACCCTAAGGTCCTTCGTGCTCTCGGCCAGTGCGCCATGGGACGACCTCAAGTTCAACAGTGAGGAACTGGGAACCATCAACAGGACGCTGAACATTCTCTGGAACGTCTATCGCTTCCCCTTACCCTACATGGTGCTGGACAACTTCGACCCATCAAAGGTGTCCCTGGAATCTGTCAGGGAGCACATGAGGGAGGAAGACCGGTGGATACTCTCCAGGGCACAGTCGCTCATCAACGATGTCAACAAGTCCATGGACCAGTACACCCTGCACAGGGCATTACGTTCCATCAATGAGTTCGTCCTGGAAGATCTTTCCAGATGGTATGTCCAGCTCATCAGGCCAAGGACATGGGTCGAGGCCGATGACCCGGACAAGCTGGCTGTCTACAGGGTGCTGTACGAGGTATTCGTTATAACCACCAAGGTCATCGCGCCGTTCATGCCGCATCTTGCGGAGGAAATGTACCAGAACCTTGTCAGGAACGTTTACCCGGATGCACCCGAATCCGTGCACATGAACGACTGGCCGGTTGCCGACGAATCCCTTGTGGATAAAGAGCTTGAGACCCACATGGATATGATAAGGTCCATGGTGGAGGCATCCTCCAATGCCCGTCAGAAGGCAGGCAGGAAGCTCAGGTGGCCCGTGTCGAGGATAGTGGTCGCCCCGTCCAACGAACAGGTAGCACAGGCCGTAGCAAACCTAAAATCCGTGCTCATGGACCAGACCAACTCAAAGGACATCGTGCTTACCGGCGTAGGGGAGCCCTGGGATGAGCTTGGCTATGAGGCTATCCCGAACCCCAGCACCATCGGCCCCGTGTTCAAGGGCGATGCTGGCAAGGTGCTGGCTGCAATAAAGAAAGCCGATGTGATGTCCCTTAAGAAGTCCCTGGCTTTGAACGGGCAGGCAGAAGTGGATATTCCCGGAGGCAAGGCAACTGTCACGCCGGAAATGGTCAAGTTCGAGGAGAAGATGCCGGAGGCTGTGGCAAGCGCGGAGTTCAATGCAGGCAGCGTATATGTTGACGCGAAACTGACCCGCGAACTGGAGTCCGAAGGTTTTGCAAGGGAGGTTATCCGCAGGGTTCAGGACATGCGCAAGGAGCTTGACCTGGCGGTTGATGAGGGCATCAGGGCCCACATAAAGATCACCGACCAGAGGATCCTTGACCTCGTGCTTGACCTGGAGCAGCACATTGCAAAGGAGATCAGGGCGGAAGTGCAGGTAATAGGCCTTGACGTGGATGCAAACGGGACTCTCAGCAAGGACTGGGATGTGGAGGGCGTATCCATGAGCATAGGCATATCGCCGGCCTGAGACCGGAACACCAGGGAAACCGGGAAAATATGGATTTCAACAAATGGGAGCCTGTGTATTCAGATATACTGGAGGACATGGGCTTCAGCAGGGAAGAGGATGAGCGTGCTGCTCTCCTTCTCTCCCGCATGCTCGATCCTGCAAAGACTGCAGATGTATCTGTCCTGCATGAGCTCATTGAGGGCAGGGACGTGCTTGTATGCGGCAATGCTCCCGGTCTCAGGGATGGGCTCCTGTCCGTTGACGTTAAGAGATACGTGGTCATAGCTGCTGATGGAGCCGCAGCTGTTGTGCTTGATTCAGGGACTGTGCCTGATATAATAGTTACTGACCTTGACGGTAATGTCGAAAGGGAGATAGACGCCAGCCGCAAAGGTTCTGTCATGGTAGTGCATGCCCATGGGGATAACACCGATAAACTGGAAAGATATGTCCCTTTTCTGAATAAGGTGATAGGAAGTACCCAATCGGTCCCTCTTTGTAATGTTTACAATTTCGGCGGCTTCAGCGATGGTGACAGATGCGTTTTCCTTGCAAGGGAATTTGGTGCGGCCGGTATCACTCTAGTGGGTTTTGACTTTGATGATGAGAACGTGACCCCTATCAAGAAGAAGAAACTGCGCTGGGCCAGGAGACTGATAGGTGAACTGCTCAGTGAGTAACAGGTATTGTCGTGTCTCACTTTTTATCATTGATCTGTCATCATTGTAATGATTTTATGAGAATCTATTTATATTTCCGTATCAATTAGCAAGTGGAGTTATATGGAAACATTGATCCTCTGTATAGACAGGGATGATGACCTCGGCGTAAAGGCCAATGTAAGGGGACCTGTCATTGGAAGGGAGGCTAACGTTGAAGCCGCTGTAAGGCTTGCCACAGCGGATCCCGAGGACTCGGATGCCAACACCATCTTCGGTGGTATCAAGGTACTGGATGACCTGGCTGCAAAGGGTGTTGATGCGGAACTGGTCACCCTTGCGGGAGACAAGAACATAGGCATCATCTCGGACCAGAAGATAGCGAACCAGCTTGATGCCCTTCTTAAGAATATCCGGTTCGAATCCGCTATATTCATTTCTGACGGGGCCGAGGACGAGACCCTGCTCCCCATCGTGCAGTCCAGGATAAAGATAAACTCTGTCAAGCGTATTGTAGTCATGCAGAGTGCCAACCTTGAAAGCACCTATTACATCATAAAGCACGCTTTTAATGACCCCAAGATATCCCAGACCTTCTTCGTGCCACTGGGACTGGCTTCACTTATCTATGCATTTTTCCTTATGATCGATTATCCACAGGGCGCGATCATAGGCATACTTGCCGCAGTGGGCCTCTACATGCTCTACAGGGGATTCGGTGATCCCATATCTGTTTATGGAGAGCGTATCAAGGATTCCTTCCACTCCGGGAGGATGACTTTCCTTACATATCTCGCCGCGTTCCTGATACTGGTACTTGCAACTGTGCTGGGCCTTGCCAGGGTATGGGAGCTTTACACGCGCGAAGGTATCTGGTACTATGGGGTTGTGCCGCTGGCCACAGTGTTCATAAACACCACTGTATGGCTCTACGTAAGCGCATTCCTGATAGCGGATGTAGGGAAGATCATCGACTGCTACAGGAGCCGCGTGTCCACTTTCAGGTACATCATACCCGCCTTCTTCGTGATATCCATGGGCCTGCTCTTCTGGGGAGCAAGCACATACCTCATGTCCATAAGTACCGTCATTGGCGGCAGTAGTATCGACCCTGCAGTGGGAGTACAGTATTTCGTCTATTCCATAGTGGCAGCTATTGTCATTGCCCTTGTCGGGATAAAGGTCTCCACCAGCGTGAGGATGGAAGAGAATCAGACCTTAAAGGGTAGCAACAATGCGGATACGTAGGGCAGAAGAGGTCCAGGGTTCCTGCTTTGATATCGCATTAATCGGCGGTGTGAACTTTTCCCTGCCTGGAGTTACCGGAAGCATCGTTGTGGAAACGCCTTTTGGTGTGGTCCGGGCCTATCCGTTCGATGTCCATGGCAGGAGAGGTGTTATGATACCCAGGCACGCTGACGGGCAGAAGCACCTGCCACCGCACATGATCAACTACCGGGCTATTATATGGGCAGTTACGGAACTTGGAATTGAGAGAGTCATATCCGTGAACTCTGTAGGCACAATGCGTGGCCATCCGATTGGCAGTTTTGTACTGCCGGACGATATTCTGGATATGACAAGAAGCCGGAAATCCACTTTTCATGATGATATGACAGTGCATGTTGACATGACAGATCCTTACTGCCCCCAGCTCAGGAATGGTCTAATGAATGCGCTGGTCGGAAGGGAACTTGGGTTCTCAGATGGCGGCGTATATGTCTGCACCGAAGGCCCGAGGTTTGAGAGCAGGGCAGAGATACGTATGATGAGCACGTTCGGGGATGTCGTTGGCATGACGGGCATGCCTGAGCTCGTACTGGCCAGGGAGCTCAATCTTTGCTATGCTTCCATCTGCACAGTGACCAATAATGCATGCGGCCTGGGTGATGGGAAGATCACGGCTTCAGAGGTCGTCAGGACGCTCCGGGAAAAACAGGAGAACCTGCTTGAAGTGCTGCTCAGTGTCGTACGGAGTCTTCCTGAGAAGCGTGAGTGCAACTGCATGCATGCCACGGACATCGATGCATGTCTCTAAGTGCATTTATTCTTCTAACTGGAATGCGATAGAACTTGGTGACGAACAGGCCTTTTCAGGCGATGTCCCTGGAGGTATCGATCTGCACTCCTTCGCCGATCTTGAACTTGATGATATCTGCACTTGGCACCATTCCTCTTATCTTGGGTATGGCGAGCTTGCTGACCAGTTTATCGGACCCTGTCTCAAGGCTGGACTCGAATATCACGTCGACCGTGGCAAAGACCTCATTGTCTATCCTTTCAGGGGTAGTGCCCTTGTGACCGTAAAGGTATGTAAGGCATTGCATCTCCTTTGTAACCTCATAGATAACGTTGGTCAGCTGGCGGATGAGGCCCGGATTGATGTGAAGGTTCATAAAGAAAGAGAATGAATCGATCACGAGGTTCACTTCTTCACCGTCCGAGTCATTGGCTATGTTGCGCAGGTTGTATTCAGTGAACTCGATGATCTTGGAGTCGATGTACTCGTTGCCTACGTTCTCGGACAGTTCGCCGCATGAGTTGAAGTAGTATTCACTGTACACGTCCACAAAGATGATGTTGGAAGGGTCAAAGCCAAGATTGATGATGTCCCTGAGGACGAACTTGGGCCTGCGACCGGTGGTAAAATAGAAGGTCCTGCGGGATTGAGTGAACTGGTAGAGGAACACCTCAGACATGGAACGCGGGTCGGCCGAAAAATAGGATACTGAGCCCGCCGGCAGTCCACCTCCAAGATTCCTGTCAAGGACGGATATACCTGTAGAAAGCAGCACAGGCTCGTCCAGGTATGTCACACTCGAAGCCTGTTTCTTAAGGCTGTCGTAAAGTAGGACATCTTCCTGTTCCCCGGCTGGGCCTTCCTGCATAACGGAGTTTGCTGCATAGGATTTGCTTGTTAACATTCTTCTGCCCCTTGTAAGCAAGGAATAATATATTGCTTTTTATATTTTTACTTATGCTTTCCCTAAAGCCAATACTTTTTATAGTCACTGTACTATCTGAGTGCGCAGATGACTCTCTGGATTTTAATAATAGCCGAAAGGGCAAAGATAACTGTGCTGCCGATTCGGGATAAAAAGAAAAAGCCTCTTTTTGTGGGTGAACTGGTCATGCAGACCACTGCCACAGGACCCAGGCCTCATAAGTTCAAGGTGATTCTCAATAACAAGGAAGAGTTCCATCCACCTTCTGAGCTGACAGAGTTGTTGAGGACAGCCGATCGCATCATGATAGGAAGGGACGGGGACCCTCAGCAGACGGCCACCGTCATCTCAATGTTACAGGGCTTCCAGCTAAGCGCCGATGTTGTGGATGTATGCAGGTTCTGTCTTCTGAAAAACATGTTCAATTTCCTCAACCGAAGGTCAGTGCGCTACCATCGGGAGAAGATATGCCTGGACTGCGCAAGAGATGAACTTACCAGAGTGCTTTCAAGCTCCCAGGTGACATATGGGGAGGAAGTTTGCGACAGGCTGGAAGAAGTGCTGCTTGGCACAAGGGACCTTGACAGGACATTGCTGATGCTTAATCCCGAGGAGCTTGATCACGAGCTCACACGTTTTGATGCAATAGCGGCGAGCACTGAAGTCTCGACTTCCAGGATTAAGGAACTGCCCATACACAGGAAGTTTAGGGAGCTTCTGCTACAGAAGTCTGATGTATTGCTGCCGGTGCAGTCCATCTCGGTGAAGAATGGCCTGCTCAAGGGACAGAGCCAGCTGGTGACCTCGGTGACGGCAACAGGCAAAACGCTCATCGGAGAGCTTGCCGGTATCGAGAACATACTGCGCAAAAAGGGAAAGCTGCTCTATCTTGTGCCTCTGGTTGCTCTGGCGAACCAGAAGTACGACCAGTTCACGGAGCGCTACTCCGGTCTTGGGATACAGACATCCATCAGGGTGGGAAGCGCACGCATCAAGGTGTCCAAGACGGACTCAATGCGCAGGTCCCTTGACTCTGACATCATTGTGGGCACCTACGAGGGCATTGACTATATTCTCAGGACCGGCGCCGCCGATATGCTGGGCTATATCGGTACTGTTGTGGTGGACGAAGTGCACACCATCGAGGACCAGGAACGCGGCCACAGGCTTGACGGGGTGATCGCGAGGCTCAAGTACAGCGCCCCGGACGCGCAGTTCATCTACCTGTCAGCCACCGTGGCAAAGCCTGAGATAATGGCAAAACATCTCAATGCAAAGCTTATCGAATACGAGTACAGGCCGGTTCCCATTGAAAGGCACCTGGTGCTCTGCCCGGAGCATTCGAAGATAAAGATAATGACCAAGCTTGCCAGGGACGAATATGGCAAAGTGTCATCCAAGGGGCACAGGGGGCAGACCATCATCTTCACGAACTCAAGGCGTAACTGTCACCGTATCTCCGAGGCCCTTTCGATCCCCTCAGCTCCGTACCACGCAGGCCTGACCAGCCAGGAGCGCAAGAAAGTGGAAGTGAGCTTTGCAAAGGGCAGGCTCCCGGTTGTAGTGACCACTGCAGCTCTTGCTGCAGGTGTCGATTTTCCGGCCTCGCAGGTAATGTTCGAATCCCTTGCAATGGGTATCGAATGGCTGAACATGCAGGAGTTCCTGCAGATGCTGGGGCGTGCAGGCAGGCCTGACTACCACGACAGGGGCGAGGTGGTGCTGCTTGCAAGCCCTGGCAAGAGATACACCGGCGATCAGGGTGACACAGAGGATACCGTGGCCCTGAAGCTGCTCAAGGGTGAGATGCTGCACACTAGGGTGGATTACGGGGAAGAGGAGAAGCTCGAGGAGATATTAGCGACAGCAGCAGTCACCTCCTCGGAAAAGGACCTGCGCAGGATCCATGGGAACATGCTTGCTGACTACAATGTGGACGTGCTTCTTCGCAGGCTTGAAAAGCAGAAATTCCTGCAAAGGAACAAAGGCAGTGTCGAGCTCACGAGGTTTGGCAAGATTGCCGCAGGCCATTTCCTTTCCGTTTCCAGGGCATTCCTGATCAGGGATGCGGTATTGCTTGACCAGGGCCCACTGAACATTGTAACCAACCTTGAGTTCTTCGATGGGGTATATTTCAAGTACGCTTCCAGGATATCAGCCACCCTTAACGTCAACCTTCCTTCAAGGGTCTTTCAGGGAGCGTCCCTGGATATCCTCTTTGAGGGGGAGAACATGGGCAAGCTTGATATTGCATTGAGGGAGCAGCTATTCGATTTCGCCTCTGAGTTCCTCACATGCACCTGCAAGGATTCCCCATACTGCGGCTGTGCGGAGCGCAAGTTCTCGGAGAAGATCATCACGATAAGGACTGAAGGCTATGACCCTGCAGGCATTGTCCGGAAAATAGAGAACCTGTACGGCGTAACGGCCTATCCGGGTGACGTGCTGGGATATCTTGACAGCGCCGTGCGTAATCTTGATGCGGTTGAGATGATAGCCAAGGCATACTCCAAAAAGGAGATCGCATTGGAGGCCCATCGCCTGAAAAAGGAAATTGAGGGTTGAGACTATGCCTGCGATGCCCCGGCTCATCATAATCTTTTAGAATAATGCCAACAGATATTGCATACCTGGCAGATGATCCCTGCCTGACAGGTACCATCCTTTGAAAGGAAACGTTAATATGAGTGAAAAATCAGAAGAGATAAAGGCAAAAAGAAAGGTAAGGATAGAGATGTTCAAGCCTGCTGACTTCAAACAGGTTTACTCTATAGGAGCTGTGGGGGGGCACAGCCCGTATGATTTCAGGATAGGCTTCTATAACGACACTCCTCTGCCGACTGACAAGTCCTCGGATGAGCAGGTAGTTCAGAGAAGACTTGAAACGGAGGTCATCCTTTCCCCGCTGGCCGCCGCGGAACTTGCCAGGTGGCTCAACCAGCATATCCAGGATTACGAGGCAGTGTTCGGCCCCATAAGAAGGCCGCATGAGCATGTTAAAAAGAAAAGTGATGCTGAAACTCAGGCTACCACTGAGATACAGGGTTATATGTAATGTCTTCCAGGACCCTGGCATTATATCCAAATATGCTGCGTACAGCCGGTATAGTGAAAATTCTGTCTTACGATAGGGTTAAATCGCCAGTAATAAATATTAGATTGTAATATTGTATAAGCCTATAATGGAATGGCTTCAGTGAGTTTACGATCGTTCAAAACTGATGTGAGGATTTATTTTGTTCCCGAATAAGAAAGTCCAGAAATTGATTGGATCAAAAGTCCAGGTTGAGATGAAAGGTGACCTTCACCTGCTTGAAGGAACCCTTAGCAGTGCAGATGATTACATGAACCTCCATCTTGTCGATACCGTTGAGATAGCAAACGGCGAGCGTTTGAGGTCCCTTGGTTCCGTCGTCCTTCGTGGAAACAATATCATTCTTGTCATTCCAGTGGAAGGTTAACTGCTAAAGTAGTTAATAATATGGAAAATTGATATGAGTATTGAAGAAACAGCTCTCGATGTCATTCGCGCTCAGCAGGAAGGTGTCTTCCAGAATCAGCTGTGGAAGATGCTGGATATAGATAGCCGTAAGTGCTCCAGGGTTATTTCCAAGCTGCTGGAGGACGGGCTCATTATCCGTGAGCAGGCCGTGTCCAACGGTGCCAGGACCTACCTGCTGAAAGTGAAAGAAGAGAAGAAGCCGTCCTTTGAGTTACTCATGGCCGGGGAGGTATTCTCCCCCTGCGCAGGCTGCAGGGATGCATGCCAGCCTGAAAGCTGTGAAAAGCTCACATTCTGGGTAATGAATCTTGAAAAAGATCAGGAACAGGGTGAAATATACTGATCTGGGCGAAAGCTTTAATACTGATATGTACTATGTTGGAGTCGCTCATTTGAGCGAAATCAACGTGCTCCGGTAGTGTAGTCCGGCCAATCATTCCGGCCTTTCGAGCCGAAGACTCGGGTTCGAATCCCGACCGGAGCACCAACCTCTACTCCTCTCAAAACCACAACTTGTTGCAGGTATCTGCTTTTGATATGATCCAATCATTGAAATGATTGTCATCTTACTTAGGTATATATACTTTTCTACGATCTCCATATCCTTACAGGGTTTTAACTGTACTTTGAATAAAAATAGTAGTGCAATCCAAACTGCAATCACAGGTCGCTGCTTTATATGGCAAACCATTTAAATCCTACAGGGAGATTTTATATCAGGTCATGATTTGCATTTGAGATGCTTCTCCGGTCCGGGGTACGATCTCTTTTGGTCATCTGTATTGTTTAAAAATGAAAAAGTTGAGATAAAATGAAAGTTAACGGCGTTAAGGGTAAAGTACGACCAATCACATGCAGTTCCCATCCAGTTCGTTTGCAGCAAGATCACCAGAAAGCTCTGCTTTTGTATAATCGCTACGAAACAGGACTCAAGAGGTTAGAATGAAAACAGAACTGATAAGTACAGTGTTCCTATCGGAAAAAAGAAAGAACACTCTCCTTATGTTAATGGAGCAGCCTGCTACCATAGATGATATAAAGGAATCCCTTACAGGCACCACCAGTGCTATTATGGCGCAGATGAAGATCCTTCTTGAGCAGGGCCTCATTGAACAGACCTCTGACGAATACAGACTGACCTATATAGGGAAGATAATCCTAAGGAAGATAAAGCCCCTGATGGAAGCACTCAGCGTGCTTGAGGAAAACAAGGAGTACTGGGAAAGCAGGGACATGAGTGCTATCCCCGATCCTCTTCTGGACAGGATCGGTGACCTGGGGCAGATAATGGTATACCAGCCGGATCTCAATCATCTTTTCGAGCCTCCTAAACAGCTATGTCTCAGTCTCAAACAATCAACTAAGGTATCGACATTCTATTCATATTTCTGCCCCAGTTGTCCCATGAATTACTCGGAACTTGCCAAAAAAGAAATAAACTTTGATCTTATATTGACCAGGTCTGTATACAATCGTCTAAAGGAAGAATATACAGAGCAATATGATGCAATGATCAATTCTTCAAGTTCAAATATATTCATATGTGAGGACAGTAGCATTCGTCTGGGTGCTCTCTCGATAACAGATGATCTTCTGTTGATAGCGTTCTTTAATAAGCAGGGTATATTCGACCACAAAAAAGTGATTAGCTTTGAGGAGAGTGCACGTCAGTGGGGAATGGACCTCTTCGGCAAGTACAGACAGATGGCTGAAAAGGTTAAGTGACTATCTCCTGTTGCCCGGTCAACTAACCAGCCATTCCCGGAAAAATGATCAAAGACCAGGCAGATCAGGGATATATCGATAGGTCCACGTCTTTCCCAAAAGCAAATGAGATAATGACAGATGCAGTGTGCAAACTGATAAAAAGCCTCACCGGCGACACTCTACATATAAGTAAGATCGCAGTGTGCGGGAATCCGATACAGCTTTCCCTGTTCCAGAACTCCGAGATAAGGGACCTTGCCTATGCAGGCAGGAACATGCAGAAAAGGCTGGGTGTTGAAAATGTGGAGCGACAGGCAAGGATTTTCCCCGCAGCCGATATTTTCAAAGACAGGCTTGATCTTGGGAAGTGTGATGTCATAGTACCTCCGGCGGTCCGGCATGAGATTGGTGCAGATGCGCTTGCGATGATGCTGGAAACAGATTTCCTGGGCCAGTCGGCTTCCACCCTGGTTACGGACTATGGCACTAATGCTGAAATGGCTATTAAGGTGGGAAACAGGATCATAACAGGAAGTGCTGCTGCAGGTCCGGCTATCGAGGGACAGGGAATAAGCTGCGGTATGCTTGCAGGTCCGGGTGCGATATCCGATGTCAACAGCGAAGGCAAATACTGGAGGCTCACAGTACTCGATGAGGATATGGCAGCCAGGCCTTCCCATCTGGTTGACCCCTGTACTGGTGATATTATAGAAGAGACAGGCCTTCGACCTGCAGGGATAACAGGCACCGGCCTCATTGCCTGCCTGGCACTTGCGATGCAAACAGGACTAATTGAAAGGCCCCCGAGACTCAAATACGGCAAGCTCATGCTTGGAGAAGGGATACGTATCTCCGAGAGTGATATAAAGGAAGCAGGCAAGGCCATAGGTGCGATAAGGGCTGCACAGCTGACACTCATAATAGAAGCCGGGCTTGCTTATGAAGAACTTGTGAACACCTATATGACAGGTGCATCCGGTACTTATGTTGATCCCTGGAAGGCTATGTATACGGGCTCCTGCCCCAAGTATACCAGCAGGATAGTCCAGTTCGGGAATACTTCCCTCTCCCTAGCCAGAAGGATACTGACTGAAGAATCAAAGCTTGCTGAGGTCATCGATCTTGCAGGCAGGATAAAGGTCGATCATCTGATGATGGCCACAAGCGCTACCTTTAAGAATTTCTATACCTGCGAGCTATCTTTCTGGACAGAAGGCATGGACATGGAATTGTACAACCGTTTCCTGAAGATATATAAGCTTCCGGTCCTGCCTGCGGTCTTTAACGAACCCCGGATGGAAAAGAGCGCCCGGAAAGATATTGCAGAAGCAGGATTCGAAAGCATAAGGCTTGTTGATGACATTGGTGTTACTCTTGAGGAGATTGCCCCTGGCTGTATAATGTGCCACCAGTGTGAAGATGAATGTCCCGAAAAGGCAATCTCAAGTATTGATAATGATGGTGCTCCCGTGGTGAGATACAGCACGCAGAGATGTCTCGGGACTGCCTGTAAAAGATGCGTGAAAGTCTGTCCGGTAAAAGCTATTGGATACAGGGAGATCAGGGTAGTATCTGACGGCAGTTATTGAGAACAGGAGCATGATAGATTCATGATAGATTCCAGGGACATTGATGTTGCATTCTCTTTAATACTGAAGGAATTTGACAGCGGGTTTGAAGAATATTGTTCCCGATATACGTTGTGATGGCAAATATGATTTGACAAATTTCCGTTGCTCACCAGAGAGTCTTTTGAATTCTATTTTTTTAACGGCTTAGTAAAAACTCATATGCTTATCAGGATTAATCAAAAGACATTGATTTTAGATATTCAAGAGACTATGCAAAAGGTGTGTTCTTGGCCGACATCCCTCTGATTGTACACAAAAAAATACTGAGAAAAGCATACCCTACTTTTTAGATAATCTTTTTTATGATGTTTGACCGAGAAACACTCTGTAAATTTACACCATCTAAAATAAGAAGATGTAAATAAAAATCAGTATGCAACTTGCTAATTTAAAGATGGATGTTATGAATAAGTGATGCTGACTTGACTCAAACAGGCAATTCTATCACGCGGGTGGGAAACCCCACATGTTGAGATCAGGACTGAACGTTTGGTATGTGCCATCTCCGGTAGCAAGTTCACCATTTACTATTACCCAAGTTTTCAGTTGGATGAAAGGGCCATAACTGCTTTATACATTGCTAATATTTTTTCTATTACTACATAAAGAAATGTAGCCGAAATCCAGACAGTATTATGAAGATATCGTCCTGGATTCCGGAACTGCCCTGAGGCAAGGTTATAGTTGACTTTTATGATGTTTAAAGTTTACGCAATCTTGCCTTTGGTACATTGTGAAAATAAAACAAAGGTGGATTAATGAAACAATACCTAATAATTGGTTTTGCTGCAATGCTTTGTATGCTCTTGCTTGTAAGTACTGTAGCTGGAGAAGTATCTTCTGAAATATCAACGGTGGCTGAAGACGAAAATTTAGAAGAATTTATCCTTAACATCCCAGCAATTAGCAACAAGACATTAGATAATTTAAAGGAGAACAGCAATATATTGAAAGTTCAAGGGGAAATTCCTGAACTAGAAAGTGGAAAAGAAGTATATGAATGGACAAACCACGTTGACAAAATCAGAGTCAATATACGAGAGGATAAATCTTTAGACAACTACTATTACCCATCTGGACCACTTCTTGCTTATGGAACAGATGCTAAAGGTTACTTCGTGGTCATGCTTTACGATAAAGCAGAAATAAAAGATGAAGATATTGATTCTATTGCTGAGATTATAACAAAATATGCAACTAAATCAAGCATAAAAAATGTTCCTATCGTTTTTACTACAGATGAATTAATAAGGCCTGTTAGTTCTTCTGTAAGTGCAACTAGTGCTGCTGCTATAAGAACCAATCCTTATCTTATCAGATATCGTCCAATAACAGCTGGGATTGCTCATTCTGTTTATTTCCCATTATTAGGACAAGCTCAACTTGGAACAATTGGATTTACTGCAAAGAGAACTAGTGACAACACACTAGGATACGTGATTGCTGGACACGTTGCAGGATGGCAAACGGGTCTTAGTTCATATCAGCCTATATATAATGCAACTAATTATAATGCAGCTGTCTCTGTACTAGGAGCAAATACCGATGCAGCCTTTGTTCCATATAGCAATGTAGTGGATGACCTGCATATAGGAGGAGGGACTTTTGTAGATGTATATGGAACTTATTCTGGAGGAATATCTGGCATGCAACTTACAAAATCCAGCACTGTTAGCGGTTCTGTCACTGGAACTTATCTCGCAGTCTTAACTGGACAAAATGTTTTAGGACACTTTATGGATAAGATTGAAGTAATGAGCACAGGCTGTCAGGGTGGAGATAGCGGTGGTCCAGTATATTATACAAGCAGTGGAAGATATAGAATAGTAGGAATAATATCTGCAAATGGAACATATAACGGAGCGCCTGCTACAATATACATCCCATATGGAGAAGTAGCATCCAAACTTGGAGTAGAAGCTCTTAAGTAAACCTCAATAAGAGGTTTACTTTTTACTTTTTAAAACGGGAAGGGAGTATTAATCTATGAATAAAAAAAACATCCTCGTCCTTATAAGTGCACTTTTGATAATAGGAATTACACAAGCAAGTGCGTTCAATGTCACCTATAGTAGTACTGATAATGAGATATTTGAAAGAATTACTACTTTGTCACAAAATGGGGTTAAAAACTGCACTAATCCTGAAAGTCCCATATATGACTCATCGGTTGTGAAAGCATATGGAAATGTTCCTTTTATTAATAATGCAAGCCAGCTAAATGAATTTACAGACAAATTAAGACACGTCAGAGAAAACTCATGGAAAGAAATTGATTTTTATCCTAATGGGTCCATTGTTAGATATGGTTCAGACCCGTCAAGAGGTTATTTTCTAATAGAATTATATGATAATGGGGAGGGAAATTATTCTGAAGAAGATACCAGAGAGATTTACGATATCGTAGAAAAATACGCAATAAAAAATGGAGTTGAAGATATTCCTGTTGTTTTTACACTAACAAAAGAAACAGATTTCATAGGTTTTGTGGAGTATCCTGTTTATAGATATGATATTGATAATAAGACTGTAGGAATCTCAGGTATAAACAATTCCATGAATAGTACAAATAACACAAGCCTTCATAATAGTCAAAATATACCTTTCTCAGGAATTCTAATCAGTCTTCTTATTATTGCAGTTGCATATACAATAATTAAAAAGGAATAGGATGCATTATAAGTAGACTTCTACCATCTAACGTAAGATGGAAACAATATCTTTGCTGATAGATAGTATCCTCTGATCATAAACAACAGCTCCACGTGGTTGAATCGATGGAATGTCTTTTTATCGACTTTGTAACTCTCAGCTACTTTTCCAAATCTCTGACAGCTAATTGAGAAGACAACACGAATTTTTCTCTGATCTCATAATAAAGGTGTTTTTGCAATTGATATTTACTGAAAACCGGTTATTGTATGCAAAATCTGAAATGTGATCGCATGCTTTATTAAAAGATTCCATTGTTCTCAGTAACTGGTCATGTTGTTGCTGAGTGGTTACTAATTTACTTTTAATGGTTAGGAGCATGCTATCACATAAAAGATATGGATACATATGATTTTAAAGTACAGTAAGTAGACTGAAAGTATTCGGGTTCAGATTTAAAAGAAAGGCTAATCGTTGTAGTTAACGGAATTCCTCCCATAACTGAAGTTATGGGTATCCTTCCTCAATTCATCGTGAACAGTCCCATCGGCGTCTCTGAATACCAGCTGATGCAGTCACGACCGGAAAATTAGAGATCAAGCCCTCCTTCTATTGAAGAGATTGAAGAGGAACTTATGAAGGGAGAGGAAAAAAGAGGATAATATGCAGATGGGAAACCCTACAATTTCCCCAAGTCACAGCTTACTCATTCAGATATGTGCCCTCTCCTGTGACAAGCCCACCATTTACTATTACCCATCCATCCTGAGGTCCGGAGAAATCAGTTATAATTAATTCTCTATAACTGTTAGACTGCGCTCCTCCAATCCACCATTCGTTCTGTGCTTCCAGCTGAATGTAAATCTGGACGTTTGCATCGGGCGAGGCTTCGTAGTGAGCGTAAATACGGCTGTCATAGCTATAGGAGATTGCATTCCTATAATTGGTGATCGTACCCAGGTTGGTGCTATTGTATCTAGGCATAAGAACTTCTGCATTGCCTACTGGGTTCCTTGTATCGATCGTGTCATTTGAAAAAACTATAATAGCAAAGTCCACAGCTCGTGGATATGTATCTGGTCCATCTCCCCTCAAAGCAAATTTAGGCTCTATCTTCTCAGTTCTCATCGAAAGCATAGGTCCGTGTTCTGTTTCTACAAAGGTGGTTTCCCATTTAACCCTCTGATTGTCATAAGTGGAATTTATGATATTCTGTCCTACAGAAGAAGTATTGTTCAGCATAGGCAGTGGCATATAAAAAGTGACATTGCTCAGGGGCGAGTCGGTTGTGATTTGAATAAGGTAGTAATAGCTTTCCTTGGATGTACTATTGTACACTTCCAGCTTTTTCTCTTCCCACCAGAGAGACAGCAGACCAGCTGAAACGACTAATATCAAGATAAAGACAATCCAGATCTTGAGCAGAGTTTTCATTCTCATTTTTCGCCACCTGATATAATTGTGAGATGTTTTATAAGGCATATAATTGTTTTCAGAAACTAACTCTAAGATGCTATCACCAAAGCACATCAACAAAGAAAGGAGATGCTCCCAGGGGCATCTCATTATGCAGGAATCTCAATTTTATCACAACATTATATAATCATATAATCCGTGATTGTATCTTGCTGTCTTCTGAACGCACTGCGCAGTATAGTAATTCAAGGTTATATCTGTCCTCCAGGTAGAGCTGGTTGTCATTTTGTTTTTGATATAATCGTAATACTGAGCACTATAATCAGCATTATCTTCAACTGCCTGTTCTGGATTCGTGACTGTGATTTTCTGAGTATTTCCTGAAACATATGATTTGAAATTATATCCAGTACTCCAATTACTGCTTACGTGGCTTTCATATGTATTGTGGATAGCAGCATTGAACAAAGCATCTACGAATCCACCAAGGTAGTCTGTGGCCCCTTTACTATGGAACGGAAGACCTACATCCGATAAATAGTGGCTTGAGTATCCAAATCTCTGATGAGCTGTGGCATAATACCCATTATTTATTGCAAATATTGCAGAATCCGCGAATTCATCACATCTGCTTGGTGCGCCTCCAATTCCCCAAAAAGCATCTTCGTAATGATTGTAGTACCTATATGCATAAGGATCAAAACCACTCGCATCTGGGTCGTCAGCAGCATCACGAGCATAACTTCTATAGGATGAACCATCACAAGAGTAGTTAGCAAAATCTTTATGTGGGGTACTATACCATTTAATTTCGATGGACTCGCTTTTTTCCTTTATAAAACGTTCTTCCATTATCTTGCTTACATTGCTCAATGCAAGATTATCCTCAGCTGTAAACTTCTCCGGGTATCTGTTCCAGATATCCTGCAAATCAGCTTTTAGTTTTCTTTGTCTTCCTTCCCGAGATTAGATTCATCAACTGCAGCCATATAAGCAGCTTGACTTTCTTTATCAGTTGCTGCAAAGGCAATCCAGCTGTAAGGAGATGCTTTCACAACATCCGGTAAAGAGGCCTGTAGATTCAAATAATCTTCAACCTTTTTCATTCCTTCTTCGCCCAACTCAGCTTCCAAAGCTTCCATTTGTAATTGAGAAGCATCTTTGATATGAGAAGCATCATTGATTGAGGTTGCCACTTTTTTTTCTTTGGTCGCAGCCATTGCTGATGGTGTAAGACAGAGACACAACAGCAAAGCAATACATAGCAATGCACTGTATTTTCGATTCATTTCTTTAAACCTCATTTTCCTTCTCCTGAGGCAAGAAACGCAAAGCTTAAACTAAATAAAAGCTAACATTACCATGCCTCAGGGCAATTCAGGAATCCAGGACGATATCTCCATAATACTGTCTGGATTTCGGCTATATTTCTTTATGTAGTAATAGAAAAATAGTAGCAATGTATAAAGCAGTTATGGCCTTTTCATCCAACTCAAATTTGTGCTAACAATCAGCCTATCAAGTTAAGCAGGAGAGACGAACCACTCTGTGGAATGAAGTAGGAAACCATTAGTTATAACGAGTGTAATTTACCAATTATAGGCATCATCGTGGTGAGAGAAATGTACAAGCGAAACTGTCCTCTGTTTCATATCCACTGCCAAGATAAGCACAAAGCTAGTCATAATGTGTACCCTATAATAGCCAGCAAGCTCGTTACGTAGGGGTTTAAATCGAGTTGGATTTTCGAGAATTTCGCTAATCTTCTTTTCAAGCACATTCTGCAAATGAGGATTTTTCTTCGTAAGCCTCTTGATATCCTTCTGACACTCTGGCAAGATGTAAAGGGAATAACTCACATCAATCACCAAAAAAGTTATTTGAATATGTCAGATATGTCTTTGACAGGTACAGCCGTGTTCTTATCTGATCTCAGGATCCTTTCGATCACTTCTTCCTTTATTGGCAGTTCATCAGCAGGATGCCAATCTATCATCTCACAAAACTCAGCATCCTCCTCTGAAATGCTCTTATCCCGGATATAGACTTCAAGTATCTTTCGTTTCTGTATTCCATCCTGTGCGACCTTAGACCACTTTACCCATGAAAGTGCCTGAATCTTATCGTAAAGTTCGTCATCAATTGGAATAGTTAATGTAGCCATTAATTATCACAGTTCCTTTGAAAACGTTCAAATTCATCAAGCATCTCAATCTTCTTCTGAATGCTTTCTTTTGCGACCTGAACCCAGTTAATATCCGGCAACGAGTCCATCTCGTTCTTGAGCTCTTCTGGAATGGCTATGGTAAACCTTTTCATGAATAACACCAATTGCATAGGATTATGCATTTGCACATATATTTAGTTAATGCGTAGGGGGGACGACAATTGAAGGGAACACGAATCTACAGAAAAGACGGCTTTTTCTCCCGGTAAATGCAAAAAAGAAGGGCTATTAAAGCTGTATTATGTTACGAAATGACTTTTTTGAGCAATATCTTATATTGTGCCTCTGATTTGTAATAGAAGGGTGATTCCTCGAGTTAATTGACAAATGAAGGACAATTAATACTTTCTCACTCATGCTATCAATATAGAAAGATATTTTGATATCAAGATGTCTATGCAATTTGATATCAAGAAATGGCTGTTATAACAGAACCAGCTCAGTGCCAGTAAAATTATACAAAACAGAAGTATATTTAATGTATGTATAATATATTGGCAAACATGAGGATAAGATCAGCAAACTGGCATCTGACCATGGCCTGCAATTATAGCTGCAGGTTCTGCTTCTACAAAAACATGAAAGGAGAGTTTAAGGGCTGCGAAAGAGCCAGACATATCCTTGAGGTCCTGAAAGCCAGGGGGATCGAGAAGATCAACTTTGCCGGTGGAGAGCCGCTTCTGCACAAGGACCTGAACTGCTTCCTGAAGCTGGCAAAAGAGATGGGGTTTGTGGTCAGCATTGTCACGAATGGTTCGTTGCTAAATGAGAATAATCTCAGGGAAATGAGCGAGTATGTTGACTGGGTAGGCATCTCGGTGGATTCTGCAGAAGAGAAAATAGAAAAACAGCTGGGAAGAGGTTATGGGAACCATGTGGAACATGTACGGAGAATGTGCAGGCTTGTTCATGATAATGGGATGGGGCTTAAGATCAATACAACTGTCACCAGACTGAACTATTCTGAAGATATGAGGCCTTTCATATCCTCGCTGGCTCCTGCCAGGTGGAAGATCTTCCAGATGCTTTCCATGAAAGGCCAGAACAGCGATGCTTTGGATCCGCTCCTGACCTGTGATGAGTTTGAGATGTTCAGGGACATCAACAAAGGATTGGTATTGAGTAATGGAGCTGCTCCGACATTTGAGTCCACTGACGATATGCTGGAGTCTTATCTGATCATCGGCTTTGACGGGAACATTCTCCTGAGCAGGGGCAACCAGCGTTCGACAATTCCTTTGGAGGAACTGAACTGTCTGGAATTAGCAGACCTGGTGGACAGTTGCGAATACTAAGAGAAACCTAACATCTTTTTTTCAGTTCGAGAAAGCGGCCATAAACCCTTGATAATATAAAATGCTACAACTTTTTAGAATATAATGGTTGGATAGAAGATGAAAATAGATAGCTTTACAGAAGTATATATGGCTGTGGAGGAAGCATCTCTCTATGCATTAGGATTTGGTAAGATTTCAGAAAGGTTCAGATTACATATTTGACCGCATATCTGAAAAGAAACTCTGCACCAATTTTGCAGAAGGCAGCATTAAGTCTCTTGAATTCAATTATTGCTGCTGAGACTCGGTGACGTCTTAAGTTTTGTGTTCTGAACAAAAAGCACTCAATAAATAGAAATATATAAAGTATTTTGGTAGCCCGGCACGGATTCGAACCGAGGTTGCGGGATCCAGAGTCCTGCATGATTGACCACTACACTACCGGGCTGCTACGAAAGTATTCCTTACATTGCAATAGTAAGATATTAAGATATCGGTCGATGGTTCATGGGTTTTTAAAGGTTTTCCGGATTCTCGTTCAGGACAGCTGTCCACCACCATCTGGCCATATCAAGAAGATCCTTGCTGAACTGGCCTGAAAGGCGATACTCACCGTTACGATTCGATATCAGACCCGCACCTAGCAGCTTGTTGCGCATGGCGTAGAATGAGGCACGCCCGATATCAAGCTCCTCGAGCATTTTTTCCCACTCGCTGGTCTTGATAGGGTTGCCACTCTTCTGGCGCTCTTCAACCATGATAAGGAATTTCTGGCCGCGCACGGCAGTGGCTTCTTCCTGGAAGAGCCGTCTCATCAGGTTATAATAGGGGTCCCTGGAGTGAGTTATGCGCGCATTTGCATCGGAACGTATAACGATGGTAGTAGACGTGCGTGGCGCATTCTTGACTATAGACATGACCCGTTACCTTAAACGGCCAGCTGCTGAGTGCTGCCGGATTCAAGCGCACTTCTGATCAGGTCCGCATATTCTTCTTTGAGTGAATACACAATAGGTGTCTTATAGGACTCCTTGTGGGACCTCAGTATCCCGATCTTGGAGTATATGTATCCGACCATTGACGCAACAGCGCTGCGTGAGATCTCATACTTTTCAGTGATAGATGCATGTAATTCATCTACGGTGGTTTCCTTTACGCTGAGGAACTTTGATAATATGTGGCTGCGAAGACCATTGACATCAAGTTCGATAAAGCGTTGTAGTCTCCGTTTTATTTTTGATCGAATTGATTCTATAGTCACACCTCTTACTATATTGATATAGCAGTTTTTATATGAATTTCTATCTATAAATAGGTTTTTAAAGTTTCAGATCATGAGATGCTAAAGGCATACTGGAGTTCTGCACAGGTATCATATGCCTCTGCCTATCTCTCAGTTTCCGAGGTGGCCATGTCCTATACTTACGACCTGCAAAACAACACATTGAAAGCCGACGACATTGAACTTCCTCTTGATAATCTTGAGCAGAATCTGGTTGGTACCTGCAGCAAGTGTAATGCCGATGTCGTCAGTATAAGTTATCATCTGCTTGACAGGCGGACAGTTGTTGCTTCTCGATGCTCTGCATGCGGTCGGATGTATGCTATCCTTTATGATGAGTACTGGATATGGCTTGGAGAGCATCCTCTCCTCAGCGTGGCTGATCCTCCCAAACAGGCCAGCCTGGATAACCTGGATGCAGAGATAAAGGAAATAGCAGAACCTTCTGAAGAGCTGCTGGCTTTACAGGCAATCCCTCTTAAAAAACTGGAAACCGTGTTCACCCAGGCAGAGATCAAGACCCTGTTTGCAAGGGCAAGCGGCAAGAAATATGTCCGTCAGTATCTTTATCGCGCCCGCAAAAAATATCCCGAGTTTGGAGAGCTATTTGATATCTACCTGAATATCTGAAAAGATTATAATTTTGCCAGCAGTTGCATCATGGATCGCAGTTTGGATAAAGTTGGAGATGTAAATTTGTTCTAAAGAGCTCTTATTCAGTCCCGCATATACTTTAAAGTGTATATTTAAAAGTAACAGAAAAGTGTTATATTAAATAGAAGCAAATATATATTATTAATTTTATTTAGTTTATATTATTTTAGTTTAATTATAAAAATAGAAAATATATCCAGTTTTGTTCGTAGCAATGCGGCCATATTTTGCCTGGAAGGCTCTACAAATAAGTGAGAGTTATTGTAATAATGAGGAGGATTTTAATGCAAGTAGGTTATTTAAAAGGTTTTCTTAAGTTTTTCTCGTTTAAAATATGCGTATTTTTATATTAATATAATTGGCCTCTTGAGGGTACACTCAGCATATCAAAAAAGTCCTAATAAATATAGGGTGCAAACAGAATACTGTGCATGAAAAATTAGATAAGTTATCCATTATTTAGCTCAGTTGCCTTATATTAATTGTCCTGTATGCAGCAATTATTTCTTCCAGAAAGTTCCTCCTTCAATTAAACGAGGTGAATTGGCTATTGTCTCAGAAAGCCGCCGCCGCTTCCTGTTACATATAGTATGTGAATGAAGAGTTTATGGAATAAGGATATGTGAATTTCCTATCTTTTTTTGCAGATCATCATAGGGTTGAAGGTGGAGAACCCTCCATTCATATAGTCTATGAAACATCCGAGTTGAGAAAAGTATAGGGTTTGAAAAATCGGCAAAATCCGTTCTTATAGTTTATAGCAATATCTAGCATTGTAAATTTTTTGCGCTTTTCGTTATGCAGCAATATAACTAAAAGTTATTTTAATAAATTGCATTATTATGGATTTGAAAATTTGCTGACTCTTATAGAACTACATTACTTAAAGTTATAATTGAGGCTTATTTTATTACAAAAGTAACCCTTTTATCAAATCAGGACCAATACTAGAACTATATACAGAAAGTGGAATTGAATTTTTATTAAGCTATTTTTATATTAACTTTTTTAATGCGGAGAGTCTATCATAAACAAGCCTAAAAGGTTAATATAAAAATATCATTAATAAATTATTAATGCTCATATTTGTACACCGACTGTATTTAAAAATAAAGTTTTGTTTATAAATTTTTACTCTAGTAAATAAATTAGTAGGTAATCGTTCGTAACTAGACTAACGGGGAAGCATTATACACTAAACTATATGCAAAACAAGTAGTTTAAAATGTAACTTATTATAGTTACACATAGTTACAAATTAAAATTATAGAGATCTTCCATAGTTCTCATAGTTTCCTTCACCTCAGCAACCCGGCCTATTTTGGACCAGGCCACTAGCATTGAGCAAAAGACTTGCTCCTGTCGTTAGCATCAAGATAATAGAATTACGCTCCTTTGCTTTCCTCTCCTGTAGCAAAGCAGTACACAACTACAGAACCAGTTAAAAGTGGGGATCGATATATATCCAGATGCCATCTAACCAGAAAACGGTTTTAAGCCCAATTAAATTAACTGTGTGCGGGCACCGCGAACTGAGCGGTGCCCTCGGTTGGTGCTTATTGGTTATGTTTTTATGTGGCATATTAGTTTCTGGCATTAAGGAATATACTCTTGTTGAAACTGACTTTTTAATATAAGTGCCGGAGTTTAATTATATTAAAGAAAGAGCAGCACATCTTTAGCGCGTTCTTACATAGATTCTTACTCTTTAACTGGTTCAGGTTAATCCCACATTCAGATTTGTGAGAATACTTTCAGGAAACATATAAGAAACATATAATGACTTGGAGGAACGGGCACCGTCGCATACTACAGTGCCCTTATAATGACGTGGGGCCTGTTTCCTGAACCACTTGGCACTATCTTGTAGCATATTATATACGGGTAATGAAACACTATTTCATATCAAAAATATGGCCACAAAAGAGAGGGCGTCGAAACTTGTCGCTACCTCGGTTGCTTATTTAAATTCTTTCATTTGCGCATAATGATTATTGAATAAGATATTTATCTTTATTGAAAGTTTCCTACTTTAAAAAGGAAGATAGTACTCTCTTTTAAGTGAATACTGATGTTCAAGAATGAAAAACACCTTCCATGCATCACTTTCTGTGCTTCCGGAGCCATTCTTCATACGGTCTGATGAAATGCCTTGCATTGCTTCTTGATCCGCTGCAAACCAGGGAGGAAATGTGACATATTTCAAAGCAGTTTCAAAACAATTTCAAAGTTTCTCCACTATTAACCTGTAAAGTTTTAATATTAGGATTGTATCGAACTAATTAAGACCAGAGGATAGAGGAATTTGTAAAGCTGACTCTCATTTTTTGGAAAGGTAGTATGCACAGTTTGAACATACATATTATAGGGTTAATTTATTTTTAAAAGCGGATTTAATATAAGGATATTTTTATAATTAACTTCCGCTTTTGTCGACTATAGAGGCTGTGATCAGAAAGTATAATTATACATATAGCATTATAATTAATATGAAAAGCCAAGAATTTTTTTAGTTAACATCATTATCTTTATATATTATATTAAATTTTTATATTTGCATTTACCATATAACTTGTGGTATATGCTATAATCATAATAAAATGGCATAGATCAACATCATTAAAATTTATGCAGGCCGTGTATCCTATGATGTACTCACGGTATCTTACATGAGCTTGAACATTTGCTTTTTGTAAAAGGCATATCTTCTTGAATCTGAAAAAGTGAGAGTTGGATGAGGATTTACAATAAAGGATATTAAGTTCCACATCAATCTGGAATGGTGACAAAAGGAGTATGGATAAAAACCGATTGCTGCTCTATATGACAGTATTCCTGATAATGGGGCTGTCAAACTCGGTCATTCCGGTATTACCGGAAATGGCAGCCTTGTGGCAGGGAAACGGCGGAGTGCTTGCATCGAGCCTGCTGTTCTCAGGGTATTTTATCGGAGCTTTGCTTACAATGCTGCCTTTCGGGATGCTCTCTGACAGGTATGAAAAGCGGAGCCTCATACTCATAGCAATCACACTGACGCTCGTTTCCGGCGTGGTGCTCCTGAGAAGCGGTAATCTCTATATGCTTGTACTTGCGAGGCTGGTAGAAGGAGTAGCCTGCGGGGCCTTTTTTCCGGTAGCCTACGCAGTGCTCTCGGAATATCCTCAAAGGAACCGGTACATCGGGGAGTTCAACTTCCTGCTGAATGCCGGACTGGCAGTCGGGGTTGCGCTGGCAGGTTACCTGGCGGAGTGGAGTATCAGGGGCGGTATCCTTGTCTTCACCCTGATGGCAATGGTCGTACTGGCAGCCGGGATCTCTGCTCTCAGGCGGGAAGATACAGGAACGGGCAGGACTCAAATCAAGCCAAAAAAAGTGAGAGTTGACAGGCGGCAAGACAAAATGCCTTCCCCCGGTAAGATCGCGGGTCACTTTGCAGATAGAGATTTCTATCGCATATGGATCATATCTTTCCTCCTTTTTGGAATAAGCGGTGTCCTGACGGCATTCTATCCGGAGTACAGCCAGGACATGCTGAGTAAAGCGGCACTTGGCCTGTCTATCGCAGCAATGTATGTCAGCGCCATGGCAGCAAACATAGTTGTAGGAAGGATGGACATACATTACAATGTTCTTATCAGGGGCGGAGTGGTGATCGCAGTAGGCGGCGCTCTCTTAGCTATAATTTATCCATTGCCCGGATTTGCACTGATAGGTACAGGCTCCGGCGCAGCCATGATAGGTTTACCGGTGGCGGTCGCCCATATGAGGATCCCAAGAGGGCTTGCAATGGGCATCTTCAACACATACACTTACGCAGGAATGGGACTGATGCCTGTAATTGCAGGTATTTTACTGGCATTCTCCGGGTTTGAGATCGTCTTTGCAGTTTGCGCGATCGTATTACTATTGTCGCTGTTTCTCAGGGACAGGCTGGAAAGTGAGAGCCGAGAACTGAATAACTGAGAGTTCCTTTCATCTGATTATAGCTCTTTTTATAAATATAGGATCTGAATAGAAACTTTATTATAGGGATTCTTCCTCACAGGAAACATGCAAAAAAATGAGAGAGAACTTACATCCCTTACATCCTTATACTTCAGGCTTCTGATGGCAATTGTCTTCCTGCCGTTCTTTTTCCAGCTGGCGGCAGCTGCAACAGACATCCTTGAAGTGAGTTCAGTGGACGTCCCGCAAGGGGCAGTCATCCTGATAGTTGACGGCCTTAGTTCATCATATCTCTATCCCGAGCTGGTCCCCTACTCGCTGGATGGCAGAGTGCTTCCGAAAGTCAAGTCAGACAATCTCTCGTTTATCATGGAGCAGAGCTGCAGGGTGCTCGATGTGCGGGCTCCCCAGACATATACAGAAGCGGGTCATTCGGTCCTTGTCACAGGGTACACAAAAGCACTTTCAGACTCGGTTAGCGGTTCCGGCACTACCATATATGATATAGCCCACGAATACGGATACTACACGTTTGCTGTCATGCAGAAAGGCGATTCTTCGGCTATCTGCTCCAAGCAGGACGTGATCATACACGATGCCACCAATTCTATAAACGAGCCTGAGATGCTGGTCATTACAAATATCCGCGACTCGGGGCAGAAACAGATCCCACTGAAAGTTGCCGCTCTCATGCAGGACAGCCTGCCGTCGCTTAATGAGCATCTGAGTGGATTTCCTGAAGGATCACAGCAGCGTTATGACATATATGATAACTGGGCGATCGACACTGCAATGGATGTGATGGACCATATGCAGGCCAATTATCCAGAGCAGCATTATCTGTTGACTGTAAATGTAGGAGGAGTCGATTCTGCGGGTCACTACAAAAAAGATAAGGGATACATAGATTCTATCGAAGGCATTGATGCCGCATGTATGGACCTGTACCGGAAGTGCGAAGAGAATAATCTTGCCTTCATCTTCGTATCCGATCATGGGATGGCTTTCCCGAGCCCGGATTCGCGGGGCGGGCATCAGGCTGCCAAGTATTCAGGCACCAATGAAGCACAGAAGGTGCCCTTTGTGATCTCTGCAAGTGGTATTAAAGACGGCGTTATTGAAGGCAGCTATGGGCAGGAGGATATTGCGCCGACAATACTTGAAGTGCTCTACCTGCCGGATGAGCTCCGCCTTTCTGACGGGAAGGCTATTCCTTTCAGGGACCACACGGTGCTGAAAGTATCCGTGCCCCAGAAAGGGAGGCTGGAACTGATCAGCAACGGAGAGACTGCTTATGAGACCATGGCCAACGACGATATATTGCTAAGAGGAGTCGCAACAGGTTCCAGTTATATCATACGCTATACTTCAGAGGATGGCGCCATTAAGTATCTGGAAAAAGAGTTCTTCCTTGAAGGGAGCCAGCACATCGATCTAAGGACCCCTCAGGATGCTTCCAAAAGCGATTTATTTCTTCGCAACCCACGTTACATTATAGGCAGCCTCCTGATAATAGCTGTCAATATTACAGGCTTGCTGCTGATCAGGAAGATAATGAAAGAATAGTTTTGCCTGTGGGCAGGCAAGGTTTCCGCGATGACCGGAGAACACAGCACATCCGAAAGCAGCCGTAAATAAGGTTTCACAGGGCTGCATTTGCTGGTTTGTGCTTCCGGAGAGTGGAGTGCTACAACGTCTCCTGGCTGCACGGTTAAATAGTGTAAAGAATATAGTAATAGATATCAGTGATATTTACTGTGTATCTGCCTGCTCAGGAAGACGCCCATCAGGGTAAAAAATATATTATTGCAGGTAGTAGTAGGAGTTAACGGCGTTAACTCGCTGTTGAGTCATACTAATTGGATCGTAGGGGACCAGAATATGGCAAAGGTGGAAATCGACGTAAGGGGTCAGACATGTCCTGTCCCGCTTGTAGAGTGTCGAAAAGCACTCAGAAAGGCATCGCCAGGTGATGAGGTAGTAGTCATGGGGACACATCCGGCTTCCAAGAAAGAGATACCGATGGCCTGCCAGGCCATGGGACTTGAGGTTCTTGATATAGAGGAAAAAGACAACGAATGGAAGATCCGGATAAAAAGGTAGGCGGCGCCAAAAATGACAGGAAAGGCAGTTATCGTGGTCCATAGTGGTGACCTGGACAAGATATACAGCGCACTAATCATCGGCAACGGAGCCCTGTCCATGGGGATGGAGGCTTCCCTTTACTTTACTTTCTGGGGACTGCAGCGTCTTAAGAAAGGCGGTCTGGACAAAGGACCCCTATCTAAGATGCACATGCTGGGGCTTGGCAGGTGGATGGTTGGCAAAAGGATGAAAAAAGCCAATGTAGCACCGCTTGAGAAGCTCATGGAGGATTACAAGGAGCTCGGTGGCAGGATTATCGCCTGCGAGATGACGATGGAAATAATGGGTATCAAACCCGATGAGCTGCGCAGGGACTGGATAGATGAGTACGGAGCCGTGGGTACTTACATCCACGAGGCAAAAGATGCCAGTATCACACTTTTCATTTAAAGTTCTCATTAAATTCTATCAGATATGGAGGTTAAATGTTAGATAAGACAGTTTATCTTGATAATGCTGCCAGTACACGCCTTGATGAAAGGGTGCTGGAAGCCATGAAGCCATACTACTTTGATACGTATGCTGTGGCTACTTCCGAATTTGGGTATTCCATGGGTATCGATGCCAAGGAAGGGCTTGAGAATGCACGTGCAGGTATTGCTTCATCACTGGGCGCATCCCCTGAGGAGATCGTGTTCACTTCCGGTGAAACGGAATCAAGCAACATGGCCATAAAGGGCGTTGTTTCTGCGCTCATGAAGAAGAAAGGCAACCACATAATAGTCTCGAAGATCGAGGATTTCCCGGTGCTCAACACCGCGAGAGCCCTGGAAAAACAGGGCTGCAGGGCTGACTACATCAGTGTGAGCCCTGAAGGTATCCTCAATCTTGAGGAGCTGGAGAATGCCATTACCGGGAATACGGCGCTGGTTTCCATCCAGCACGCCAACCAGGAGATAGGAACACTTCAGGATATTAAGGCAATTGCGGAGATATGTAAAGAAAAGGATGTGCTTCTTCACACAGACGCCACGCACAGTTTCACCAGGGTGCCTCTGGATGTGAGCAAGATACCTGTAGACCTTGTGACAATGTCCGCACACACCATCCATGGGCCAAGGGGTGTCGGTGCTCTATATATCCGGGAGGGCACGCCGATAAACAAGTGGATGGATGGCGGCTTCCAGGAATCCAACCGTCGTGCCGGGCTTGAGAACATCCCCGGAGCAGTCGGATTTGCAAAGGCCGTGGAACTGGTAACCCCGGAGGAGAACAGGTTCCTTGCATCGCTGAGGGACCACACGATCAGGAGAGCTGAGGAAGAGGTGCCGCATGTGACCCTCAACGGCAGCAGGACCCAGCGTGTTCCCCAGAATGCTAATATAACCTTCCATTATGTGGAGGGCGAGTCCATGACCCTTCACCTGGACATGAGAGGCTTTGCGGTGAGCACAGGCTCGGCCTGCTTCAGCCGCTCCCTTGAGGCAAGCCATGTGATCATGGGAATAGGAGGAGACCATGAGAGGGCACACGGTTCCCTGCGTTTCAGCTTTGGCAGGTACAACAGTATGGAAGACGTGGACGGGATAATCGATGCCGTCAAGGAGATTGTGTCACAGCTGAGGGCCATAAGCCCGCTTTATGATAAGAATAAGTGAGTAACGTATCTGTTAAAGGAAGCACTAAAAGAATATCAGATCAATATCGAGGTGACAGAATGAAATTCCCGTACAGTGAGAAGGTTCTTGAACATTTCCGCAATCCCAGGAATGTAGGAAAAATGGAGAATCCGGACGGCAAGGGCATGGAAGGCAGCCCGGCCTGTGGAGACATGGTTGCCGTTTACCTGCAGGTAAATCCGGATACGAAGGTCATAGAAGATGTCAAGTTCGAATCCTACGGATGCGCATCCAACATTGCCACAGCTTCTATAATAACCGAGCTGGCCAAAGGCAAGACTATAGATGAGGCAAAAAAGATCACCTGGAAAGAAGCAACCGAAGAGCTCGGAGGCCTCCCACCGGTGAAAGCCCACTGTTCTGTACTGGCTGTTGAGGGCCTGAGGTCGGCAATACGTGACTACGAAGAAAAGCACGGACTTGTGAGCGCACAGGAGCCCACCACCGAGGCTGTGGTCAGGAGCCGTCTCAAGCATGTCATGAATCCTATGGCAGGGCTGGATATCGTGAGGACTGAACTGGTGACGAAAATAGATGTTAATGACGGAAATGTCAGGATACTGCTTGACCTGCCATCCAATCACCAGTTCGCAGCAGCTATCAGGGAGGATATACTTGAAAAGATAGAATCCCTCTGGGATGTCAAGGAAGTAAAGGTTGTCTTTACTGAATAAAGGCACCTTTCAAAGCGGGAATGGTCAGAGATACATGACCACTCCTATTTTTGAAATGTTGAAATTGAGAGCCATATTCCGATCACGGTCATTTTCATTATGTTTCAATCCTTGTTATAGTGGATCTTGCTTTGGAATACAGGCTTCAGGATCACCGACTCCGGCAGGCTTGCGGTTATTTGAAATTACTCAGTTTCAGAACTCTTATATACTTATAATTCAAAGTGTCAATTATGAGGAGCGTCCATACTTCAATCCGCAGGCTTGGTAATAAAAAGATAGCTGGAGCCAATAAAGAGTCCTATCCTCCAGAAGAATGTTTCGATCAGGAGTTCATCAAAGAAGTAGAGCGAAGTATACAAGACGTTAAAGGCGGAAAAGGCACCAAGTACGATTCACTTGAAGACTTGTTTGCCAGCTACGAAAAATGACGTATCGGATAGTCACATCACCTAATTTTGAGAAAGAAACAAAGATCCTCTTCAAGAAGGATCCTGCTCTTTTCAACCGTTTTAAGAAAGCTGCTACAAGTATCCGTGAGAACCCCGAGTGCGGGAAACCTTTACGTAATGTTCTCAAAGGATATCGCAGGGTTCATGTTGGCCATTTCGTTCTGATCTATGAGATAGATGACGCCAACAGCATAATAACTCTTGTAAGCTTTAATCATCATGATAAAGCGTACGAGTGAGTTAAGTTCATCCTGCTAGCTTTCTGAGAACATCCACCCTCTCACCTTAAGGGCAATACCTGATAATGATGCATAGACATCATGCTGTCATGTCCCTGACGCAGGCACGCTACATGCAGATAAGATCCTGAAGGCGCTCTGCAAAAAGTATTCAGCAGGAGACCTTTTCAAAAACCGGAAGAAACGCCAAAAAAGTAATGCAGGGGTTGCCCCCTCCATATATCACGCCGGGACTTCCATCTTCTTCTCACGGTCCCAGTGCCGGTGCTGTGCTATGGCTTCGATGAAGACCTTATTGAACTTACCGTTACTTCCTGGGTTGCGCACCGTCACAACGCCCTTATCTGATACGATCTCTGTGCCGTCCTTCGCAAGATTCACTTCCTTGATACTGGAAGATATGAGCAGGTCCACACCTTCAGCAGTGGCCCCTATGGGCTTGCAGTGCCTGAAAGCCTCGTTGATGAAGTGAATGGCATCACCGTGCATCTTCAGGGTGTCGACGCTCTCGTGTCCTCCGGGGACATAGACAGCGTCGTACACAACGGACGTTGCAACTTCGTAGTTCTTGTCAACCTCCATCTCCTTTCCATCGGAACTTTTCAGCATCCCTCTGAACTTGGAGATGACATCCGCCTGGGCACCGGCACCCACCAGCACCTTCCTGAGGCTCTCCACTTCCTGATGACTGTATCCATCAGCCGCGAGAATAGCGACCTTCCTGCTGACAATGGAATCCTTGCGTGTGTGCTCGCTCAGCTCCTGGCTGAGGTTCCTGGATTTTCTGGTCACCGGGGAACCGCCCTTCCTCTTTGGCGCGTCAGCACCCGCACCTTTTGCTATCTCGATGGCAAGGTCACCGTCCACATTATTGAAAAGGTCCACCACGGCCTGCCTGATGGCGGGATCCTTGACTTTGCCAACCTCGAAGTGGAAGGCTTTTATGATATGCATCTTCTCGGGCTCTGTCATGCTGTTCCAGAACAGTTTCGCCTGGCTGAAGAAATCCCTGAATTTCTCGCTCCTGGCACGGATCTTGCGGCCATCAACCTTCTCCGTGTAATGCACGTAAGCTCCCTCTTCAGCAGAAGCAGGTCTTGGCAGTCCATCAGCCACAGTATTGGGGAAATAGCTTCCTTTGCCTTTGTTGATGGTCATACGGTGATAGCCTTCACGCTGGTAGTTACTGATGGGTGCAAGCGGCCGGTTGATGGGTATCTCATGGAAGTTCGGACCTCCCAGGCGTATCATCTGCGTGTCCAGGTAGGAGAACAGTCTGCCCTGCAGGAGGGGGTCGTTTGAGAAATCAATGCCCGGAACAACATTGGCCGGACAGAAAGCAACCTGCTCCGTCTCGGCGAAAAAATTGTCCGGGTTGCGGTTGAGCGTCATCTTCCCTATCCACTTTACCGGCACATCCTCCTCGGGCCATACTTTTGTCGGGTCCAGGATATCAAAGTCGAAGTTGAACTCATCCTTCTCCTCGATCATCTGCACGCCGAACTCAAATTCAGGATAGTGTCCCATCTCAATTGCTTCCCAGAGATCACGCCTGTTGAAATCCGGGTCCTTCCCGGCTATCTTCTGTGTCTCGTCCCATACAAGCGAGTGGATGCCAAGCATAGGCCTCCAGTGGAACTTGACGAACCTGCCCTTACCCTGTGCATTTACGAAACGGAATGTATTGACCCCGAATCCCTGCATCATCCTGTAACTTCTAGGCAGGGCGCGGTCAGAGAGCACCCACATGATCATATGCGCATTCTCTGGATGCTGTGCCACGAAATCCCAGAATGTGTCGTGTGCTGCCGAAGCCTGAGGAATCTGGTTGTCCTGCTCGGGCTTGATGGCATGGACAAGATCCGGGAACTTCATTGCATCCTGGATGAAGAAGACCGGGATATTGTTGCCCACCAGATCGTAATTTCCCTCCTCGGTATAGAACTTCGTCGCAAAGCCACGCACATCCCTTACAGTATCAGCCGAACCCCTGAAACCGACAACGGTGGAGAACCTGACGAACACAGGCGTCTTCTTGTCCGGGTCCTGCAGGAACTTTGCTGAGGTGTACTCAGCAAGAGGCTCATACACCTGGAAGAAACCATGTGCGCCGGACCCTCTTGCATGGACGATCCTCTCAGGTATCCTCTCATGATCAAAATGGGTCAGTCTTTCCCGGAATTGGAAATCTTCCAGCAGCGTCGGACCTCTTTCTCCCGCCTTGAGAGAAATGTCAACATTATCTGCCCTTACTCCCTGGTTCGTTGTCACGAACTCGTGTTCCTTATCCTCTCTGAACTGTTCAAGCTGCTCGTTTTTACGATTCTCGTCCACTCGCCTCTTACTCATGAAATGATCCCCCTCTGCTTCATACAGGCTACATCCGGGCGCCCATGTTACCACCTATGATGGAATATGACACATAGCCGCTTTTGGTAGCACTAGGAAAAAGGCAGGCATGTAACTCTGATCATGCATCAGGTCACTTTAGCCTAAATAGAACACTTTAGTCCCAAAGGCATTGTCTGCTTATATAGGTACTATCCTTTAACTATAGTCCAAGCTACTTTCTGCCACCCATTCCCCTTTAAAGGTAAGGTTCATTATTACTTGAATGTTTTTATATGTCTTAGGGCAGATATTTAAAAGGCTCAGCTTCATCAATGCAAGAAGTATGGGAGCGCAGATGGAAAAACAAAAGAGGCCGCCTGATCTACAGCACGCCCTCGAAATAGTGGCCCTGCGTGATATTCTCATCCTTCCGGAGAGGCCTGCTTCTTTTCCCTTCAAGGGCGCTCCTGTAGGCTCGTATGGTCTCACGTACTTCTTTTTTGCTGTTCATGGACAGGTCCAGCCGCAGTACGTCCACACCGCTATCCCTGAACTCTTCCAGATGCTCCCTCATGTCAAGCACCTTTGAGTGATATACCAGGGTGCGGTTTCCCAGGCGCATGACAGGGAATGCATCGCCCCTGTTATCCTCCAGTGCCACCTTGCTGTCCATGTTAAGGAGCTTGCTGTCAATAAGTGGCTTCAGAAGGTCGTTCTCTGTAATAAGCAGAAGCTCCCGGCCATAAGCAAGCACTTCCAGCTGCTTTTGCCCCTTCCCGTCATCGAGGGCTTTGGAAAGTTCCCTGATCTCTTCCATGTTAAGCTCGGTGGACAGCGTGACCCGGCGAGCCCCATATCCAAAATAGGCTCCGGCAGTGACAGCATTGAACACATTCAACTCCCTCTGTGCCACGAAGGGCAGCCCCATCCGGGATGCAACCCTAACGGTACCGGCATTGGAACAGGCTGCCATGAACCCTGCGTTCCTTATGTCTTCCATTCCTTTCCTCACGCTCTCAAGCTCGTGGTCAAAGGCTACCTGGGGAGTCACAAAGACGATCTCTGTTCCCTTGGACCTGAGTTCGCCCAGCTGAAGGCTGTTCACGGTATTTGTCAGCTCGCTGAAGCATTCCATGGGAAGGTAAATGATATCAGCACCTGCGTGTGCTGCAATGAACAGTGATTCGGGGCTGCTGACATCAACACTGAGAAGAAGCTTTTTCCTGGCCCGGGAAACGGTTTCCTCATGTGCCGGGGTATTCGCTGTTCCTGCCACTTCAGGAGCCAGTATTCCTGAAAGAGGCTTCTTCATCTCTTTTTTATATGAACGGAGCACAGCCCGCTGGAGAAGGGATGCAGCCTGACGTCTTGCATTATTAAGGACCCCGACGGGTATGAATATGTCCCCTTCAGCGATCACTTCCACTGAGCCTGCATGATAAGGGGTTTCCCCGAGCTTTTCCATTGTCGCCGATATCTGCTCTGTGGTTGTTGGGGAACTTTTCGCCTCCGGGACAATGAACCCGTCAGTAAAGGATATGCAGCCCCTGGCTTCCTCCATCTCTATCCTGAGATTCTCTCCCAGACGTGCAAAGACCCTGAGAGTGGCAGGAACTGTCTTAGGCTTCTTTTTCTGGAGAGCATCGATAAGCTTACTGTCGGTTGAAAGGAAAACCTCATCCTGCACTCGCACAGCCTTGCCGGTCTTGGGACTGATCTCAAGGATGACATCATCCCCTTTTGATGCCTTCTCAACTTTCTCTCCGGCTGATATTATTCTATCCACCCTGCAGCCGAGCATTCTCATACTGGTGAGTATCCCGATGCCGTCCTTATCGTTGATATCCTGCAGTAGTTTTATCCTCAGGCCTGCATGGTGCTTTGAACGGGAGATCTCTTTCACTTTACCAAGGAGCAGACCGTAGCTTGAGCTGTATTTCTGGTGCGTGACATCCCTTTCGCCCGAGACGAAACCTCTGGTAAATCCCCTGTAGAACAGTTTTGCAAGGTCTGTTTCATAGGCTTCTATTTCCTCAGGGTCCAGGTTCCTGCCCGTGCTGCATATACTCTCCACTGCAGCCTTATAGGCTTGGGAGCTTGCGGTCACATACTCGGGTTTTTTCATACGCCCCTCTATCTTCAGGCTTCTTACCCCTGTCTTTACTATGCGGTCAAGTTCCGGAAGGGTGCACAGTTCGGCGCAGCTGATGGGATATTCACCAAACAGCCCCTTATCTGCCTCCTTCCCGTCAATGGTCAGGTGATACTGCCTGCGGCAGGGCTGCGTGCAGGCTCCCCTGTTGGCACTGCGGTCGCTGAGGAAACTGCTAAAAAGGCATCTTCCTGAATATGAATAGCAAAGGGCACCGTGGACAAAGAGCTCGATCTCGATATTGCTCCTGTCAACTATGTCCTTCACCTGTTCTACGGTGAGCTCCCTTGATACTATGACCCGTGAAGCGCCTGCCTCTTCAGCAAAGTCAACGCCTTCAAGATTATGTATGGTCATCTGCGTGCTTACATGCAGCGGGAGTTCGGGATAGGCCCTGCTGAGCATTCTCATAAGGCCCAGGTCTTCAAGTATTATGGCGTCAATGCCCCATGAGTATGCCTTGTCTACCACATCGAGGGCAGCCTGAAGTTCCTTCTGCTTGATGGGGATATTCAGTGCCAGGAATACTTTGATACCTCTTGAGTGGGCCAGGTCGATTGCTTCCTCCAGTTTGTCCAGGCTGAAATTCCTTGCTCCCTTTCTCGCATTGAAGTCCTCCACTCCCAGGTAAACTGCATCTGCTGCTCCTTTTATTGCACCAAGCAAAGCTTCCGCGTCGCCCACAGGGGCAAGTATCTCAGGCGGCTGGCAGTGTTTATGCTTATGTCCGTAGTTACTCTGATCACTGGTCATTTAGTATCGTCAATGTTGTCTCAGGTCAATGTGTTCGGGCGTTCCGTGATATATTCTGATGTTCTGATACTACAATATAGATATGATTTAAATCAGTTTCTCAGGAAACCCCCTGATATCACTGTGGAACTCCAGGTGCTTCTTGCGCGTATTTCCTGGGACGACACGGATAAATAAGATGATCTATCTCTTTAATTTGAGAGAAAAGTAAAACCTGTGAAGGTTCAGGAAGGGGTGCCAGTTTGTCAGGGATAAGCAGAGTGACTTTTCAGATAGTGTTCTTTGTCCTGTTCTCACTTGCATATGTACTCCTGGTCAATATATATTTCATGCAGAGGGGATCCGGTAACTGGGTCTTTGTCCCTGGAACCCTGCTGGTCGGCCTTGTTGGATACTGGATAGCCGGTTATCTTTATAAGCGCTACTTTATGGGAGTATATAAATAATAGCTTCAAAATTTAATTTCCCGTACCGAAAGAAATATATATGTACCAATATTATGAGATTTGATATATAATATAAAGGTTGTTTTAACAATGCAAACTGCACAACTGACCGGCCAGGACATTATCAATATGGCAAAGCATGCCGTATTAAGCCTTGACAAGAGAGAAGCTGAATGTGCTGCAAGAAAGGCACTGGAAGCAGGCCTTGATCCTGTAATGTTCATCGAAAAGGGTTTCGTGGCCGGGATGAAGGAAATAGGAGACATGTTCGAGGAAGATAAGATCACCCTGACGCAGATATTTGCAGCCTCAAAGATTATGGACGCCGGTATGAACATCCTCAAACCTTGGATGGACAGCCCCGAGCACAAGTTCTGTCTTTTCGGCAATATAGCCATGAACGTTTGACAGGTTTGGATCCGATGAGTTCGGATTCCCTGTCGATCCGGTAAGTTCAGGCATTGTGCCCGCACTCCGGGTCTTCCTTTTTTACAGGAAAGACATAACAAAATATTTAAAGTAGAGCCCTGTATTATCTTTTATGAGTTGGTATGTCTTAGATGCGCTGGACAGGGCTATTGAAAGGACGCGAAAATGTCTTTTCGAGCCTTTTGACTTCTGGAAATGGATGAGGCTCGCTGTTATCGTATTACTTCTCGGTGGTCTTGGATCCAGCGGAGGGAACGGCAGCAATTACTCATATGGTGAGTCGGACATGGGTCCATTCTCAGACGTACCGGCAGGAATAGCAGGTCCCCTTCAGGGCATTTATAATATGTACTCTGCTAATGCCTTTGAGATAATTGCAGGTCTCATCCTGTTCTTCATAGTTATCATACTCCTGTTCTCCTACATTTCAAGCGTAATGGAGTTCGTCTTTGTTGAGTCCCTCGTCAAGAATGAGGTACGTTTCCGGGAATACTCCCGCAGGTATCTTGGCAAGGGATTCGGCCTTTTCCTTTTCCGCTTGATACTGGGTCTGCTCATGCTGGCCATTATTGCAGCCATTGTTATGTCCTTCCTCTATCCTGCCATGGCTGGTTCTGCAGATGTGTCAAATATCCCTGATTCAAGCATAGTTGCATTTGTGCTGGTGCTGCTTGCCGTTATCCTTGTGCTGGCACTTATCATTGGCCTAGTGAACTCGCTCATAGGCCTGTCAATACCGGTTGCCCTGTACACGAACAACAATATCTTCCGAGCCTTTTCCATGGTACTGAGGAAGTTCAGGCAGGACGCGGGACAGATCGTTCTGTACTGGATCGGAAGGATGATCCTGGGTATTGCAGCAGCCATTGTAGTGGGAATACTGGCACTGATAGTCATCGTTGCGGCCTTGCTTATCGTGCTGGTGGTGGACGGGCTGGTCTACCTCACGATCACAAGCCTTCTGCCGGGTTCTATGCTGGTGTGGATAGTCCTGGCGCCTCTGATCCTTGTCCAGTTCATTCTCTTCATACTGGCGCTGGCATTTATCAGTGTGCCTGCCCAGGTATTCCTCAGGTATCACCTGATCACTTTCCTGCAGGCATGGTATCCTGAGATAGCGATACCTGTCTTTGACGGACTGGCGGGTACCGGCAAGGAGGATGTATTGTGATCATGCTCTGGTGAGCGCTGATTCATCAGGGCTATATCCCTGGTCTGCAGAGTAAGTACATGAAAAAAGTGATACTTGCCTCGGCATCCCCGCGAAGACGGGAATTGCTGGAACAGCTTATAGGGGACAGATTTGAGATATGCGCCAGCTCTTACGGGGAGGAACCCCTGGAAGGCCTCAGTCCGGAGGAGCTTGCTCTTCATCATTCCCGTGAGAAGGCCAGGGACATAGCATCCAGAAGCCAGGAATCACTCATCATATCAGCTGATACATTTGTTGTCTGTAAAGGCGAAATACTGGGCAAGCCCTCATCTGAGGATAATGCAAGAGAGACCCTCGGGAAGATAAGCGGTCAGGTGATTGAGGTTATCACCGGGGTCACGCTGCTGGATACCGGCAGCGGCATGGAGATAAGTGAACATGAGGTCACCAGGGTATTCATCAAAAGCCTGAGCGAGCAAGAGATAGATTCCTACGTCAGGACCGGAGAGCCCTTCGGCAAGGCAGGCTCATTCGCGATCCAGGGGAAGGGGGCGCTGTTTGTGGAGAGAATCGAAGGCGACTATCCCAATGTGGTCGGGCTGCCTCTTTTCAGGTTGGGGAGAATGCTGGAGAAGACCCACACGGATGATATCCTCTGGAAGCTGTAGTGATTATCGCAAGCTTAAAATAGCTATCTGGAAACATAGTTTAGAACATCTTGGAAAACAGGAGGATGGCAAATTGGGCGACATGACATTGAAAGAGCGCTTCGTGCGCTCCGTTAAAGGGGAAGAAGTGGACAAAGTGCCTGTATGCTCGGTCACTCAGACCGGCACCGTTGACCTTATGGAGCTGTCCGGAGCCAGCTGGCCAAAGGCAAACTATGATCCTGGGCAGATGGCCACACTTGCCATTGCAGGCCATGAGATAGCAGGCCTTGAAGCTGTACGTTATCCATTCTGCACGACCGTAATTGCAGAGACTCTGGGATGCGTAATTGAGGAGGGTTCCTTTGATACGCAGCCCTACCAGCTGGATTTCCCATGCAAGAAGAAAGAGGATGCAGGCAAGATCAGCATCCCTGAGAAACTTCTCGAAAGCAGGAGGATCAATACTATGCTTGAGGCTACCGACATCATAAGGCAGAAGATCGGTGACGACATACCGCTGGTAGCCGGGATGATTGGCCCTGCAGCCACAGCTTTCTATCTTGCGGGTGCGAACAATTACCTGAGGTGGTGTATTACGGACCCCGATGAACTAATGGAACTGATGAGGATTGGGGAATCCGTATGTGCCGAATATGCAAACGCCCTGTATGAGCGAGGCGCAGATGCGGTAATCATCATCGATTCCGAGGCAGGCCCTGACATTTTCCCTCCTCCGATGTTCGAATCCATGATACTTCCTGTCTATAAGTCCCTCACAGCTAAATTAAAGGGGCTGAAGCTGCTTCACATGTGCGGGGACGCCACGGCTATCCTGGAGCCTATCGCAGAGTCCGGCTTCCAGGGCGTCAGTATAGAAGAGAAGGTCGATGTGGCCTATGCCAGCCAGCTGATCGGCGACAGGGTATGCCTGATAGGTAATGTTTCCCCTTCAGAGACACTCCTGCACAAGTCCCGGGAAGTCATCAGAAGGGAAGCAAAACAGTGTATAGACGACGGCATTGGTATCCTTGCCCCCGGCTGCGGCATCGCCCCCAGGACACCTCTTGAGCACCTGAAGGCTTTTGTAGCTGCCAGGGATGAGTACTATCAGGAGAAAGGACTTCTTTAGAAACTTCGTTAGAAGCTACTCCTGGTTCCGCGGTCTTATCAGGAAGGCTTTTGCCTTCTTTCACTCTTTACTCTCATCTTCCGCGAAGATATCGTTGTAGATGTCGGTCCAGTGGAGCGTGGAGCCTGCCGATATGAACATAGCAACAGCGATTGCCTCTGCAAGTTCATCCTTTGTAGCCCCGCCGGCCATAGCCCTCTGCGAGTGGATCTCTGTGCAGCGTTCACATTTGAGCAGCACGGAAGCAGCCACCGCAATAAGTTCCTTTGTTCTTGCATCAAGAGCGCCGTCCTTGAAAATAGTGCCGCGCATCTGTACAAAAGATGCAGCCGTATCAGGTAGTCTGTCTATCAGGAATTGCATATTGTTTCCTCATCCTATCAATTGAGAAGAACACATAAAAAGTTATACAGGGTAATGTTCATTCTTCAGTATCGCTTTTTTTTACCTGCCCGTTAATCCGCTCTTGCCTGATCTCTTCATTGTCGTGAGGATCGCTGTCACGGGAGCGAGACCAGAATGCCAGTCCCGCATCACCTGCTGCCCGCTGGTGCTGTCGTTTTTGCAGATATTCTCCGGTTGCGGTAACAAACCCCACAAGCACACCCAGTCCCATGAACACGTACATGATGGTGAATAATTTACCGATGTCCGTGGAGGGGCTGAGATCGCCATAGCCGATCGTGGTCAGCGTGATGACCGAAAAGTACAGGGAGTCAAGCCATCCCCAGCCTTCTATATTGTGATAGACGACGGTCCCCAGCGCAAGAATGATGCCCACAAGGATGAAAAGCTGCCTGAATTCCTGCTCTTTGAGCATCTGGAAGAGCGCCCGTACAAAGACCACAAAAGCCAGAATGAAAGGGATCATGTATGATTCTCCTGTTTCAAATGTCCTGTTCTAGATGATGTAATATCTGGCAGTCCTGAATATATAATGGATTACCCGATGACCGGGCAGGATACTGAGAATTGATCCTTAACATTGTTTCTCAGGTTTTAATCAGTCCAGGATCTAAATATCAATGGGAAAAAGTGGAACAGTTGTGGGGTAATCCATGGGTCTTGAGACTGCTTACTGTAAAGTATGTCCTATGCATGCAAAGATAGGTATCAGGGATTTTTTCTATGAGACCAGGTACATTTTCCTGTTCTATGTAATAGGCGACATAGCAACAACCGTCTTTGCTCTTGAGAGCGAGCTTGGCTACGAGGCAAATTCCATCATCTCAGGTTTCCTTGCCAATTATGGATACGCTAGCCTTGTACTGATCAAACTGCTATTTCTTTTTATATGCTTCCTGGACTACGTTTACCTTAAGAAATGCAACTACCTTTCCACATGGAATGCCACAAGACACTGCGTGTCTCTTCTCGGGATACTGCTGGTTGTAAACAACATTCTGGTCATCGGTGGCGCAGGCAGTCCGCTGGACAGGCTATTAGATGGATACTAATGTGGCCCTTTGCCTTTGGTTCTAAATATCCTTTTAATAAAAGATGAACAGCGCTTTCCTTCCCACCCTGACACGATGTAAGTGCTGAAATATACGTTATTCCTGCAACTGTACCAAAAATGCCTTTAAAGATGAGATAGAATTTCCGGGTATGGCAGGTAAAAATGTAGCATCAGACCCTGTTTCCCTTATTCATCCCCGCTCACTGAAGAATCTTAGCTATCACCTGCAGTCCCTTGTCAGGGGCAGGCTGTGGCTGAAGATACTGATAGGGATGATGCTTGGCATTATCACCGGACTGGCACTTGGCCCATCTGCAGGGCTTGTGGATACGCAGCTTTCATACATTATTGGTGAATGGCTGGCACTCCCCGGATACATTTTCCTTGCATTGCTGCAGATGATAGTCATCCCTCTGGTGTTCGCTTCTATTATCCGTGGAATAGCCGCAGGCGAGGATATGCAGCAGTTGAAGCAGGTGGGCCTGCGGACAGTTGCCTATTTCATCGCGACCACTGTGTTCGCCATACTGGTAGGGCTTGGCCTGGCACTGCTCATAAGCCCGGGCAGTTACATAAGCAGTGAGATGGTCCAGCAGACATTGGGCACAGGAGCCCCCGCAGCCGTGAACAGTACAGCGGGCGCACAAGGAAGTGCGCCGGCGGGCTTGGATGTCGCCAGCGTCCCGGCTATGATCACTACTATACTCCCTACAAATCCCCTGGGTGCGCTTGCCACGGGACAGATGCTGCAGGAGGTAAGCATGACCATCGTGCGCTGGAGCATGCTTCTCGCGCCTCTTGCGGTGTTTGGCCTGATATGCAAGTTCACTATCAACCTTGGCATTGATGCCCTGCTGGGCATGCTGGTGTATGTAGGTACGGTGCTGCTGGGGCTTCTTGTACTTCTGGCAGCCTATATGCTGATAGTGTTTGCCGTTTCTGGAAAAGGCCCTCTCGGATTCATGAGTTCCATAAGGGATGTGCTGCTGCTTGCCTTCTCGACTTCCAGCTCTGCTGCAGTGATGCCTCTCTCCATCAAGACCGCCGAGGAAAAAGTGGGTGTGAGACCATCCATTTCCCAGTTCGTCATTCCCCTGGGCGCCACCATCAACATGAACGGCACGGCGCTGTACCAGAGCGTGGCAACGGTCTTCCTGGCCCAGGTCTTCGGGGTCGAGCTTGGCTTCTGGGCATTGGTGCTTCTTATGATAACCGTTGTAGGAGCGTCCATTGGTACTCCATCGACCCCCGGTGTGGGTATCGTCATCCTTGCCATGATCCTTGGCAGCGTAGGCGTGCCAACAGCAGGGATAGCACTTATTATCGGAGTGGACAGGATACTGGATATGAGCCGTACCGCTGTTAATGTCACAGGCGATATAGTCACATGTGTTGTCATGGACAAGTGGGTGGGCGGTAAAAAGTCAGCAAGGCAGGAGCTTGCCGAAGCGGAAAAGGACGAAAGGCAGAGGAGAGAGCTGGGTGAAGATGTGATAGTTAATTAACAGGCCCCCATCAATTTCAACGCCTTGAAAATTAAGGCAGCCGTTTTTGATTAATTAACGGTTGTGTTAAGTAGGATGAAGATCTACTATTAATTACAGCTCCATTTCAAATGGGGCTGCCGGGACATAGGGTTCTGCCAGGAACTGAAAGGCAGGATCCTATCTCGTTAGTGAAAGGCAGGGTTGATCCGAAGATCAACAGAGGAAGCAGGCATTAGTTAAGTCTTCCACTGCCTTTCACAAGTGCTTCCTGAATAATAGAGACAAGAATTGGATTTTTAAACGATTACACTTGACAGCATAAAATCTATTTGTTTTATCATAGTAAGAATGCCAGCGCTCTACAAGGTATGTCTCTGTAGAGAACTCTCGCAGCGGTTAGTGTTTAACACCCCTTAAATACCATAATATCCCTTATGGTATATCCACAAGATCATAAATAAGCGAGATGTAAAAATGATAAGCATAGCTCTTCCCAAAGGCAGTTTAGAGGAACAGACCTTCCTTTTGTTCAAGCAGGCGGACCTTGAGATAAAAAAGACTGACAGGGACTACAATCCAACCATCAGCGACCCGAGGATCGGCAAGATAAAGATCCTCCGGCCTCAGGAGATCCCCGGTTATGTATCTGAGGGTTACTTTGACCTGGGCATCTCAGGCCTGGACTGGGTCAGGGAGTCGAATGCCGATATCGTGGAAGTGGCGGACCTGCCCTACAGCAAGCAGGGAGCCGGTAATGTTAAGATCGTCATCGCCGTGCCTAAGGACAGCGACATCCAGAGCGCAAGGGACGTGAAGCCAGGCAGCAGGGTGGCTTCCGAATACCCGAACATGACAAAGAAGTTCTTCGAGGACCGCGGCGTCCCCGTGGATGTGCACTTCTCCTACGGAGCCACCGAGGCCAAGGTCCCTGACCTTATGGACGTCGTGGTGGACCTCACAGAGACCGGTTCCACGCTCAGGAAGAACGGCCTCAAGATCGTGGATATCATCATGGAGTCCTCCTCCAAGCTCATCGCCAACAGGAAGAGCTGGGAAGATCCGGTGAAAAGGAAGGAGATAGAAGAGATCAGGACCCTGCTGCTCTCTGTGATAGAGGCAAGGGGTAAAGTGCTCCTGGACATGAACGTACCCGCAGATAAGCTGGATATTGTTATCGAGGCCCTGCCTTCCATGAAGCGCCCCACAGTGTCCCAGCTCTACAAGTCCGACTACTATGCCGTGGAGACCGTCGTCAACAAGAGCGAGGTCAACCTGCTCATACCCAGACTCAAGGAGCTGGGAGCAGAGGACATCCTTGAGATGGATATCTCAAAGATCGTTTACTGAAAGCTGTACGCAGAGGGGGTCCCGGTTGAACCCTTCTGCTTAATTTCATCAGTAGGGTAATATATAATTCTATATCCCTCTTCTAATTTTAATGATGCTGTTTACTTGTCACATTATTTACTTAGAATGATTTTTTTATATATAACTGCCTTCTATATAGGCATTGATTTTGCATGGTTACGGAAATGCTGGTCCTGGCCCAGGCGTTCATTCTGGGATTCACTATAGGTGTATCCGCTGCGCTTGTTCCTGGTCCCATGATGCTTGCAACGGTCAGTATATCCTTCAGGAAGGGATGGAAGACAGGCTTGTATGTCTTCAGCGGCCATTCCATTGTGGAGACCGCTATAGTCCTGGTCATCATCATGGGTGCAGCATCTTTTGTCGTTAAGGATATGCTGTCCCACATCGCCATAATAGGCGGCCTTGCAATGGCCCTTTTCGGGCTGATCATCATCAGGAAAGCAAAAGAGGCGCTGACAATGGACATTAATGATGCGGCCGGTAAGCTCAACATATCCGGCGGTCCTGTTTCGGCAGGCATCCTTACATCAGCCCTGAACCCCACTTTCCTCTTCTGGTGGCTCACAGCGGGCAGCGCCATTGTCATGCAGCAGTATCTTGCAGGCGTGTTCGCGGTAATTGCTTTCATAATCGGCCACTGGCTTGCAGATCTCGGGTTCCTTGTATCCGTATCCTCAACATTCTCCAGAGGTAAGGAATTCCTGTCGCGCCGCACACACCAGAAGCTGCTTTATGTATGCGGTGGCTTCCTGGCAGCGATCGGTTTCTTCTTTATCATCAGCCATAACAACGTTGCTGCAATGATGTCAATGATATAAGAGGGTATCAGATAAGATTCCCTATAAAAGAACTGCTCTCTTTTCCATTCCGACTGATGCTTTTTCGCAATCTCTCCTGACACACGGATCTACGCGGATGGATACGGATTTAAGGGACATTGGATTTAGAAACCCATGCCACGTCAGATCCGTGCAAATCAGTGTTAATCCGCGTCTGAAAAATAAACCTGGAAAAATCCATTATTTACAGACAGGCAGAGCAAACATAAGAATAAAAGGGAGGCAGCCTTACAGCACAAAAAGGGCTACGCTCCGGCCCTTATAGATTAACCCAGCTTTTTCTGGAGATAGGCCTTGAACTGCCCGTAGTCGGTGCTCAGGTGTTCCATATGCTCCGGCCTGGACTCTATGTCCTTCAGGTGCTGTGGTGGCTCAGGTTCGACACCTATCACCGATCTGACCTCTGCCGGAAACTTGGCGGGGTCTGCGGTCTCAAGGGTCACAGCAAGGGTGCTGTCCTTTGTGGCCTTCCTGTATTCCATCAGGCCCTTTATGCCTACGGCACCATGGGGTTCTATCAGGATATTGTGCTCCTCATAGAATTCCTTTATAGTGGCTTTTGTATCCACATCTGTTACAGGGATCGAATATATGTCCTGCTTCAGTTTTTCCATATCAGGGGCCTTGTGGATGTAGCCTTTTTCGTCCATCTGCCCGCCGTACATGCTTATCAGCCTTGCCAGATTGCTTGGGTGACCCACGTTCATGGCATTGGACAGGCAGTTCTTGGAAGGCTCGATCTTGCTGTAGCTGCCTGTATCAAGGAATATCGGCACTTCATCGTTCTCGTTGACCGAGGCCACGATCTTCTTCACAGGCAGTCCCATGTTCTTTGCAAGCACGCAGCCCATCATGTTCCCGAAGTTACCGGAGGGTATGGAGAACACTATCTCTTCAGGGTAATTCTTCAGCTTCAGGTATGCATAGAAATAATAGATCGACTGGGGCACCAGGCGTCCTATGTTGATTGAATTTGCCGAGGACAGATTCATGTGCTTCAGGTCCTCGTCCGCAAAAGCCTGCTTGACCATTGCCTGGCAGTCATCGAACTTACCTTCGATCGAGAGGGCACTTATGTTCTTGCCCAGGGTTGTCATCTGCTTGCGCTGGCGGTCGGATACCTCGGTCCGCGGGAAGAGTACGATAACGTCTATATTGTCCAGCCCGTAAAAAGCGTCTGCCACAGCACTTCCCGTGTCTCCCGAGGTCGCTGTGAGTATCCTGAGCTTCCTGTTCTCCTTCTTGAGATAGTACTGCATCAGTCTTGCCATCATGCGGGCGGCGAAGTCCTTGAAAGAGGATGTAGGGCCGCGGTCAAGGCGCATGATGTACGTGGACCCGTCAACTCTCTCCAGAGGGACTTCGTAGTTGTAGGCGTCGTATGTGATTGCCCTCAGGGACGCCTCATCGACCTCACCGGCCAGTATCTTTCTCAGTAGCCTGAATGCGATCTCGGGATAGGGCTCACCTTTCATGGACGTGAGTTCCTCTTTCGAGAACATGGGAAGCTGCTTTGGCATGTACAGGCCTTTGTCAGGTGCAAGGCCGGTTATCAGGGCGGTTTCGAAGGAAACTTCCTCTGCCTTGAGATTGGTGCTGTAGAGTCTCATTGTTATCAGGGCTCGATAAGGGTCTTTGAAGTAATTGCAAGTATCTGGAAGCTCAATGGCCTGCTTTCAGATGTTCTTTACCTTTTTTGTATCAGAATCATGGTTCACATTTATGAGCTTTTCCATCATTTTCTGCAAGCCGTTGAGGGCATTTGTCCGGCTGTCGTCTTCTTCTGATGTCAGGCCTTTCTCTCCAAGGCAAGCGTGTACACTTCTATACCGGCTCCCTTGCATGCATTCAGCCTGCTTTCCGCTATCCTTGCACACACGATCCCAGGCCTGATCCGGTCTGCAGGAACGTCATATTCCTGTGCATAGGGTATCCTGAACCTCTGGACCTGCCCTATGGCATTGTCCCTGGCCTCGATCTCAATTTCCACAAGCAGGTGATCTCCGCGTTCATCGGTGAAGACAGCATCTATCCTGCCTCCGCTGACCTCGATCTCAGTATCCATGAATTTCAGTCCCGGTTCTATCATTCCAGGAAAGGTCGAGATCATCCTGGAGATATCCTGCTCGGAGACGGACTCCTGTCCAATGGCCTCGCTGAGCTCGCTGGCTCTCAGGAGACTGTTCAGGTGAGACGCTATCTCCATCCTTTTCTTGTTCATCTCATGCGGATATACATCCTTCAGCCTCCCGTCCTCCAGCCGGAGCAGTATGACGTGCTTGCTCACTTTCTTGTTGCGCGAAATGGGAAGAGCCCCGCCTCCCTTGCTCACAACCCCGATACTGTTCCTGCGGCTGACCAGCCTGATGGCTTCGGCAAGTTCCTCCCTTTCCGTATCTTCAAGCATGGCAAGATCTATGATCTCATAACGGACCCCATGCTTTTCCCCGATGCCTTCAAGCAAAGCCTTGTATGAGCCAACACTGACCGCATCGGTCTCCTCGGTAATGTACAGTCTGTATTCCAGCAAGAACATCCTTCCCCTGCACAGCCACGATGCTCAGGCAGCGCGCATGGTCTATTGCAGTATAACTTCTATTGCAGGACATGAGCGCTGATCTGATTTAAGCACTCACATCCGGGATTATTTTTCTGACAGTCTCCTGACGCAAATTTGTTTGAAAAGTGTCTGTTCCCTTAAAGTTTCCTCAGGGCCGGTTTGAAAGGTGAAAGCCTTCAGAATGGCAGAAATAGTTCTAGGAAAAAGCAGGTCCTTTTTAGGGTTAAAAGAAGGTTAATCGAACTCTTTAATCGATAAAGCAGTTTTAAATGAATATTATGGCTTTTCAAACCTTATTATATCCCTGTCCTTCTCAGGAATTAGTTTTAAATACTCGAAATGCAATTTAGACAAATTCACTCATGTGTTATCAAAATAATGGGTTAAAAGGTCTTAGAAATCCATTTAAGTCCGTTGATGTCCGTGTTAACAAAATGTACGGCTATGAAGCCTTCAAAACCAAGCCGGACCGTTCAAGTGCTAAAGTCATGAGCAGCCCCACAGGCAGAAAGGAGTAGATATGAGAAAAGAGATGTATGAGTTTCCTCTGGCAGATTTCATTTCCGAGAAAGATTTCAAGCAGATCAAAAAATTCTCCCAGGATAAGGAAACCCCCTTTTTGATAATAGATCTGAAAAAGATCGAGAAAATGTACGATCAGATCATTGAGAACATGCCCTTTGCCAAAGTCCATTATGCAGTCAAGGCAAATCCCATGGATGAGGTCGTTGTTGCCCTGAAGAACAAAGGCTCTAATTTTGATGCGGCAACGGTATATGAGATAGACCAGCTCCTCAGGCTCGGCGTGGAACCTGAACGCATCAGCTACGGCAACACCATCAAGAAAGAAAAGGATATCGCCTATGCCTATGAAAAAGGTATAAGGCTTTTTGTCACTGACTCAGAGAACGATCTGAAGAAACTGGCAAAACAAGCACCCGGAGTAAGGGTCTTCTTCCGTGTGCTCACAGAGAGCGACGGAGCAGACTGGCCTCTCTCGCGCAAGTTCGGGGCTCATCCTGACGTGATATACAAACTCATCCTCAAGGCCAGGAAACTTGGACTGGTGCCTTACGGACTCTCTTTCCATGTAGGTTCCCAGCAGCGTGACATCGGCCAGTGGGACAGCGCCATTTCCATGTGCAAGTATCTTTTTGATGCAGCTGCTGAGAAGGGTATCGAGCTGAAGATGATCAACCTGGGCGGCGGTTTCCCTGCCAAGTACATAGCTCCTGCCCAGGAACTTGAGACCTATGCCCATGAGATCATCCGCTTCCTGCACGAGGATTTCGGCGACGAGCTGCCGGAGATCATCATCGAGCCGGGCAGGTCACTGACAGCAGATGCAGGAGTCATAGTGACCGAGGTCGTCATGATCTCACAGAAGGCCAGGTACAACCAGTACAGCTGGGTGTATCTTGATATAGGCAAGTTCGGCGGCCTTATAGAGACCCTTGAGGAGTCTATCAAGTACCCTATCTACTGCGAAAAGAAAGGCTATGCAGAAGAAGTTATCCTTGCGGGCCCGACCTGCGACAGCATGGATATCCTTTACGAACATCATAAATATGCTTTCCCGCATACTCTCAAGGAAGGCAACCGCCTCTATATTTTCACCACGGGCGCATATACGCAAAGTTACAGCTCTGTGGCTTTCAACGGCTTCCCGCCACTGAAAGCCTATATTATCTGAAGGGCATTATCCTGCCCTTCGAAGCTTTTTCCATGACCCTGCCAGCCCCGATCATTTCACTACTTCATATCCTGCGCTCTTCCATGCGCTCATGCTGCCCAGGACATTGAAAACCTTCTTATAACCATTCATTTTCAGTATGGACGCAGCGATATTGGAGCGCCGTCCCGAGCCGCAGTAGACGACTACCTGGCAGTCCTTCGGTATCTTATCCAGGTTCTCTTCCACATGTCCCACGTACATGTGTCTTGCACCTTCGATGTGCCCGCTTTCCCACTCCTCGTCGCCCCTGACATCAAGAATGAACAGTTCCTCATTCTCATCCAGTTTGCTTTTCAGGTCATGGACCGACAGGAGATTAAAACCTTCCACAGGCAGGGCTTCGATGTACCAGGCTGCAATACCGCCGCTCAGGAAACCTTTGATGTTGTCGTATCCCAGGCGCACAAGGTACCTGACAGCAGTTTCCAGGTGAGCCTGATCTTCCAGCACCAGAAGGATAGGGGTATCATACGGGAGCACCCATCCTGCAAAGGAAGGCAGGCCCCCCAGCCATATACTATAGGTATCCCTGATATGCGCCCCGCCGAAGGAGTGAGGGAGGCGGGTATCCACGACCATGGCCCCTTTTTCCATCTCTTCCCTGAATTCCCGGGGGAGAAGAAGCTCCGGGCTTGGCAGGCCGCTCATGAGAGGCGGGCCTTGCAGGTTATATTTCTCCATCTGCCTGAAGTAGGGAGGGAACTCAAGACGCTCCCGGAGCTTGTACCTGATGAATTTCTCCTTATCTGTATACCTGAGCGCAGGGTTCTGGATGCGCTCAAGTCCCAGGGTACTGTGTTCCCGTGACCCTATCGCACCGCCGCACATTGACCCGGCACCATGCGCGGGACAGAGTATTACCTCATCACCCAGCGGGAGTATCCTGTTGAATATGCTGTCGTAGAGCTTAGCTGCCATTCCAGGCGCTTCTTCAGGACCATAGAGGTCTGTCCTCCCCGCATCGCCAATGAAAAGAGCATCCCCTGTGAAGACCATTACAGGCTCCTCGCCGGCCTCAAGGTCGGCTAGCACATAGGACATACTCTCATAAGTGTGGCCCGGAGTGTGCATCGCCCTCAGCCCCAGGGAAGCAAACCGTATTTCCTGCCCGTCATCCACATACTCGCCGTATTTGAAATCCACACCCCTGCCATGGTATATCCTTGCACCTGTCATTCGCTGCAGTTCAAGGGACCCGATCACATAGTCCTCATTGCGGTGTGTCTCAAGGATATATTTTATCTTCATGCCTTCGTTCCTGGCAAGGTCGGCATATATACTGCAATCCCTTCTGGGATCGATAACAACTGCTTCAGTTCCCGAACCAATGAAATAGGACAGATGGGAAAGCCCCTCTGACTTGATACGCTTGAATAACACATGGATACCCCCGATCCAATCTGATCTTGTATGGTAGTATACGATGACATATTTCATATCTTTTTCTTTTCAGGCCATCTGAAATTTTGACAGAGTTGTAAGAAAAGGTCCTGTTTAAAAATGACCTGCTGCACCATCTTCAATTGAGGAGGGAAATTAAGCAAGGTCCAGGTTATATAAAAAAAGCAACTACCAGGTATTGCGGGCTGTGGGGAAATGAACCGCAAATCGGGAGTGGAGTAGCAGAGAGATGTTGGGGAACATCCCGGATCCGTTAAGGAGAGAGGCGCCTTAAAGCATGGTGGTTTGTCCGCGCCTCATACTACCTTGAACTTTTACCTGTTGTTCTTTTCATACTAATGTAAGTGTTCCTGTAGAAGGGACCTGTTTACCCTGAATCTGTTACCCATACTATTTTTGAGGCAGCCATTATACATGTTCCTGTTCTGCGTAATATGCTTTAAGTATCAGTATCTCTAATAATAAATCAGGTACATACTGCATGTGGGGAACCACGCCAGATATGAGTTATTGGTGAGCAGGGGGGTCACTGATAAAGAAATCATTACTTGATGTCATATTTGCATCCGGGAAGAGAAAAAACACACTGTTACTGCTGCGTGAGGGGTCTCAGGAAATGAAAGTACTCCTCCAGTCCATGGATACCACAAGACAGGCACTGCTTCCTCAATTGAAGATCCTGGAAGAGAATTATCTTATAACCCGTTACGGAGATACATATGAACTGACCCCCATCTCAAAGCTCATTGTCAATGAGATGGCTCCTTTTGTAGAGACATTGAAAGTACTGGACTCCAATATGGATTTCTGGGGAGAGCGTGACCTTCGTTTTATCCCTCCTGAGCTTCTGGACAGGATCAGGGAACTTGACCCTTATCAGATAAATGAGCCTGCCATATCCAATATACATGAGCTTAACAGGGATTTCACGGAGACATCGGCGTCCTCAAAGTGTATGTGTGCTGTAACCAATATATTCCACCCTAACTTCATGGAGCTTTTTGCACTCTGGACCGGGAATAAAGTAAAGATAACAATGGTTATCTCGGAGGATCTTTACAACAAACTCAAAACACAGAACCGGGATGATTTTCAGCAACTCCTGGACAACGAATACATCCGTTTCAAGCTCTATAGCAAGCCCTTCGACTTTGTTTATTTTGCACTGAACGACCGCTGCCTGCTAATAACGATGCTGAGAAAGGATGGCTGGTACGACAACAAGGAACTGATCTCTTTCAGCAGAAGTGCAATTAACTGGGGAAGGAATCTCCTTGAATACTATGAGCACAGTTCCACTCCAATCACCAGTATTGATTGACACGCAGGGTACTTTCTGAGATTAACGGGTTTGTTCGTAACACGACGATTGAAAATTCAATGACATTGAAATAGATGCTCAAGTAGATAATTAAGATGAGTTTAGGTTAAATAAAAAAAGTGCCTACTACTGATTGCGGGTTAGGGAAATAACTCGCGGGTTCGTTAAAAGACTCATCCGGGTATTGGGGAATCCTCGGATCTGCAAGGACGGAGGCACCTTAAAGCGTGGTGGTTTCCAGGTGCCTCACCTTTCCTTGGATAATATCTTTCTACACTGCCTTGTTTTGATGATTCCAAAAACTCAAATAGTTTGCAAACTCATATTCTGTTTATGAGCCTGACTGAAGAGCAACTGTTACAATCACTGAATCCAAAGCAGCAGGGTTATGTTAACCTTAAGCTTGAGAACCCTGCCAATGGAGAATATCTGCTTGGTGTCTTCCACATGGTCCCTGAAGGAAGGCTGAACATACTGCAGACAGCAGCTGAAGTTGCGGCTGAATCATCCACAGGTACCAATTTCAGGGTAAATACTGAGACTCCTTTCTCAAAGGTAATGAATGCCCTTGTGTACAAACTTGATCTGGAAAAGGATCTGGTATGGATAGCTTATCCCTGGAGGCTTTTTGACAGGGGAGGCAACATTCAGAACATCCTGACCTACATAGTGGGGAACATCCTTGGTATCAAGGAGATCAAGGCCCTCAAGCTGCTTGATGTGTGGTTCCCTCCGTCGATGCTGGAGCAGTACGATGGTCCCAGCTATACGCTGGATGATATGCGCAAGTACCTGGGTGTGTATGGCAGGCCTATCCTCGGAACAATCATAAAACCAAAGATGGGGCTTACTTCTGCTGAGTATGCGGAAGTCTGCTACGATTTCTGGGTTGGCGGCGGTGATTTTGTCAAGAATGACGAGCCACAGGCAAACCAGGATTTCTGTCCCTATGACAAGATGGTTAAGCATGTCAAGGAAGCCATGGACAAGGCTGTGAAAGAGACCGGCAAGAAGAAGGTCCACTCTTTCAATGTCTCGGCAGCAGATTTTGACACCATGATAGGGAGATGCGAGATGATCATAAATGCAGGATTCGAGCCAGGCAGCTATGCGTTCCTCATAGACGGGATAACTGCCGGCTGGATGGCTGTACAGACCCTCAGAAGAAGGTATCCGGGTGTCTTCATCCACTTCCACAGGGCAGGCCACGGAGCTTTCACAAGACCCGAGAACCCAATAGGCTTCTCTGTGCTGGTGTTGTCCAAGTTCGCACGCCTTGCCGGCACTTCGGGCATACACACGGGTACTGCAGGTGTCGGGAAAATGAAAGGTACGCCTGAGGAAGACGTGGTTGCAGCACACGGGATACTCTACCTGAGATCCAAAGGGCACTTCTTTGAGCAGTCCTGGACAAAGATACCGGATATGGACAGGGACATCGAGGAACTTGTGAGTAAGGACAAAGCACATGGCGTCATCCTGGAGGACGACAGCTGGAGAGCCGTCAGGAAGTGCTGTCCCATCGTCTCCGGAGGGCTCAACCCCATCAGGCTGAAACCCTTTATAGATGTCATGGGCAACGTTGATTTCATTACCACAATGGGCTCTGGAGTGCATGCCCATCCCGGCGGAACGCGGGTGGGAGCAATGTCCCTTGTACAGGCATGTGAGGCGTATCTGAAAGGTATCGACATCAATGAGTATGCCAAAGACCACAAGGAACTTGCACAGGCGATAGATTACTTCTCCAGGGCATCAAAAGATGCCATGTGATTCAAAATAGTTCAAATAACCCAGATTACATTCTGGGTTATTTGCATTCAGCCTGCAATCTGTCTTTTTTAGTGCTAATTAGTGTTATAGATTCAGGCTTTCTTGACTAAACAGAGAGTATAGACCTCAATACTTGCGCCTTTGCATGCATTCAGCCTGCTCTCCGGTATCTTGGCGCAGACAAAGCCCAACCGTATCTGGTTCTGAGGGATTCCATATTTTTCAGAATATGTAATAAACCTCTGCACTTGTCCAATAGCATTATCACCTACCTCGATCTCTATTTCGATGAGCAGGTGTCTTCCATTATTATCCTTGAAGACAGCATCGATCCTTCCTCCCTCAACTTCTACTTCCGTGTCCAGAAACTGCAGGCCCGGCTCAATAAGTTCAGGAAATGTCGATATCATCCTGGAAATATCTGCTTCTGTAATGCTCTGTGAGTCGAAGGCGGTATTGACATCGTCAATTAAAAGCATCTTTTCAAGGTAAGGCAGGATATCGATCCTCTTCTGGTTCTTCACATGAGGGTATACTCCAATTAGTTTATTATCATCATAAACCAGCAGGGTACATATCTTTCCAAGTGAATTGGTATTGCGCGATATTGGAAGCGGTCCCTTCCCTTGGCTCTTGACTGCAATTCCCTGCGCAGCACTCACATGGCGGATACTGTTGGTCAGATGCTGCCTTTCATCGTCTCCAAGAAAGCTGATATCAAGGATATCATAACTTACTGAGTGCTTATCTCTTATGTGTTCAAGCAATGAAGTACATTTGTCTATTTCCTGCTGATCGCTGTCATTCCTTATACAAAGCATATAGTTTCTCATATATATCTCTCCTTATACTTTTCTTTATATCTTGACAGTCGATAGTCTTTATAAGGGAAGAGCTTTTACGACAGGCATAACAACTCTACAGTAACAACTATAGAGTAGTCCTATTTGGAAAAGACAGCAAAAAACAATTATAGCTATAATTAGCAGAACATGTTGTTTAACAAAATCACAGGCCAATATTTATGCTTGACAGGTTCAGATACTAGTTCCGAAACTTCAAACACAATTAGTAAACTGTGACCTTCTTTTACAATATGCACTGATAATTATAGCTACAAATATTGTTTGATATATTTTCTGAACTCTCTTACTATTAACTTTCGACTGCTGAAAGTTAGTATGTAGTTTCACTATATATTACTATTGCTATGATAAAATAATAGATATCTTCAAAATAAGTATTGTCTAATGAGGTAAATCATAAATAGGATTAACTCCTTTTCTGCACTTTCTTTCCCTCAAAGGGGAGAAAATGATCTGCCTGGCATCAACTGTAAGACCGATAAGGTGTACTTCATGACCCATGAGAGTGAAAAACTCCTCTTTAGCGCCTTCAAGACCACACTTCCTGTTCTCTTTGGCTATATCCCTCTGGGAATGGCTTTCGGATTACTGCTGGCAGGAGCCGGATATCACTGGATATATGCTCTTGTGATGAGCATTTTCATCTATACGGGGGCGGGACAGTTCATAGCCGTAGCGCTGCTGGCAGCAGGTGCACAACTCATGGAATTTATCACCGTCACTCTCCTGATAAACCTGCGTCATTCCTTTTACGGGCTCTCCCTGCTCGATAAGTTCTCAGGGGTCGGGAAGGTCAAGCCTTATCTCATGTTCGCACTCACCGATGAGACTTACGCTCTGCTCACCACCACCACTGTTCCGGAAGGAGCGTCAAAGGCAAGGTTCTACTTCTATATCTCGGCACTTGACCACCTTTACTGGATAGCAGGCTCCGTCCTGGGTGCTGTGCTGGGTTCCATGCTAAGGCTTAACCTGGAGGGCCTCACCTTTGTCCTGGCTGCTCTGTTCGTAGTGCTGACTATCGAGCAGTACTATGCTTCGAGAGCGCGCTTTCCTTTCGTTGCTGCGATTAGCGCCGGAGTGCTGTCCCTCCTGCTTTTCAGCCCGGATAACATGCTGTTACTCTCCATTGTGATCGGGACTTTCATCCTGATAATGTACGAGAGAACGATAAAGGGTAAGAACAGTGAGCCCTCATCCAGTGATAGTGCCCCGAGGGAGGAACTGCTATGACCGACACAGCCTACATGCTTGTCGTTATCGCAGCCGTGGCACTTGCAACCTTTGCCACAAGAGCCCTGCCGTTTATCTTTTTCAGCAGGAGGGAGCCTCCTCAGCTTCTGTCCACCATCGAGAAGAACCTTCCGCCAATGATACTCCTCCTGCTGGTCATCTACTGCCTGAAGGACGTGCAATGGCTCGAGCCACCCTACGGGGTCCCGGAGATATTCACGATAGCAGTAGTGTCTGCCCTGCACATATGGAGGCGTAATGCCATGCTTAGCATCTTTGCAGGGACAGGGCTGTATATGCTGCTGGTGCAGCTAATATTTTAAGTATCAGCAGGCACATAGAATCAATTTGGTACCAAAAAGGGATAGTTTGGTTCAACGGGAGCGGGGGAGTGTATGAAATCAATACTTGAGTTGATATTCTCATCTGAGAAAAGAAAGAAGATGCTTTTACTTTTGCAGGGAGGACCCAGGGAAATGACAGAACTCATGGAAGCACTGGATACGACCAGGCAGGTCTTGCTTCCCCAGGCTAAGATCCTCGCTGAAAAACACCTTATCCGAAGGACCGATGACAGTTACGAACTGACGACCCTTGGAAGACTTGTTGTTGATGATATGCTGCCTTTGATCGGAACTGCCAGCCTGCTGGACAACGGATGCGACTATATGGGCACTCACTATCTGGATTTCATCCCTCCTTACCTTCTGAAAAGGCTGCGTGAACTGGAGTCATGCAGACTGATCGAAGTCCCTTTGGCCCAGTTGTTCGATATAGATGAGCGTTTCTTTGAGGAGGCTAAAAGGACTAAGTTCCTGTACATGGTCACTGCGTTTATGTTTCCTACCTTCGGGAAGATATTCTCCGAACTGGCGGCAGATGATGTGGAGATCTCGGTCATCGTTTCAAAGGACCTTTATGAAAAGCTACTGCACGATAACCGAGAAGAACTTCAGGACCTGCTGGAAAACAGGAACATTTCTTTTTACTCGTATCCTGAGAACTTTGACTTCGTGTCTTTCTCACTGACCGATCATAGTATCCTGCTGAGATTATTAACGCAGGAGGGCAACTACGACAACAAGAAAATAATGTTCTCCAGTGACAGTGCACGCGAATGGGGCAGGGAGTTCTTTGAGCATTATAAAACAGACTCAAAAGAGATGAGCATGGAGAAAATTCCCGACCGGACAAATGATTAGATAAACAATTCAAAAAAGGCTGCCAAGAAAAAAATGTCGAAGGTTTCCCTTCTTTGAATGCAAACCGGTTCTAGCTTACACATTGTTACTTCTTTTTTGTTCCGCTGGAAGGATACGTGTGGTAAAGTACATCCTCATTAGAAGACTTGACCTCAGGTTTCTTGGATCCTCCCTTTCTCTGCTCCTTTACTACCATATATCTCACCTCCTAAGTGGCAAGAAATGCTGGTATTCATTTCTGCTTTTGCATTAACATGCAATATACCGGACACCGCTTGTTGATAGCTGTCGGTAGATAATATATACATATTCAAATATATAAATTTAATTTTAACAAAAAGACTAATGATACGTAAATCTTTAATCGATTAATTAGAACCACTATGATCCTATCTGGACAGAGGCTGCTCTTGTTGGCATGGCAATAAACCTAAAAGAACAAACTGTTCCGGGAGTCAGAAGTACGGGGACAAGAAGACTATTATACCTCTTCACATCATTTCTTACCTGAATACATATTGAGGGGACTGATAGATAATGCCGGACGGAAAAACGCATGAAGTCATCAATGCTGCAGTACTGATGGCCTCAATAGGAGGCCTGTATTACTTTTCAGCAGGATACGGAAATGCTGTGATTGCCACATACCTTGATACCTACACGATACTTACCTTTGCCGCAGCGTATATATTCGCAACGCTTTTCCTTAGCCCTGACCTTGACATTGACAGCAAGCCCTACAGGAGATGGAGGATGCTCAGGGTACTATGGTGGCCCTATAAAACAATATTCAAACACAGGGGCCTTTCCCATAATCCTGTCATCGGGCCCGTTTCCATAGTGCTGAACCTTGCATTGATAGTGGTTCCGCTGCTCCTGCTTGCAGGCGTTAGTCTGCAGAGCCTGCCTTCAGGCTCCGTTATAGCAGCCATAGCGGGTATTGTGCTGTCGATAGAGGTTCACATTATCTCTGATAATGTCATCTCAAGGATGAAGAGTGCTTTTTAATAAGAGGGAGGTCCAGTTCTTCTTTTTTGATTCTTACAGAAGCTATAGTTTTGTTATTGGTACGGAATCCTTCATGTAATGATCAAAAAGGTCTCTGGCCCACTGGTGTGCCCTGGGAGTACAGCAGGCCAGCTGCTTGTTGCAGAACGTGTTGTCCCTTGAGAAGAGCCTTAAGACAAAGCAGCTGTCATTAATGGCCAGGGACAGCAGCTTCATTTCTTTTTCATGGAGACAACATCTCATCTTACCACCTGTAATAAACCTCTCGGTCACTTCATGCAATTCCTCTTTGAGTTTTTTCAGCACATCCTTGCTGACTATGATGTATACATCTATATTTCTCTGTAAGAACTGATCGATGATTGAAGGGAGACTGGGGTGCATAAAATTGAATATGAAGTATAGGGAACTGCTCCTATATGCCATTTCGAGGAAGTCCCTGTTGACCTCATATGTGTCCACAAGACTGGGTTCTGTTACCGTGCACTCCCTGATATCGCCAATACGGTCCAGCAGGTGAGGCGGGATAAAACCAAGATCGTGGGTGCCCCAGTAATCCAGATTCACTCCCATAACTTCAGCTTTATCGATCAGAGGGATTATCTCAGCGACCAATAGCTCTCCGATCGCTGTCAGTTCATAAGAGTCGTTCCTGTGAGTAACAAGATGATGCTCTTCAAGCACTTTTGCCTGCGGGAGCAATGCCTGCCTGGTGGTATCAAGAGAGCTGAGAATATCTCCCATTTCCATCTTTCCTTCCCGCAGTAGCAAGAGCATATCCTTCCTTTTCTCGGAAGCGAATATCACATCTACCAGCATTTTCCTCATTTACGGCAAGTCCCCTCAGGCAAGTTTGATCCCATTTCACCCACACCCATGATTATATGAGAAACGACATTTAGGCAAAACGAAATGCTGCTATTTATACTTAATGGGAACAGAATATGTCATTATTCATGAGAGTAACTGATGCTTGCTGCCAGATGGCATTGGTCATATATCAGTTATCCGTGCCGCTCCCTTCAGATAATGTTCAAACAGTTCCCTTGCCCAGCCTACTGCTTCCTGATCGAAGGATATGAGATGTTTGAAATCATACCGTCCTGTGTCTGTCAGCGGACTCATCCTCATGTAGAGGTCATTATAGGCAAAGGACATGAACTTCATCTCCTCCCCGTATACCCAAAGCTGGAAGAACTCACTTCCTATCATGCTATCAAGCACTTCACCTACATTGGTTCTGCTCTTTTCCACCATGTCCTCAGAGGCGATGACACGCACACTTATTCCCGCCCGGATGAGATCAGCAAACAGCCCAATGAATTGAGGATGATAGAATATAGTGGCTATATTAAGTGATTTCGACTTTATGGAAGTTTCATAGAAATCTTTCATGAGGTCGTGCAGGTCTATAACAGAAGGATTCACTATCGTGCTGTTCCTTATCTCACCGATCCTTTCCAGAAGACGGGGCGGGATAAAATTCAGGTCATGAGTTCCCCAGTAATCAGTATCGATCTCAAGTGCCTTGACGGTACCCAGAAGGTAAGGCATTCTCTCAACCACCAGATGCCCGATAGTTGTCAGTTCGTAAGAATCATCTGTCCGGCCGACAAGCTGATGCTCCTCCAAAATCCTTATCTGCGGGAGCAAAGCCTGCCTTGTCGTCTTCATAGAATCAAGCAGTACTTCAGTTCTTTGCGGACCATCCTGCAGCAACAGAAGGACATTCTTCCTTTTATCTGATGCAAATATCACGTCAAGTAAAGGCTTTCTCATGTAAGGTGCTTCCTGTAGCGCAGCAATCTCCTTTAACCCCATAATAAGTATGTAAGTGGTAGTATTTATAAAAGCCCATTAATGTAAAGCAAGCACAGCTTTTATTTTAAGAACAGGGCTGAAATTGTAACGGCGCTGAAACTTCGCTTTCAGATTAAACATAACGCCGTTCGTAAGATTAAGAGGGATTTAGGTTAAATAAAAAACAACTACCAGGTATTGCGGGTCGTGGGGAAATAAACCGCAAATCGGGAGTGGAGTAGCAGAGAGATGCTGGGGAACATCCCGGATTCGTCAGGAAGGAGGAGCCTTAAAGCGTGGTGGTTTCCGGGCGCCTCACCTTACCTTCAGATTTTACTCTTTTCATGCTAAACTGTAGCATTCCTATATAGACTAATCCTGTTGTCTAGGTCTTATCCTTTTAACCTTAAGCTCAATTCCCGGCAATTACCTGGAAAGCATACTATTCCGAGATTTCCATGCCGGTTTCTGGTGATACCTGACAGGTGCCGAAAGGCTTATAATTAGGTAAAGACTAACTAATGGTCCGGATGAAAATATGATGGATAAAAAAGAGCATTTATTGGCGGTCTTTGAGAGACTGCTCAGTATCAGGAATGAATGCTCTTGTGAGATCCTGTCTTCATGCGGGCTTCCGGATATTACCGTGAAGCAGATAGGATACCTGAAAGTCATAGACGAACATGGGAAAGTGACATTCAGCAGCCTTGCAAAGATCACCCAAAACTCAAAGCCTACCATTTCGGAGATGGTAAACAGATTCGTTCAGATGGAATGTGTGTACAGGGAAAGATCCCCCAATGACGGCAGGATATTCTATATTCGCCTGACAGAGAAAGGGCAGATGATAGCCCGTTCAGATGAGAGTGCCTTGCTGAGGCTTATTGAAAGGATGACGGATTCGCTGGATGAGAGAGAAATGAATACCCTGGTGCGTATATTAAGGAAAGTGGAATGAGTTTTATTTTCCACTGATAGTTAGGTCAAGTATAACTAAGCAATTGTAACAATTAAGTGAGTGATAATGTATTTCCAACTGACTAAAGAAAACAGAGAGGGTCTTGTGATCCCTCTCTTTGAGATGGTCGTTTACCCGGGAAGCCAGACAAAGTTCCTGGCTGACAGGAACACCGGGGAAATAATGCTGAAGGAGATGGAAGATAACAGTTCTGCCTATGCAGTAGGACTGACCCTGAAAAAGGGTGCGAAGCTCCCGGACCTGTCAGAGGACAGCCTGTATAAGACAGGGAACCTGCTTGAGATCAAATCGGTCCAGGCTGCAGATGAGGGATATGTGATCGTGGCGAAGTCTGTCCAGAGAATAAAGGCTGCTTCCATATACCAGAAGGAAGGACTGCTCTATGCAACATACAGGCCTGTCCCGGATATTGATGACCTTGATGAGGATTTCAGGGAAAAGCTGATGGCTGACGTGAAAAAGACAGTTCATGAGATAGGTGACCGCTTCCAGGGAGCCGGCCAGTTCACGAGGCTGGTAGAGAAAATGGATTCCATTGACCAGATAATGGGATTCGTAATGCCCTACATGCCAATCGAGCTGGAGGAAAAGCAGGATCTGCTGGAGACTGTCTCTGCCCGCGAGCGTTACCTGACATTCCTCTATGTCCTGACGAACCAGAAAGAGAACATCAACCTGCAGATCGAGGTGGCAAAGAAGGTGGCAGACAAGGTGAGCAAATCCAACAGGGAAGCCATGCTGCGTGAGCAGCTCAAGGTGATACAGGAGGAACTTAACGGAGCCGACGACCCTGTCTCAGGCGAGGGAGGATACAGGGAGAGGATCGAGAGTTCCACAATGCCTGACGAGGTAAAGAAGAAGGCATTCTCCGAACTGAAGAAACTCGAAACTGGAGGACCTCATAACCCCGAGGGTTCAGTCATAAGGAACTACCTGGACCTTCTGCTTGACCTTCCGTGGACAGTGCAAGAGAAAAAGAGCATTGACATTACAGAGGCCCGTCGCGTTCTCGAGAGCAACCACAACGGCCTTGAAAAGGTTAAGGAGAGGATCATCCAGCATCTTGCAGTGATGAAGCTCAGGCACGAGAAACAGGGTTCGATCCTGCTCTTCGCAGGGCCGCCTGGAACAGGTAAGACAAGCCTCGGTAAGAGCATTGCGGATGCCCTTGGCAGGGAATATGTCCGCGTGAGCCTCGGAGGAGTAAGGGATGAAGCTGAGATCAGGGGCCACAGGCGCACCTACGTGGGAGCCCTCCCCGGAAGGATCATACAGGGCATGAGGAAGGCAGGCACCAAAAACCCGGTGTTCATCCTGGACGAGATCGACAAGCTCTCAGCCTCCTACTCGGGAGATCCGGCAAGCGCCCTCCTGGAAGTACTGGACCCGGAGCAGAACAGCAGCTTCTCGGACCATTACCTGGAAGTTCCCTATGACCTCTCAGAGGTGCTCTTCATAGCGACTGCCAACTCCCTGGCAAGCATACCGGCACCGCTCCTTGACAGGATGGAGATGATAGAGATCTCGGGCTACACGAAGAACGAGAAACTTTCCATTGCAAGGGACCACATACTGCCTGCTATACTGGAAGACCACGGCCTTGATGGGGATAAGCTGAGGATCGAGGACGATGCCCTGAAGGCCATCATCGATAAGTACACCAGGGAAGCGGGAGTGCGCGGACTGAAGAAGCAGCTTGCAAGAACTGCAAGGTTCGTATCCGAGAAGATAGTTTCAGGAAAGGCCGAGCTCCCCTGTGTGGTAAAGGCAGACATGCTCAAGGATATCCTCGGTAAAGAAATGATCCGGCAGGAAGAGGCCCGGAAAGAGAACGTGCCCGGAGTGGTTACAGGACTCGCATGGACTCCCTTCGGAGGGGATATCCTCTTCATAGAGGGGACATTCATGCCAGGGACCGGTAAGCTCACGCTTACAGGCCAGCTTGGCGACGTCATGAAAGAATCGGCACATATCTCCCTGAGCCTTGTCAGGTCCAGGCTTTCAGGTACATCCAGCAGCTTCGACTTTGCCGCAAGCGATATCCACGTGCATGTGCCATCCGGTGCGACTCCCAAGGACGGACCTTCGGCAGGTGTGACCCTCTTCACGGCCCTGACCTCCATGATCACGGGCAAGGCGGTCGATCCCAGGCTTGCCATGACCGGCGAGATAACACTCAGCGGCGCAGTAATGCCCGTGGGAGGCATAAAGGAGAAGGTGCTGGCTGCACACAGGGCTGGCATAAGGAAGGTCATCCTGCCCAGGGAGAACGAAAGGGACCTGGAGGATGTGCCTGAGGATGTCAGGAACGAGCTTAAGTTCGTAACTGTGGAGACCATCGAGGAGGTCCTGAAAGAGGCCCTGGGTATAGACATGCCCAGGACCCTTGTGTCCTATGCGGGGAACAGCTACGTCCATGCATGATCGCCTGGAGCAGATCCTTTTACGGTCCTGACAGGCCGTAGAAGATCTCTTCCTGTTTTTTCCCCATTTCTGTTATAAAGGGCTTGACTGTATGTTTTTTATATGTTGATGCTACAGTAAATACTAGTTTTGCCGGTCAGTGATGCATATGGTAGGGAAAGCACCCAGTCAGGAGGGGAGTACAGGTCGTTCTGTGAAAGATACTGAAATACCTTCGCAGGAACCCGGCATATGCCAGACTGCTGATACCGTTATCACTAAAACGCAGAAGCAGCTTGTGCTTTTGATAGCGATACTGGCTGGTTTCATCACTCCTTTTGACGGCTCCGCAGTTAATATCGCCCTGCCGACCATCGGCGCGGAGTTCCATATGGACGCGATCGCTCTTTCCTGGGTAGCCACCGCGTACCTGCTCTCATCCGCAGTGTTCCTTGTGCCCTTCGGGAAGATCGCCGATATCTACGGGAGGAAAAAGGTCTTCCTTTATGGTATAACAGTCTTCAGCCTTGCATCCCTGGCAATGGTAATGGTGCCCTCAACGGAAATGCTCATCGGGGTCCGGGTTGTCCAGGGGCTGGGAAGTGCCATGATCTTCGGGACAGGAGTTGCGATCCTTACTTCAGTTTTCCCTCCGGGTGAAAGAGGAGCGGCCCTTGGCATTTATATCACTGCGGTCTATGTCGGACTATCCAGCGGGCCCTTCCTGGGTGGTATAATGACCCAGCAGCTTGGATGGAGGAGCATATTCCTTGTGAATGTCCCCATCGGTATTGCAGCTATCCTGCTCATTCTCTGGAAGCTCAGAGGTGAGTGGGCCGAGTGCCGGGGGGAGAGATTTGACCTGGCAGGCTCTGTCATCTACGGCCTCTCAGTGGTTGCGGTCATGTACGGTTTCTCACTGCTCCCGGACATGCAGGGCTTTTCACTTATAGCGGCAGGGATTATCGGACTTATCATCTTTGCCCTTTATGAGTTGAGAGTGCCTTTCCCTGTCCTGGACATGAGGCTCCTGACAGGGAACAGGGTGTTCGCTCTCTCGAACCTTTCCGCGCTCATCAACTACAGTGCTACCTTCGCGGTGGCTTTTCTCCTTAGCCTGGACCTGCAGTACACCAAGGGTTTCACTCCGCAGGATGCGGGTTTTATTCTCATAGTCCAGCCGGTCGTTCAGGCTATCCTTTCCCCGGTTGCAGGCCGCCTGTCTGACAGGGTAGAGCCACGCTTTATTGCTTCTGCCGGGATGGCCTTTACAGCGGCAGGGCTCTTCATGCTTACCTTCGTTACGGAAACGACGTCTATCTATTACATCATACTCGCACTCCTGGTACTTGGGACGGGCTTCGGCCTTTTCTCATCTCCCAACACAAACGTTATCATGAGCTCAGTGGACAAGAAGTTCTATGGCGTTGCATCGGGCATGAACGGAACAATGCGACTTCTCGGGCAGATGCTCTCAATGGGTATCGCAATGATGATACTTGCCATTGTCACGGGTCCTGTAGTAATAACGCCTGAATACTACCCTCAGTTCATTGCAAGCATGCGTTATGCTTTCAGCCTCTTCACAATATTCTGTATAGTGGGGATCTTTGCTTCACTTGCCAGGGGAAAAGTTGAGAGGGCGGCTCCTGCAAAAAGGTAGATGCAACCGGCATATACGTTAATGGAGAAGCCTTTACCTGATGTCATATTCGCATCCGGGAAAAGAAAAGAGAAGTTATTTGAATATTTTTAAGGGATTCAATCACATTATCTGAGCCGGATTCCCGCCGGGTGCGTCAGAGCTAGGTAAAATGATGGTAAATGCTCAACTCGCTGTTTGAAATTTCAATGCCGTTAAAAGAACATTTCTTTTGTGAAAATCGTTCATGGGATCATCTTCAATAGAGGAAGGAAATTAATCAAGGTTCAGGTTAAATAAAAAAAGCAACTATCAGGTATTGCGGGTCGTGGGGAAATGGACCGCAAATCGGGAGTGGAATGATAGAGATGTTGGGGAACATCTCGGATTCGTTAAGGAGAGAGGTGCCTTAAAGCGTGGTGGTTTCAGGGCGCCTCATCTTACCTTCAGATTTTACTCTTTTCATGCCAGATTGTAGCATTCCTATAAAAACTAACCTCGTTTTCCACTGTTCATTCAGTTCGGTAAGGAATAGTTGTGGCTCGTACAATCAATGTATAAAACATTTTAAGTACAAGTATGTCAATAGCGAAGTAAAGAAACTCTTTCCGGATTATGTGAGTCCGGACTGCATTTTAAGCCTGAGTCCATGGGATGCCTATGAAGAAGCCGCTGCTTGATGTCATATTTGCTTCAGAGAAGAGAATGAATATGATGCTAATGCTACAGGATGGTCCCAGGCCGATGGAAGAAATACTTGAGCAACTGGAAGTGGCAAGACCGGCTCTGCTTCCCCAGGTAAGGATCCTGGAGGAGCACTATCTGGTTAAGGGTTCAAATGACATCTATGAACTGACCCCCCTGGGAAAAATGGTCATTGACAAAATGACGCCTCTCATGGGAACAATTGAGGTTTTTCAGGATGATACGGAATACTGGGGCACTCATCACCTTGGCTTCATCCCACCCCATCTTTTTGAACGTATCCGGGAGATCGGGAAATGCCAGGAGGTGAACCTGACACTCACGGAGTCATACCAGCTTAACCAGGAAGTGGTCCGGACAACTTTCATGTCCAAGGCTTTCCATGTAATAACTTCTTTTTTTCATCCGAACTATCCCAGGGTGTTTCCTGAAATGAACCGGGAAGGTGTCAGCTTACATATCATTACTACTCCGGGAGTAATTGAAACAATGCGTACCTACCACGCAGACGTATTTGGCGAGCTCCTCAAAAGTGAATCGTTCCATCTTTATACCTATCCTGAGGAAATGGGTATCCAGGTAGTTGCATATAACGACTATTACCTTCTGCTGCGCCTGCTGACCAACGAAAAGTATGTCGATATCAATCACATGCTCTGCTCAAATCCGGGTGCTCTCCAGTGGGGAAAGGAACTCTTCGATCATTATATGAAAGGCTCGCAGCCCGTTACGAAACTATAAGGATGCAGGATGCAAAAAGTGCCTCTATCCTTAAAGGATCATAAATATCCCAATATTCCCTCAGAGTTTGTTTTTAAGTATGCGAACAATTTATCTTTGGTTTAAAACTGATATTTCAATGAGACCATAATTTCATATCAAGCCTTAAAGTAACAAGAGCAGTGGCTATATAATATTAGTTCTTTTAAATGTCCTGACTGTATATTTGGTCTTCAGCAATCCTAGATTGAATACATCTGACAGGATATGGTATGTATGAAAAAATCCTTACTTGATCTCTTATTCAAGTCAGAGAGGAGAAAAAATATACTCCTTCTTCTGCAGGATAGCCCCATGGACATGGAAGCTCTCCTAAGATCCATTAATTCCCCGCGGCAGTCACTGCTTCCCCAGCTGCGCTTACTTGAGACTCACTACCTGATAGCACAATCGGACGATGCCTATGAGCTGACATCGGTAGGCAGACTGCTTATGGAAAGGATGAAACCTTTGCTGGGCATTGTGGATACGCTTGATTGCGATATCAACTACTGGGGAAAGCATAAACTGGACTTCATTCCTCCGCACCTGCTGAGCCGCATGCGCGACCTTGGCATCTGCAAAGTGATAACACCCTGCCTGGTGAACCTTTACGACATCAATGAGGAGTTCTTTGAGAAATGCAAAACTTCAAAGTCCCTGACAATAGCGGTTACATTCCTCTATCCAAATTTTCCCGAAATATATAATGCGTGGATAGACAGAGGGGTGCAGGTGACAGTTATTGTAAGTAAAGGGCTCTTTGAGATAATTAGGTCAAACTATGCCGATGAATTCAGAAAACTCCTTTCCGGTGGGAAACTTCACCTTCTTGTGTATAATGATGTAATGGATTTCGTCTCCTTTGGCCACAATGACCATTGCGCATTTTTCAGGCTTTTCCTGAATACAGGAGAGTACGACAACAACCAGCTGATGTGCTGCAGTCCAGGTGCGGTGGAATGGGCCAGGGAGCTCTGTGAACACTACAGGAAGAATTCCACTCCTGTAAATGACGTTTAAGCGGGTATCACTTTTCTTTCAACCGATTGCCTGATGGTAACTGAAATGGATATTAGAAAGAACATGGATATGAGATATGGGCAGGAGACTCTTCAAATGATCAACTCAGAACTGGAAAAATACCTCTAGTGCTTTTTCTGCTGATCCTTTATGTTGATATCCTCTTTTTCATCCTGATTCATTTTAATTGTTCTCTACTTCACAAGGATCATCCCGCTCAGCTTATTTGCTGCTCTCTGGAAGAAACAGGCGGGTGTTCACTTTCTAAAGACTGCCGCTATCTGTGCATTATGGCAACAATTGGTCCGATTAAACCCAACAATTTTAAATATGAACATTTCATTTAGCCTAAATGTTGCGTTTTAGATTTGTCAGATGATCTTATCATTATCAGTTTGAGCAGGAGGGGTCGTTAGTGAAAAAATCATTGGTTGATGTAGTTTTCATGTCCGAGAAGAGAAAACTGGTGCTTTTGCTATTGAAAGACGGCGCCAGGGATATGGAAGACCTTCTTTTTGCTCTTGATACCAGCAGAGTGGCACTGCTTCCCCAGATAAGGATACTTGAGGAGCATCACCTTGTGTCTCACTACAGGGACACTTACGATCTGACAAAGATAGGAAAGCTCGTGGTCGATGAGATGTGCCCGTTACTGGATACTATCGACGTTCTCAATGAAGAGATATCTTACTGGGGCACCCGCAGTCTTGATTTCATCCCTCCTCACCTCTTGAACAGGATAAATGAACTTGGGAAAAGCAAGATCATTAGCCCTTCTCCTGCAGATATGTATGATGTTCATGATGATTTCCATGAGATGGCTAAAAATTCATCAGATGTGTTTTCAGTTACTTCGTTCCTGTACTCACATTTCCCCGAACTGTTCGATGAAATAACCTCCTGTGATACGCATATGCATGTCATCGTTCCCCGGGAGCTGTTCGATAAACTAAGAATGAACGACTCCATTGGTCTTGAAAGGATACTCAGTAATAACAAGGTCGATCTTTTTGTCCATCCTGGCAGTTTCAGGTTCCTGTCTTTCGGATACAATGACAATAATGCAATACTGTCCCCGCTTAACGACAGTGGCGATTTTGATAACAGGCATATGCTCTGTACAGATTCCCATGCACTTCAGTGGGTAAAAGACCTTTATGAGCATTATGTGAAAGATGCAGTAGCAGTGACCCTAATGGATGTAAGGCCTACGTTACAGGCTGATGTTAACTGAAATTCGCAGGATTGGAACAACCCGGGACCGTTCAGTACTCCCTGTCCCCGAAAATAGAAGAGCCAAGCCTCACCATGGTAGCTCCTTCCTCGATGGCAACCCTGTAATCCCCGGACATTCCCATTGACAGCTCCCTGATATCGATGTTACCTGCATTCCCATATGTGTCTCTGATATTCCCGAAAAGCGTTTTCATTCTCCTGAAATATGGCCTGGTCTCTTCAGCCGGTACAAAAGGAGCCATGCACATGAGTCCTTCCACCCTGACGTGACGGAGTGAACGGACCTCTGCCAGCACTTGCCCAAGCTCCCCCTCTGCAAAACCGAATTTCTGTGACTCCTCGCTGATGTTGACCTGGAGGAGTAACTTCTGCACTTTACCGAGAGACCCGGCTTTCCTGTCAATGTCCTGCAGCAGTTTCAGGGAATCCGCAGACTGGATCACATCAAAGAGCTGAACAGCCTTTCGGACCTTATTGGTCTGCAAATGGCCAATGAGGTGCCTCTCAGAGGGCAGAAGCTCTTCAAGCTTGCGCTCTAATTCCTGGACCCTGTTCTCTCCTATGATCGTAGCCCCGGCCCTGATGGCCTCGTTTATCATTGCAGGCTCCACTGTCTTGGTAACGCAGACAAGCTTTACGGTTCCAAGCTCCCGGAGGAGATCCTTTACTGTATCATGGACTGACATACGTGCTCCAAACAGTTCCTGCCAGATGCGCCTTCTGACTTATCACAAACGATGGCCACATAAAGTAATGCAAATGACAAGATATAAAAAGCTTGTTTTTCCGTGCATCCTGCTTAACAGGCTGCCAGACTGAAGGCCATCAGTACATACTATCATTCCTTATGCCGGGGGATTATCCTGTGTACGCGTTTCTGGTACTCCCTGTACTCATCCCCGAACTGTGCCACCAGCCGGCTTTCCCAGTGCAGTGACCCCATATACAGGTATATGGTCGTCAGAAGGTAGATGATGAGCAGGTTGACAGTCATGAAAGGTGTGAGCCACATTATGACCAGCCCGGAGAGCAGGAAGGGATCCCTTACCCAGCGATAGACTCCCCGGATATCAAGATGGCCTGCTTCAGCTGTCCCGGGTCCGGATAGCTGTGAGCTTACCCTGAACCTGTGGGGAGCATCCCGGAAGGCCCTGGGGGCCACTATGGCAGCGGCCAGCTGTCCGCCGACCATCAGCCATCGCCATGGAGAAGGTACTATGTAGAGGAAAGGCCCCGGGTTCTTATAAAGGACATATGCAAGCGGCAATATCGTCAGCACTGCCATGACACTGAACGCAGGCATATACAGTGTATCCACCCGGGGTCCCAGGCGTCGTCTGAGGAAGCGCTTGAAGCGCAGGCTTGCCACGATACTGTGGAGTGCTGCAAATGCGAACAGGCAAAGGACAAGGATAAGTATGGACGAAACCAATAACGTGATCTCCTGATTTTTATCTGGAGGAAGTTGTATTTAGGGGTTTTGAGCAGGATGCATGGAATGATCAGGCAATGCAGAACATATATCTATTCCGATGCTGCAGATGATGTTCCTCTTCCACTGCAGGACAGGGCTTTTGTCTATGCCGTAATGCCCAGGAAAACCACAGAAGGCCGAGAAGCATTTTTGTGAGTGAAGCTAGGAAGCTGGGATATGATGAGTTCTGCGGATGGCTGGATATCATCCCCCAGACAACAGGAAAATTACCTTTTCTTAAGACCATTTTAAAGCACAGTAAAAAGATAAGTAATTCCAGGGTAGAGATAATTGATAACTGAGGACATGCATGTTCAATCGAGCAATACGAGAAATTCAATCGGATTGTTCTTGATCACTCAATTTCGGGCACATGATTCCTTATCTCAAGACTGACGTCCCCCGCTGCTGTTTGACAGATGTGGCTTGTCCGGTAAACAGTTTTTGAACAGGAGAGAACCTATTTAAGGGAGTAGGTCACATTGCTAATGTATCTTAAAGACGGGAGTGAACAGGATGTCCGTAGAGGCATACATAAATTTTAACGGGAATTGTAGTGAAGCTGTTGAATTCTATACTGAGGTCTTTGGAACTGAAGAGCCTGAGATTATGTACTTCAAAGATGCACCTGAGGACATGGGCTTTCCCCTGACAGAAGAGAACAGGGACCTGGTATTGCATACCTCCCTGGAAATAGAAGGAAGCACCGTGATGTTCTCTGATGTTCCGCCAGGCATGTCCCTTATCGTAGGCAACAATATTGGTCTTGTGATTAGCAGCAACGACATGAGCAGGATAAGATCCATGTTCAGTAAGCTCAAGCCTGCAGGCACTGTAGTCATGGATCTGCAGGAAACCTTCTGGAGTAAACTGTATGGTGCCGTGACAGACAAGTTCGGTGTCACCTGGCAGTTCAATCATTACAGTGAAGAAGCCGGCCTGTTTTGAAGCCCTTACAGGCAGGACATGTATATATCTGTCCTGTTTCAGGCCCTCCAGAAAAGAAATGCAGAGTGTGGCAATTGAGAGGAACGAATCCAGGGGCAGGAATTCAGTTCAACGGTTTTTACAAAGCATGACTAACTTGTACTTAGCATTTGTGCTTTCGCCCTGATAGGAATTATCTTCCGGGAGGTCAGTAAGCTAACAAGGTTTATCTTGAAGCACGCTGTTTTTACGGAAAGGATACCTGATGACGGGTCTAAGCCAGAGTCATTACGTGTACTTTGTACCAGAATATTTTTTAATGTCCACTGTCCATTTCAGTGTACTATTTATAGTACAGTGCAAGTCCCTATATTGTCCGGCAGATTAGCATACGATACTGGGGTAGGATGTGCGGCAAATGAAAAATGGCTTGCTTGATGTGGTGTTTGCTTCAGAGAAGAGAAAAAATGTCCTTTTATTGCTGAAGGATGGAAAAAAGAGCATGGAGACCTTCCTTGAAGTCCTGGATACAACGAGACAGGCTTTGCTTCCCCAGATAAAGATACTGGAAGAACATCACCTGTTATCTCATCATGACCACTGCTATGAATTGACCCCCATTGGAAAACTGCTTATAGAGGACATGTCACTTTTAGTCAGTACAATCGGGGTCTTTGACCAAGCGGAGGAATACTGGGGGACTCACAATATTGATTTCATTCCTCCCCATCTTTTGAAAAGACTGAGGGACCTGAAAGAGTACAGGATAATAAGTCCATCTGTCACAGAATTGTACTCGATTCACAAAAGCTTCCACCGGGATAAAACCACACAATCAATATATAAGGTCACCAATTTCCTTTATCCCGATCACAAGGCCATATTCACCGAGCTGATAGATGCTAATGTCACTTTTTATTACATTGTATCCAAAGAGCTGCTAGGGAAGATAAGAGCCCAGCATGCAGAGGATTTCAGGAACTATATCCTATCCGGTCATTTTAACCTATATGTCTGCAACAGGGACATAGATTTCCTTTTCTTTACATTTGATGATTACCACATTATCATTAACCTGTTCAGTAAAGATGGCCGTGTTGACAGTAAATATGTACTCTGCAGTACCCGGGATGCTCTGGAATGGGGAAAAGAACTTTATGAGCACTATCTGAAGGAATCTGCTCCAGTAAGAGATATCTGACTATTTTTATCAAGACCAGCAAGCTATCTATTTCCCGTTCATCTCCTAGAAAGGGCAAATAACAATGTTTATAAAGACATAGCAGATAACCACTTATTTAGTTTACTGAGTGGGAGGTAAATATGAACAAGGATCTAATTGCAGCAGTTCTATTAGTGATGATAGTGTTGCTTGTCTTACCTATTGCAACAGCACGACCTGCATATCTGGAAGCTTACAGGCAACAATATGACATAGAAGGCACAAGACTTGACGCATGTCTTAACTGTCACCTTGATCCAAACGGCGGAGGCCCCAGGAACCTTTACGGCCTGGCATATGCAGAAAGTGGCAGGGACTTTGGATCAATTGAAGCAGTCGATTCTGACGGGGATGGTTTTACCAATCTGGAGGAGATCAATGCCCTGACCTTCCCTGGAGATCCTGCCGATCACCCCCGGGTAACATCGGATAATTCCCCGGAGGCAGAGGCAAACATAACTGACCCTGCGGACAGCCCGGAGCAGGAAACCAGCGAAGAAACGGGAAGTGACCCCGCCCCGGAGCAACAGTCTCCAGCATTCGGTGCTCTTCTTGCGATGGCAGGACTATTGTCGGCTGTTTACTTAGTGAGAAGATGAACAGGAGTTCACCCGGACGCAAGAGCAAGACGAGTCCGGGATTGCATACCCGGAGAAAGTGCGTATCTTCAGGCTTCTCCGGGAAACATGTCCTCAAGGTAGCTTGCAAGCACCTGCTGGACATTGGTATCCCGGGCTGGCATTTTTCCACACTCTTCAGAACGCATGATGTACTTTGGGAACACATAGGCCCAGCCGCCGGTCCCGTCCATGATCGCCCGGAGCCTGCTTCCGGGGGCCATTAAGGCGAACTGGAGCTGGGACAGGCCGGACACGCTTTCCGGGACCATGAGGACAGTGGAACCCCTGAAGAAGTGGTAGAGGAGTCCTTCCCTTATTGAGGGGTCATAAGCAACAGTGGCTTTTGGATCCATCGATGTGCTGGCCTCGATGCTCTCAAGGAGAGTGTCGTAGAGCCTGCATTTCCTGCTAAAAGGAGGAACGAACTGTATAGAGCCGGAGTTTCCGGAGTACGACAAAGAACCTGAATTCTCGGCAACCGTAGCGCATATGTCGGATTCGGTGATGCCAAATACTTCCGTATCTGCCCGGATACCGGCCACAGGGATCACGAAAGTGAGGGGCTTTTCGCTGATCCTGGACGACGGATCGCTTTCAGTGAAAGCATAAATTGTTGCTTCGATCAGGGCATGTTTAAGGGCTGCGGGCAAATTCATCAGAAAGATCCTCACGGTCTTGGATTTGTTTAAATAGTGAGATCATGCCCGATATCCTTGACCGGTCCCAAGGCCTGTAAAAAGCACACTATCATTCTGTACCGGATGCATGATCACCCGGAATTGCCTGTGAGCTGCCAGCCTTTTTTGCGTATCCCAGTCTGAATCCATGTAATACGGGAGGCAGTGGCGAGGAAGTGAACACTCTTTCTTCTTTTTGAGGCATTGAAGTTTCTCCTTTCATATCGGTTAATTTTAGATGTTGCTGCCATTTATAAAGGTAAAAGGCAACCTAATACTGATGTTTTAATATATATTATTTGTGACTAATTCCTAAAAGAAGTATAAGGAAAACATTCATGGGGAAGAAGCTTCTTTGCAATCCACCTGAAAGGTCTTGTCCTGTTACGGAAATACAGGCTCCCTGAAAACCCGTTAAAAAGAGAAAGCAATAAATGAGAGGCAGTCTGTGGCAAATGAAGCTTATTTAAATGTACCTATGAGCGACCTTATCGCCCGGATGAACTTTGCGGCATAGCCTGCAGGCTCCTCGTTTTTCCCAGGGCGGTCATCGGCAGTGCTGTCATCAGTGCGATTATCGCTTATGTTATCTGTTATGTCGTCTGGCATGGCTGTAATGCCAGTTGTATTGCCGGAAAGGTTTTCAGATAACACAAAAGCAGTGCGGTCTTCATATCCTGCAATACCGTTTGTAAGATTTTCCTGAGCCTCATATGTATAATCAAAGAACTCATTACGGTTGTCCTTTAATATCGTATATACCCTTATAACGCCCGCTTCATCCGGGATGAAATGGAAGTATGTTTCACCTTCCCATTGTCTGGAGAAAATGCCCGGGAAGTCCTTGTAGTAGGGTACTGTCATGGGCCCGTCCACGATCGGTATCTCATATGTGATGTCCACCTGCGCTTCATGTATCAGAAGCCTGTTGTCGTCGATCATGTAATTGGTCATATGGGGCTGGACACTAAAACGCGGCGACGGAGAGAGAATGACCATCCCCCACCCTGGATTGTGCCTTGAGTAGTTCACTGCATGGTCCACGCACACCCAGTCGTCTTTATTTTCCTTCAGCAAATCCCAGCTGTTCCTGTAGGAGTCGTAATCAATACCGTTCTCACCAGAACTTGCACCAGCTGGCATTATCAGCAGAAGCAGTGATATTAGGACCATTGTTCTTATAGTAATACACTTCCGGACATACAATTTACACTTAATGCGTACATATAAAATTTTAATATATAAAAATTGGTGCGTTCACTTTTCCCCTGATCCCCAGGGTCCATAAACATTCATTCTTTGAGCACATTCGCTGCATCTTGCCAGCAGGTCACGTATGCTACGCTCAACGTTCACATGGCCTGAATGCTCATTCCCGGCCGAGTACTCTTCAACAATCCGGGCATCTTCCTCAGATACATCGGATCTGTGGTGATATCCCCGGTTTTGCATTTCCCGTGCGAGTTCATTGTGGCGCTTGACTATCCTTTCCGGCTCGACCAGGCCATTAGCCAGATAACCTGCTATCGATCTGTTTTCAAGTATCGCGTTAATGAACATGTGCATTTCCAGGTGTTCCCCAAGTAAATGCTTCCGGCACAATAATTTTGGATCTACATTCCACATTCTCAACATTTATCCCCTTTCAGTAAAGAAGCAAAAAGCCTTTTGTACTCTTTATTCCATATTCAATCCTTCCTTCAAAAACATATAGTTATCACCTGTTATTCCAAGGATCATTCAGAATCAGGGACCGCTAGGGATTCTTGTGATAAGAGATAGTTCAATCTTTAAATACCTGTAAAAATAAGCTATGTGTATGGCTGAAATAAATTACATAAATCCCTCCGATATGGCAGCACCACAGGGATACTCGCATGCTATATCCGTCACCGGAAACCGCACTACATTATACATCGGCGGACAGAATGCTGTAGATGGGAAAGGCCGTCTTGTAGGTAAGGACAACCTTAAGGAGCAGACTGGACAGGTACTGGATAATATAGAAAAGATACTCAGGGATGCAGGCGCAAATATAGAGAGCATTGTTAAATTCAATATCTATCTTCTTCAAGGGCAGAATCCTCAGGAGGGATTCCTGGCTTTCCAAAGTAAATGGGGTTACCTCCGGCACTCTCCGGTTATCACCGTTCTGTTCGTTGCCGGGCTTGGCAATCCGGACTGGCTTGTTGAGATCGACGCAATTGCAGTAATCCCATGAGATTCCCCATTAACTGCTTGGAGGAGAGGGCAATCGGCACTGTTTGAAGCGGATCTGCGTCCGGTTTCCGAACGAGAGCGTAAAGGTAAGTATAGGGACACAGCATAATTATAACCGGATGAAGAAATACCATATAGGTACCTCGGGATGGGATTACAGGCACTGGAGAGGCAGGTTTTATCCGGAGCATATAAGGAAGAAGGATTGGTTCGACTACTATTGCAAGCATTTTGACACCGTGGAGATAAACTACTCATTCTATCACTGGCCAAAGCGAGACACCATTAAAAAATGGTATGAGCGGGCACCGGCTGAATTTAAGTATACCCTGAAGGCTCCCCGGACTATCACCCACATTAAACGCTTCAAGGACCCTGAAGGAGATCTTGATGAGTTCTACAGCCTGACAGCCGGCCTTGGGGACAAGACGGGCTGCTTTCTATTTCAGGCTCCCCCGTCATTTGAGTGTAATGAAAGGAACCTGGAGAGAATTGGCATTTTCCTTGACCATCCGGACCGGAGAAGTAAAAACGTAGTGGAATTCCGTCACAGCTCGTGGTGGGATGAAAGGGTTTACAGGATGTTTGAAGAAAAGGGTGCTGTATTCTGTACCGTGGCAGGCCTGAGCATGCCGGATGATGTAGTAGTGACCGGAGATACTGCATATTTTCGTTTTCATGGCCAGAACTACTCAACAGTTTATACGGAAGATGAGATCGCCGCTTATGCTCAACAGATGGAAGATCTCAACTGCAGATTTGTCTTCGCATATTTTAACAATGATCTCAACGCATATGCCACGCACAACGCAGCCGGTCTGGAAAAAGCACTGCAGAACATCGGCTGATTGATCTTTACGTTGCTTGGAAATGGATAAGGCCGCAGGTGGTCACCTGGCCTGAGAAGACGTAAACCGGGGGAGCAATGGTTAGCAGTTGGGATAAAAGCTGATGCCAAACGCAGATGACATTTTATATTGAAAGAGTATAGTGCATCGATACTTCTAGGAAATGGTTTGAAGGGACGAATCACCTCCCCTTATGAATGCATATGTTAAAAGCAAAGAAAAGCAAGATATGGTCCAGAGGTACTTCAACGGTACTTTAATGGTGAACCATGAGATACAGGAGCGAGCAAAATGAGTGAATACGAATTGAGCGACATTGAAAGAAAGACTCTGGATAACTGGATACTGCTAAACATACTTCCGCAGAAAGGTCCAAATAAGAACTACACCAGTTATGCACTTAAGGTCTTGTTCGAACAGGCACCAGAGGGCTTCTTCATCACAAATAAGCAGTTTAAGGAAGCAATGGTCAGGTGTAATTTCGTACCTGTAAATAAGAACAAATTGAACTGGGATTTCCGGGTCTCACTGAAATCTCCAGGCCCGAAATGATCTGAATGAAATTCCGGGATAGCAGATATATGGCTTATTAAAGGATATTGAAAGCATAAGACGTATTGTCAAAAAGAGGAATCCATTGATTCTTCAGTTACCTGTATAGATCCTTTCAGGTAATGATCGAATAACTCTTTTCCCCAGTTGACGGCATTCGGTCCCTCCAGGATCAGCTGCTTACCGTCATATTCACCACTTACTGTCAGTAATCTAAGAAGCAGGGAGTTATCATTCGATGAAAAACTGATAAGCTTCATTGGCTTGTTATATACAAAGACCCTGATCTTATCATTAGTTATCAGCTGCTTTAGATCAGCATGATTCTCTGCTCTGGTCTTCCGGAAGAGCCCGTAGGAAAGGATAAGCTGGATGTCCACTCCGTGCTCGACCAGGTCGAGATAAATATCCTTGAACTGGGGATGCAAGAGCGTGGTAACTGTATGGAGGGACATTGATCTGTAAGCGTCATTAATATATTTCCTGTTGAGCTCGAATAGCTCAGTAACGCAAGGTTCTACGATGGCACAGCTTCTTATTTCATTAATTCTCCTTAAGAGACCAGCCGGAATGAAATCAAGCCTGTGCGTTCCCCAGTAGTCAATATCAGTGTCAAGGATATTAACTGTGTCCAGTACAGGCGTCATCCCGTCAACTATGAGGTTTCCAATAGGTGTCAGCTCATAAGTGTCCTTTTCGTGAGAAACAAGATGATGCTCTTCAAGCACCCTTATCTGAGGAAGTAAAGCAGTCCTCGGTGTATCCAGAGAACTGAGAAGAAAAGCCATTTCCCGGGGCCTCTCGCGTAAAAGCAGAAGAGTGCCTTTTCTTTTCTCTGATGCAAATACTATATCAAGTATCTGTTTTTTCATTTGCTTTCCATCCTCTTAAGCCGTTACAATCTGATATGGCATTAAGAATAATATATGCTTGTTAGTGCTTATACCTAATCAATAGAATGTTATGACTCCTTTAAATTTGGCCCGGTTCACCTTATGAAAACCTATATATTATACATTTCCACTACATAAAAAATTCAAGGTGAATAAGCCTTTGTTTTGACAAAAAAACCAACCCGGATATTACCTTTCAAATAACTTCGAATTGACATTCTTTCCAGAGTATTGAAGATTCCTACGTAGTTAAGAGAGAAATCTTTCAAGAGAAAAAAACATTTAAAGAATAAAATAGATAGAGGTGGCAATAACACCCACGATAACAAGGTATGGTAATTCCATTATACTGATAAGCAATATAAGTAAATATCATTGTCTTGTGTGTTCACATTTATTCAGGCATTCATATGGGACCAACTGACCAGAACGAGCCATACAGAGCTAATATTGCTCATGAAGGTATAGCAGAGAAACTGCAGGAGGTACTGAATAGTATGGCTAAGGTGCGAGATGTCAATCATGCTGTTCTTGCAGTTGAGAGCATCGATGGATCCTTTCGCTGGTCTGGTGCAATAGGAATAGCGCATCCCGATGGAACACCCATGAGGACAAACACACCTTTCTGGATAGCCAGTGTCACTAAGCTCTATATAGCATCAGCAGTGCTTAAACTTCATGAGCAGGGACACCTTAGTATCTATGAGAAAATGACATCATATTTGCCCCGAAATTTAACAGAAGGGCTTAATAGAACAAAAGATGGTGTGGATCACAGCGATAAGATAACCCTGCTGCATTTGTTAAGCCACTCTTCAGGTATTCCCGATTATCTTGAGATCCATCAAAAAGGCGAGAAACTCCTGTGGAACAGCATTCTTGAAGATGGTGACCGCTCATGGTCTATCGAAGACAGCATACAACTTGTCAGGAATGTGAACCATCCTCTCTTCAGGCCCCAGCCAATGGATGTGAAAGGAAGGAAGTCCCGCTATTCTGACACAAACTTCCAGCTGCTTATTGCTATAATTGAGAATGTTACCGGAAAACCTGTTCACCATGTTTTTGAAGAGATGTTCTGCAGGCCACTGAATCTGAAAAGGACCTATTTTCCCTCAGCATCAGCTTACAAAAGATTTCCTATAGCTGCTAGTATCTGGTACAAAGACCAGAGCCTGGATCTTCCATATGCCCTTGAATCTGCCCGGGATCTGATCAGCACAGCAGATGAACTTATAATTTTTATGAGAGCACTTATCAGGGGAGATTTCTTTGACGATCCAGGCACTACTGAGCTGATGCAGAGTGACTGGAACAGGTTTGGCTTAATGCTCAGCCCCGTAGCTCCCGGATGGCCCATTGAGTATGGTCTGGGGATAATGCGCTTTAAAGTCCCTCCGCCATTTTCTTTCTTCCGGTCATTCCCGGAACTTCGTGGACACACAGGGGTTTCCAGCGCATGGTTATTCTACTGTCCGGAGATAGACATGATAATAACAGGCACTGTAAGCCAGCTCAGCGCGGTAGCTGTACCATTTAAACTTGTTCCAAAAATAGCAGGCCTTCTTTCCAGGGAGCTCAGGACCGGGAATTATTCAGATAATGCCTTTTTTCCTAAATAATCTGTCCGTCCAGAACTTTTCCATGGGGAAAGGGTAAATAAAGTATAATCTCCAGAAGTTCTTGGTTTACAGATAATAGAAATAACGGTTTGCGGGCTCGATACTCTTTGTGATTAATTTTAGAGGGTATATGGTTCATGAACATTTCTACGGAGTCTGACTTTGTATTATTTATAAGCATTCAAATTAAATTAGTATAACTAGGAGTAACCATACAAATAATACTGTGAGGGATGTGCGGTATGAAGAAACCGTTACTTGATGTGCTGTTTGCTTCAGAGAAGAGAAAACAGGTGATCTTGCTGTTAAGGGATGGAGCAAAGGAAATGCAAGATCTCCTGAGTATTCTGAACACAACAAGAAATGCACTGCTTTCACAAATAAGAATGCTTGAAGAACACTACCTGGTATCACACTCTCAGGACACATATGAATTGACAACCCTGGGAAAAATGGTTGCCGATCAAATCGCTCCTTTGGTTGGCACTGTTGAGACTTTCGGTTCTGATGTTGAGTACTGGGGAACACATAAAATTGATTTTCTCTCCCCGGACCTATCAGGATCGATTACTGCAATGAAGGACTGTGATATAGTGAGCCCTTCAGTCACAGAGATGTACGAGATCCACAAGTCATTTCAAAGGAACAGCAAACTGCCTACCTTCATATATGTGGTTACTCCGTTTCTTTACCCTAACTACCAGGAGTCGTTTTCTGAGATGCTTGGAAACGGTGTTAATTTATATTTCATTATTCCCCGGGAAGTGCTTGACAAGATAAAAACCTCTCATCGTGCAGATTTTGAAGAATTCATGAAGAGTAAGCATTTGCATCTTTTTATGTACAATAGGAAAATGGATTTCTTATTCTTGGTAGTTGATGATTTCCATCTGTTGATGGGCCTGTTTAAGAAGAACGGGGATTATGATAACAGATACCTCCTATGCAGTGGCATCAATGCCGTGAACTGGGGGAAAGCCTTTTTTGAATATTGTCTGGAGGATTCTACTCCTATAGCTGAAATCTGACGATCTCAAACTTTTCGGAGTGAGGAACATCACATAAACCAAATACCAGAATAACACAATAATAAATTAATGAATAGCATCAGATAAATTCACTTTAACATATCCTAAAGGAGGTGTAGGTTTTGGAAGATTGGAAGATAAGGACCTCAGTACTCTGGCTGCTTGCATCTATTGCCTTTTTAGCCCATCAGATAATAGTTCTTATGGAACCTGGGGTTATAGCACAATTAATGGCGGGAGAAGCGGAAGGGCAGAGAATAAGCCCTGGCATGATACTATTCTTTTCAATCCTGATCCTGGTTCCAATGGTTATGGCTTTCCTGTCCCTTACCCTGAAAGACCCGCTGAACCGGCGGTTAAACATCCTCGTGGGCGCGGTCTTTGCTCTCCTGTGGTCCTTCAGCGTAATTGAAGCTATGCAGTCTGCATACTGGGGAGGAGCACTAATAACGCTCTCAGCGGTCGTGGCTTCGGCACTCATCGTCCGGTATGCACGGAAGCATCGCATGTAAGTGGATAATAAAAGCAGGTCCATTATTCTTTTTTCCAAGGGGCTCTTAATAAGGCTCCGTTTTCCTGTTAACTGTAGCCCAGGAGCAGATATTACAATAAAATGAAAAAAGGGCTTTAGGTTGAGAAAATCAGGTCACGGCATCAACTAGAGAACCTTCCGGGAATATTTCCCGGAATACGAAACCAACAAGCTGACCTGCGAAAAGTACTATCAGAGGATATGCAAATGCAGCATTAGCAGCAAGATCATAAGCCCATGTCAAAGGTAGGTCTCTCTTAGCCAGGTCACTTTGATCATATCTGCAGAAAATCCCTGATGGAATGTTATGTTGTACGCGGTCATTACAAGTGCCATAAAGCAAACATACATGTATATGTATCAAAAAAATTTGGCATCTTCTTATAATACGAGTTAGTAAACGAATCAACGATAAATTTAACGCCTGTTATCCCTGCTTGCAATTAAACTCATTTCTATGACCCCCCTCCGGTACTTCAAATTTAGCAGATAGGTATAAGTGGTATCACTTCGAATGTTAAATTGAGGTAATCAAGTGGGAGGGAAACAAATGCCAGATTATTTACTCCAAATATCATTTACGCCTGAGGCAGTAGCAACATTAGTAACAAATCCTCAAAATCGTGAAGAAGTAGCATCTTCCTTAATTGAAAGCCTTGGAGGGAAACTTAAGGGTTACTGGTTAGCACTTGGTGATTATGATGTGGTAGAAATCGCATCACTGCCTGATAATGTGAGCGAATTAGCTCTCTCAATGGCTGTCATGGGCGGAGGTGCTGTAAGGGTGTTCAAGACTACCCCGTTGCTATCGGTAAATGAGGGCATTGAAGCCATGAAGAAAGCATCGGGATTGGGATATAAACCACCGGCAAAAAGTTAAGGCTAATCACTTTTTTGATTAGATATGAGTCGGTTCTTGGATACGTCATATGGACTATGAAGAGATATTCAAATGCAGGCCAATATTGAAAAAAACATGCAGCTTTTATCTATATCTCTTTTTGTTTGAAGAAGGGTACCAGACTGATAAGCCATTCACAATTATTTACTTAAGGGAGAGGCGAGATATATGAAAGGATGCCGGCCATTGTTTAAAATGAACGGTGCTGGAACTTCGGATTATTTATAAGTACTCAGATTAAATCAGTATAAATAACAGTGGGCACACAATTTAACACTGTGGAAGTGAGAGGTTAAATGAAATTTAGATTTGTCAGAGAGGAACATATCCTATGAAAAAGCCTCTACTTGATGTCATCTTTATGTCAGATAAGAGAAAGAGTACTCTTCTGCTGTTACAAGATGGGGCAAGAGAGATGGAGGATTTGCTCACATCATTAAAAACAAACCGACAATCATTGCTTCCTCAAATAAGGGTACTTGAAGAGCATAATCTTGTTTCTCACGAAAAGGACGTTTATGAACTGACACCTATAGGCAAGTCAATTGTCGATAAGATGGCCCCTCTCGTTCACACTACAGAGGCGCTTGATGTTGATATTGATTATTGGGGAACCCATGATATCAGTTTCATTCCACCTGGTCTCTTAGAGAGAATGGATGAGCTTACACCATGTGCTATCATGAGCCCGTCTACTGAGAAGATATATGAGGCTCATTATGAATTCAATCAAATGACAAAACAGCAAAAATTCCAGTTCTCGATCACCAGTTTCTTCTATCCGAACTTTCCAGTGATATTCGAAGAATTGTTATCCAGCGGCGTAGAGATGCATGTAATCGTTTCTCAGAGCCTGTTTGACAAATTAAAAGCTGATAGTTACGAAGATATACATAAAATAATAAGCCATAAGCTAACCAAGTTCTATGTATATCCGAAGAAAATGAATTTTCTGGCCTTCGTGTTCAATGAGGCCAGTGTTATGATAAGTCCCCTGAAGAGCACCGGAGAGTTTGACAACAGGCATGTTCTTTGCAAAAGCCCGGGTGCTGTCCGGTGGGCAAAAGAGTTTTCTGAACATTACTTAAAAATGTCAGTACAAATAACTGAGATTTGACCTGGTCCGAAAATACCAATCTTTTAATTTCATTATCTTACGTATCTTCAAGCCCTTTTAAAAGGAACTTTGCTTCTGAAAGGATCCACTCTCAAAGAATCCAATCGTCAAGCCTATTTCGGATTTTGGCGGTATAATGATGACTGCCACCAAAGAGGGGAGGATATAGGGAAGTAATTCCTGACGCGGTATTTCTAAATTACGCAGAGCCAGGACCAATCCGGAGAAACGCACCTCGCTCCCTGCATTTTCTTATCTTTCCCCTTCACCGCCTCACACGATCTCCCACGTCCTTTTGATGAACAGGCAGGCAATTAAGGATGCCCTTAACGGTGCCTGTAAGTTTCTTCACCTGGAAGAAAGTTATTCGCTCGACAGGTTTTCAAATAACTGTGCCTCTAAAACGCGGAATGAAGCAGGGATCAGGCCAGGGATTTACCTGGTTGCGACCGACCCGGAACTAAAGAGGAGTATGGATATGAAGTATGGACAGGAAGAAGTACAAAAGTGAAAGCAGACCTGGAAAAATATGTCTGATCAATCATGCATTGAATCCTTCTACAGCATTATCGATGCTCTTCTTTAGCTTCTTTTGCTTCTCTACGAACTGTTTTACTAAATTATCCCTTGGATACCTAAGATAAAACAATCCTGTAAGAGAGATGATCAATGCTCCGACTGTATCGGCAACAAGGTCTGCCATTGTGTCTGTCAGGCTTGAGAGCTGTAATTCTGTTCCAAATAAGTAGTCGACAGTGAATTCAGTTATTTCCCATAAGGTTCCGATTGCCACAGAAAAAGCAAATGCAAAGATCGCTACCATACCGGGACTGAGTCTGGCGGATTGAGGCCTGTGCTTAGTCAGTTCAAGGACAAGCAAGAAACCGATGGAGCCAACAACGAGGCCTAAAAGGAGATGTACAAAGAGGTCCCACCACCAGTATTTTTCAAAATAGCCTATAAGGCTCCCTAATATTGCAGACATGTAAAGGTAGATAACTATCTGCGTTACGATAAAATCAGGGTAATCTACAGATATCCTTCTGTTGAGAACACTAGGCAGAAAAATCAGTAGTAGAGTAAGCACAGAGAGGATCAGACTAAACCAATTTCCCTGAATAAGGAAAACGATCTGGACCAGAACCACAAGAAGTATTGTTATCGAGAATAAAGTTATCTTTATCCGATTTTCGAAATCCACACATATCATCCCCAACCATTCTTATAATCTAAAATATAGATCGGGTAGTATTTAAGATTTTGATCAACCAAGCCTCTTTATCCCCAGAGTCTGCAAAAGTTGTGTAACCAGATAGTATGAATCCTCCGTCTATTGTCTGCTGAACGGAATAAGCCCGGTCATAATCTATATCACCGAACGTCTTGTTCCATTGTTCGTCTCCTGTTTCACTGGTTTTGATCAACCAGGCATCCCATTCGCCTTCACCAAAAGAATTTGTATGACCTGCGAGTACATATCCACCATCTGATGTTTCCTGGACAGAATTGAAAATATTAGAATTTCCTGGACCGCCAAAAGTTATGTTCCATTCTTCTGCTGGTGCCTCTATAGCAATGGCAGTTCCCACAGTCATTAATAGCAAAGCCATTCAAAACTTGTCAGTATATTTTGTTCAACTCTCATTTTCGTACCACCTAACATTAACAGTTTCATCCAAGTCTATAGAGATCACTTTCATAAGGCAGGACATGCCAAGAATCATCGCATTCAAAAAAAGAGGTAGTGAGGCCTTGCCAACCTTAACAGACAGATACGAAATTATAGTAACAACTCAGATTTCCAAATATATTAACATTATCAATTAATTTTATGTATTTGTTTAAGTATATCTTCTAAATATATCAATACTAATCCCATTAACAGCGCTAAATAATAAGCAAGTTCAGGAGATAAGTGGACCGATAATAAACTGAGTTTTGAAACAAGTTCGTTGTTAATGTCTGATCCAGTCCACGAGAAGGTATTGGTCGGATGTTGCTGCCGTGCCCGATAGCCAATTTGGATACCATGCGTTTACCAGAAGGTGCATGGAGTTCGTGGTCGTTTCATCTGTCCATCTCTGCATCAGCTGGCCGTCGACATAGAAGCTCAGGTTCCCCGGGTAGAAATCGAATCTGTATTCGTGGAAACCAGCCGTTGGATCAAAACCCAGACTCTCAGTAGCAATGTGCTGTTTTCTTCCATCTACGTAAGTAGTGAACGATATATTGCCGTCAGGCTCATTGTATATCTCAATATCGATTTCATTATGATAATCCGGGTCCATGTACAAGAAGAAGCCTGTGATAGAAGAGGGTGCATTTGGAAGCTTCATCATTATGCGGTATGTGCCATACTGATAGACATCCGCAGATTGGATCTCTCCGCCACTGAGCGTACCTGCAGTAAGTTTGATCCTCAGGTTACCATTACTGACATTAATGTTAGCTGGCTGGAAATCTGTTCTCTCTAACTTGAAAGATGATTTCGACCAGCGATCCGTGTCAAAGGATTCAAAATCATCAACGAAATTAAAAGTCTCAAATGCACTTTTCTGCTCAGTACGCGCCAGCTCAGTAGCGCTTGCATCTTCAGGCTTATTCTTCCATACAGCCATTACTACATTGTAACTGCCTGTCGTCAGTAACGAGTCTGACGGCACGTACCATGTCATGTTTTGTGTGCCTGATACCTCTCCGGGGGTCAGTGTAACCGACCGAGAGGGTATATTGTGCCATTTTCCGGCACCATCCTGAACGCTGTATCCTACCCAGAAAGTCCAATTCTCAGTACCGGTATTCTTGAAACTGAGAGAAGATACAACCGCATCTCCCGGATAGTAGGTGCCGGATGCCGGATTAAAGGATGTTATATCTGCGCTTACTGAAGAGGTATATACTGATATAATAAGTAAAAATAAAACAATGACAACTGCCACTAAAGCAATCTTTTTCTTCATCTGTTTGTGTTCCTTCTTTTTGACCGCATTACTTATTTCCAATTCATTTATAAATCAGGAAGATCGAGTTCGTTCTTGCCCAACCTGTTTATCTTGTTCCACGAGGTCTTTTTCCCCCTTATGTAATCTATAAAAGCATTTAAGGTGACGAGACAGATTATTTGCCTGTACAGTACAATATGGAATGGCCAGTAAAAGTACAGTCTTTTATCTTCATGGTCTATCAGAATAGTGTACATGATCAGTATATTCTGCATAACCAGCATTGTAGATAGTAAGGTTAACAGGTAAGGAGAATTGCCATAAAAGGCCACTCTTATCACCAGATACAAGAATATGAACAGGAGAGCAATATTCATAAAAAGCGTATATACTGTAAAAGGCAGGCCCACTATTCCTAGTTCTTTGCCAGATTTGTAGCTGAATAAGATGTTCTTATACTTATTTACTATCTCAAAAGTGCCATAAGTCCATCTATACCTTTGCTTGTAAAAGTCCTTATAACTTTCAGGTGCCTCTGTGTACGCAATTGCTTCCCCGGTATACTCGATCTTGTACCCTCGTTTACTGATAGCCATAGTTATGTCCATGTCCTCCACAACTGTGTCCAGTGAATAGCCCCCTACTTCCAAAACCACATCTTTTCTAAATGCTCCAATGGCACCCGGTATCACCGGAACGCAGTTTAAGTTTGTGAACATCCTCCGATGTAAGTTCAATCCGATAATATATTCAAGCGCCTGATTTTTTAAGAGAACTTTTTTTCTGTTCACCACTTTCACATTACCAGCGACAGCGGCAGTTTTAGGATCTGAGAATGGTTTCAATAATTTTGACAGAGTATCACTTAAAAATATTGAATCGGCGTCTACACAAACCAAAATACTACCTTTGGAATGCTTGGTCCCAAAATTCAAAGCACTGGCTTTTCCACCATTTGGTTTTGTCAATACCACTACATTCTTGTAACGGAGGAAAGATCTTGCGACCTCAAGTGTCCTATCTTTACTGCCGTCATCAACTATTATGATCTCATATTTATCATAGGTCTGGGATACCATACTTTCTACACAATTGCTTAAAGTAAGCTCTTCGTTATAACAGGGTATAATGATTGAAACAAAAGCATCACCATCATATTTCCCATAAAATGAATTCGTATAGTGCCGTACAGAGCAGATGAGATACATAATCGTCTCAAAAGTGAATATATAAGCAAAAGCAATTAGTGCCAGACTCGCCATATTTACAAACCCCTCTTTAACTTAATGTATCCAAAAGTGCTAAGGAACAAGAGTAGTGTCACTATTGTGAAGATCACCAGGATCACCTGCCCCACAGTATCGTGAAATAAGGTCATCAGATGTATGTCTTCTGTGTAGGTCCCTAAGCTGATTCCTATGATGATCCTTGCAATATTTGCAAGATAGATCAGTGGTAATAGCAGAAGGGACAAAAGCCTGTGTTTTAATCTGATATCCGGCAGTACGAACATTGTCAATAAAAAAATTGAAATGAACATGAGGCCTGTACATTCAAAGGATATAAGAATTGGGACTATATATTCATCCATTTTCAGGAATAATATGTTTCCTGAAGTGGCTGGGACTATTCCTATAATGTAAGCTAGCAAAGTTGCTACGTATAGGTTAGTTAATTCGGACAGGGCAGCATTTTCAAAGTACGTAAGAGCGATAAAACTGAGTATTATCAGGACTGTGAGCCTTCTGGATATGTTCATGGAGCCTCTATATAATCCTTTTTGAAATGTAATATGCTATGCACACGAACGCCACAACAACCAGAAAGTTTACCGGCATTGAGATCAGATAATTTTTATCGCTGCCGAAAGTATTTTGATCAGATGTGGAGACCTTATGTTTTTGTGTATTAACCAGTCGATTCACTATCTCTTCGGAGGAGTACCAGGATTGCTCCACATACCAAAAAGTACCATTGGCGCCTTCTGCTACCGGCATGCCGTAATACTCTGACAGATTTTTGTCTATTTGAGTACCACTTGGAGGATTGACAGTAAGATCAATAGCCTGAGCCGACTCATTTGCAGTTTTGGAAGTTACCGGAGTTACAGTAACAAGTACTACAAAGAATGCTATCAAGCAAGTGCATAGAGTTCTCTCTGTCAACTAATTCCACCACCCCGCTGGAAACCAACTGTTTGAAGCTTGGTTTACTTACTCCCAATGGCACCTTTTAAACATGCAACTATTTAGTCTTTTGCGTCAGCAGAAACTTTCTTCTTTGGCACACAACTTTCATCAAGAAGTATGTTTTCTATAAATCTTAGGCAAGTAATTAAGTAAGCATGAATAGCAAACAATTCTAACAAACTTTTGTTGCAAAAGGCATTCAGAAAAAGCTAATCAAAGTTAAAATGCTTGGAATCGCGATTGATCCTGAAGAAAATAACCTTGTCAAGTACTCATTGAGCATTGAGAAAAGAACCTTGTTGACTTCTGCAAGCCGGAATACGCTATTGGAAGGGTCTCAAGGCTGAGAAATCGTTTATTCTGAACTCTTTTGTCGGAAAGATATATCGGCCCTTACTGTAGGAAATGAATAAACGGAAACCTTTCTTAAGCCGCTTAAAATAAACATATGCAGATTCTGGCTTATGAAGGAGTATTCTAGATTGATATTTCCAAAATACCATATATGATTAAGCAAGATAATATATGTTTCTCTATAGCACGAAAATGCTCTAATAACCATTTGGGAAAGTAAACATGGGGAATCAGAATGAAGTTAGCAATGAAGATATGCTGTTCATTAATAGCTCTGGTAATGGCATCACCCACTATTTCTTTTGCTAGTGAGTACGAAGACTGGAAGACATCTAACAGCGTCACTGCCGAAGACGCTTTTAAGATTGGTGAAAAGCTTGGCATAACATGGGAACCCACGGGGGACGGGAACTATATAGCGATTGACAAAGGATTTGATCTCGAACAGTTCACAGAGGGCATGAATGTCGAACTGGAGCATGGAAAGCGATATAAGGTTACTAGCGTGACCTATGACAATCAACTCAAGACCGGCAAGGTTGCTCTCGCCCATCTGAATGAGTTCCCGGATTATTATACAAGGCTTGAAGCGATGGAAGTGGAAGCACACGAAGAATGGGAAGCCGGGAACCTGCAACTACCTGTCGTGACCGACCCCGCCATGGATACTGTGAAGACGTTCACCACTGAAGAAGCACAGGCAATAGGCGAACAACTGGGTATCACATGGGACAAGTTTGATGTCGAGCAGTTCAGGGCAGGGATGGATATAGAACTTGAACACGGCAGCGTGGATAAAGTAACCGATGTCACACATAATGATCCACTGCTGACTGGTAAAATAGCTCTGGGTCACCTGGTTGAATTCCCGGACTACTACACCAGACTTTACGAAATGGAGGAAGAGGCCGAAGCTTAATGAGAGGATATAGAGGGAATAACTCCCTCTTTTTTAGTCTTATGCTATCTTATTAAGCACCCTAGAATCTACTAAGAGCTTAATAGATAAGGAAAACGGTATTCTTTTGATGAATATTAGCTATATTTGCTTGTGGAAAATCTAACTTCTGTTGATCCAGAGTTAATCAATAAATTCCTTGTCATGTTGAATTATGGCTATGCACTCCTTGAAGCTGAGTGTATGAGAGCCATTAATGCTGTTGGAATGGATGTTCATGTAGGCTTTTTGCATGAGATGGCAACAGGTAAGAACAGTTTAGCCTATGATTTCCAAGAGCCTTTCAGATTCCTTGTTGATCTGGCAGTAATCAATCTTATTGAAACAGATAGGATGGAGAAGAAGGACTTCATCAGGACTGATAATTATGCACTCAGGGTTAGACCAAGTGGTGCTAAGAAACTTACAGAAGAGTTCCAGACTTGGATGAATAAAAGTGTAACTTATCAAGACAAATCAATGATGTGGAGCTATGTTCTTTTACTCAAAACAAGAGAGCTGGCTCAGTTCCTCAATGGCAAAACGAAGAAGATTGATTTTGCGACTCCTTCATATACTATTGAAAGGCAGGATACTGATGAGATCAGGAAGAAGATTCTTGCTATCAGCTATACAGAATGGAAAGATATGGGATTCTCAAAGGGTACTCTCCATTACATGAAGCAAAATGCAAAAGGGGATAAACCGTTTACAATGAACAAGCATGTAAGGGAAAGATTGGAAATGTGGGAAGAAAGCTGATAAGATATTTTTATCTAAATGTTCTTTTGACAGAATTCAGAATCTTTGATATTCCTTTATTCTTGGATTTTGGTTTTGTTTGTGGTATTCCTTTTTGTTTAGGTTCTGGTTCATGCCCGATTTTTTTAATTGGTTCAGCTATTCCCTTTTTATTCCCACAATAAATGCATTCTATTTCGAAGTAGTCAAAGTATTCATCGCTTCTAATTAAACTTTTCAGATATTTATGACTGCATTCTTTTTTTAATTTTTCTTCAGATTTTTGTTCACACCCCTTGCAAATGTTCGTTAAGACAAAACTATTTTTGTCTTTATAGTATGATTTAATACATTCTGGACAAAATGCACCGCCACAAGTTGAACAAATTAATGAATTTTGTCTTTCAACAACTACTTCGATAATTTCATCAATTACTAAACCTCTCTCAATTTTGGACCTTGTTTGTTTTTCTGTTACTAACTTAATCTCTATCTCTTTTTTACAATAATCACATAGCAAACTAGATTTTTGAATTATGTTTGATACATTTTGTGTGTACTGTATCTTAGCACCATAATTTCTGTTTGTGTTATCTCTATTAGTGTAATCTCTATCAGCCAAACCCATTCCTAAACCTCCCTAATTATCTCATATATACAAAAACCCCATGTCTTCTGAAAGAACGATACTCACTAAACGTACCCAAAAGCATTAAACAAATACCAGCTATCCAAAAGATGTTAGAACTTGTAGCGTCACTAAATGCCATAGCAAAAGTTCCACTACTAAACAGTATAAATCCAAAGAACAACAATGCAAGCCCTATTAATCGCAAACCCCAACAATACAAGTCATTTTCTAAATTGAATGAATCTACAATTTTTGCTATAAGCCAGGTAGAAGCTAAAACAACATAAAGAAGAATAAAGAATATGAGAGAATCAAACATTCCTCCAATCACTGAATTATATATTATATGATTTGAAAAAACGACAATTGATGCTGCAAACAAAATCTGCTCAGTAAATTTTTTGTTTTTTTGAATTATACGATAATTCATAAGCCAATAATTATAGCCTGTCCAAATTACGATTAATATTAATATTGTAGTAACAACTTGTGTTGTATCTGAAAAATTAAAACTGTTTTGGAAATCTGTTAAAAAGTAAACAAGCTGATTTTTTAAAGATTGATCTGTTGAAAAGCCGGCATCATTGCCTGAATTTAAAAAAATAATCGCCAATATGCACAATATAGGGATAATTTTAAAGTAATTACGATATTTAGGATTATTTACATATCTTGATAGCTTGTATTTTAACTTGATTTTGCCACTTTTTCCATGTTTCATATAATAAGTAATTAAAAGAGTTATGTATAAATGTTTTGTTATAATCCTAAACAGAATTAATTTAAGATAAGAGTTCGGTTTTTTATGCTTTTGAGATTAACAGAACAGTAATAATTAAAGTTAACAGTTCCGTTTTTTGCTGTTAACTATAACCCAAAAACCATATGCGGGGATATATACAACGCTAAAAAAGTGTACGCTATTTTTTTAAAGTCTTTTATCTTAGATGTAATAAAAATAGAGTGATAAAAAAGTTAATATATTTGACCTATTTTAAACAAAGGCATGTTATTTTTGATGTTTCTAAAGTTAAAGTTTGATTTTGACGAGTATTTACATTGCTTTTGGTGATTTTATGACATTTGATAGTACTAAATATACAGGGTTACCACACGGGTATCTAGATTATCACTATATACTTATGCATTTTGAAGAAGAAGACATTGCTAAAAAAGCTAGCAAAATTCAATCTTTATTCTCTAAACAAACAAAAAAATGGACAGATCAACTCAATTCTGAATGGATTGCAAGGAATTACTTATCTGCCAAGTTCATTCTTTCAACAAACTTATTAGCTAGCTCACTAGATTATTCTATTGACCGAAATTTACAAACTGTTGTACCTTATCTATCATATTATTCAATTCTTACTGCTAGTAGATCTTATCTTATGACTTTGCCAAATGTCAGTTGGAATGATGGTTCTATTCTTACATATACACATGACAAAACAATAAAAATAGTTTCAGATTCATTACGTACTATTAATAAGGAAATAGCAGATGATTTTCAAGAAAAGGTTTACTATTTAAAGGCTATTAGAGAACTATTTTCATACAAGTTTCCTTCAACCGGAATCGATTGCGTAACAAACAAATCAATGATTGGTTTGAATGATACTTTAAATTATTGTGGTCTTTTGTGTGAATTAGCTCAGCTAAACAGTGAATTTTTAGAAGCTTCATTTAACAAAAATGCAGAAAAAAGACGATTCCCAATTATTGAAGAAATCTTTTGGGGAATAATGCAATATGAAGATAGACCTTCACAAATTTCTTTTGTAGATGACTTTGATTGGGAGCGAATTGCACAATGGACAAGGACTGAAAGACCTGTTAATCTAACTCTTTCAATGCGGGAAGGTTGGATTGATGATTTTTTTGCATCCTGGGAAGAAGGTTCTCATTCTGATAATGACGACTTTATTCCAAACCCAAGAATTGTGTTTTCAGTTCCTTAAATAAGCCATATATTCATTTAAACTGTTATATTAAAAAGAAATTGTGAATAAATTCACTTATGCAACTGTTCTAATTTGGTTTGTATCAAATCAAAAATTCAATTTTTACGTTGATACAAATCGTGTTATTTCTATAAGGTACTAATAATCTTTATTTAACTAAAATCCGTATGCGGATATTTTATGGAATTAATTCTAAACAGATAGTTTAGCTTTTATTCGAGAATTCAACCGATTGATTAGTATTGTCAAAAGTATTTAGCAAATAACTGCTAGCTAAAATAGTATTTGAATCTAAATCAGAACTAATATTGCTGGCTTGGTCATTAAGAGATGAAAGGCTATTGTTAATTGCACCGAGTTTTGTATCTATATTGCCTAGTTGTTGTTCATAATTTGTTTCAAGTATAAGGTATGTGTTAAATATCGTTAAGAGAATTACTAATACAGTCATAGCGGCTGTTAATTTGAAATGAAATGCATTTTGCTTTGATCCCTCATCTAATTGTTTTTTTATATTTATTGATGCTTTGATGATTCCTGCATCGGCAGGTTCACAAAAATTATACAACTTAGGTGATAGAAGGCCATGTTCATAATCCAAACGTTCCTGCTTTTCGCAAATACCTCTTATATTTCCAAGATCAAGGCAATCATAATAACTAGAGCATCTTCTAACTTCATAGAGTTCATATTCTTCAATTGTCTCTTCATGTTTGTCAGAAAACTCTTTAAGGCATGAGTCTGAGCAAAAATTATCACATTCAATTAGCTTATCTTCCAAGTGGTTTCCAACTTGTACTTCTTCATATTTTCTCAAAGAAAAAAACATGTAGTTATTGATATTTTTATTGCATATTTCACAAACATCTATAGACTCAGCATTGCCACTGTTGTCTGAATCGTTTATTTGTGCGATTGTCTTTTTTACGGACTTTTGTCTACCCTGAAATAAAGAAGTATGAGATGGAAGCATCATTTTATTTAGATCGCTTAGAGTTGAACCAATGTTTAGAGAAGACAATATTTTTTCGTTCTCTCCAAAAAGTTCCCCTATGGTTTTTTTCGACATTATTCTTTTATCTTCTAATTAACTATATTTCCTTTTCTGCACTATACATCCCTAATTGACCATTTAACTAAAATCTGCATGCGGGCATTCTTCAGGATTATAATCCCATCTACAGTTTTCAAAATGCTCGCAGCCTTCACATATGCTTTCTAAAAATTCTAGTGTTTCACCCATTTACAATCACTTCACTTTTTTCTTAGTATTGCTTAACATTGTCTTACTTAAATTATATATTTTTCTAATAAGGAAAGATGGAAAATTAATAGTAAATTGCTTTTAGCACCTTCTTCATCTCCTTGGTATTCATATTAAAGTCACCTTCTCTTACCCTATCCTTCAATTGCTTTAATGAACTCCTGTGTTTAATCCCAATTTTTCTGGCCTCATCAGGAGTTAAATTGTCTACAAATTCCCTCACTTCTTCTATGTTCGGATAGATCTCAACATGAATGCCTTCTAACTCCTGCATCTCAATCTTATTGGCTTCCTTGCCTACATACACGCATCCTGTGGGCTTTAGATTTCTTCTTTGTAGAACACCAATATCACCTTCAAATTTGGCTTCTGGATGGTTTATGTAGCTAAGAAACACGTCAGCTAACGGCTTCCAGAGGTGTCTCCCCTGACAAATATCTCCTGTATAAGAGTCTATACATTTTTTCTCGACTACTACCTGAGGGTTTTTGTTAAAAGGAGCAATGGGTTTTATGCTCTCTCCTTTCTCATTGACTGTTGCACCACTTCCAACAAGCATGAAATTGAAAGGTTTGATTTGTTCAGAAAATTCCTTGCCTTCGTTCATTTTCTTGAAGCGTAGCAGAATATTTCCAGTTGATACAGTAAGGTTGGAGATAACTGCATAATAGTCGTAAGTCTCCAATACATCAATTAACTCTTCAGGATGGAAATGAACTTTGAGAATGTCATCCCAAAATCTTTTGTGCCAATGTTCCCCTTCCTTCAATTCAAGACTAAACGGATTTGTGATATGTCCTAAACCATGTAGCTTATAGAAGAGTTTCTTACCTTCTGGAATGACTATTTTGTTTCCTTCTCTTCTAAACAAACAGTACCTTTTGGAACTGATACCATAGAACCAGATATCTTCCATCCCATCCTCTATTTCCAGAATTGGCTTATCAAAGTCATAAGGGTTAAGTGAATCAAAGAGGTGGCTCAATTCCTCTGCAAGATATGGAGGAACAAAAATTGAATCTGTATCCATATATGCATGAACTTCCCCTTTATCCATTACATACCTTTCAGCAATAGCAATTAACAAACGTGATCCTGCTGTAATGCATGCACCGATAATTGGATTGAAAAACGCTGCTGTTTCTTCAAATATCCCTTTTGTCTCATAATCAATATTGCTATATGCAGTCAAATCTTCCTCATCTTTTGGATGCATTTCAATGTAAATACCGTATGTAGTTGCATTATTAAGAATTTTAACTGCCTTTTGCTGTGCATCAAGAACATCATATTCATGTGAGTCTCTAGGAAGTGATTTCATTTTTTGTTTAATCTCTTGCCTGCGTTCAACAAGGACTTTGATAAGATTATCTTCTTTTGGATTTACATGAACTCCATAGACCTCTGTTTCCTTGAGATCCTCCTGAATGCCTTCTGGAATAAACCTCATAGCTCTCTTTATCTTCGGAGATTTGCCTGTAAACAACTTTGAGGCTAAAACATCGGGTAGGAAGTAAAACAGTCTTTTATCCCATGTTATTTTATTAACTCCAATATTGAAGGTCGCATCCTTTTCACTATATTTTGATCTAACTGGAAAAATATCTTCTTCAGGCTCAATTTCAACAAGGACAACTAAGTCCTTCCATATATCAGGATTTAGTGCATCTTCTAAAGTGAATGACTCTATCAATCTACGAACATTTTCTGTATCATCTGTGTGGTGAACACTTTTTGCGACAACAAATTTCCACATATCAAGAAGTAGTGTTACAGTTGGGTACATACTGAAAAAGTCTAGCACTGTAACCTTTGTAGGTGTTTTTCTCATCCTGCACTCACATCTTCCTCCATAGTATCCACTCATTATTTTTCCAAGAACCTCTGGAGGAAAATCAGGATTTTGATCCATGAAAGGTGTGATATTGCATTGTTTGAGGGCTTGTTTTCCAAGAGAAGCAGCAGAGTAGACATCAGTCATTGAAATATTTAACTGGTATCTTTCATATTCCTGCCTTACTTTTTTGAATACCTCATAAGTGGATTTTACATCTGTAATGTTGTAAGCAATATATTTTGGAGTTATCACACCGTGCTTCTTTGTTTTTTGCTTCTTTATTGGTGTATCAAATATCTCACATGCCTTTTCAAGAGTAAGAGATTTGCTATCTGTCAAAATGCATGCTAGATTACAGATATCCAGAAAATGACCTTTGAACGTTCTCTCCTTCCTGTACTTACCCTTCGCTCTTGTAAACTCGACATTGTATGATCTCCCTGTAAGATGTTTTATGCGTATTCTAGGGTATGTTGTATCCTCAGTAAGCAAAAAAGAAAAACCATCTTTGCCTGAGTACCTTCCATGACCATAATCAAGAATGATTCTTGAGAGATCAAAATTGAGATTAAAACCAATACAGAGAGCTTTTCTTTCATAGACTTCCAGATAAAAGAGCTTGATAAACTCTTCAAGAGAAAACAAGCGTATATTATGCTTTTCAGAGAATTTTTCTAGTATCTTGTATTCTTTCTCTGAAACATGTCTCTCATCCCAGAAGAGGCCACCATAATGAAAAACATCATTCTCATGTACATCAAAGTAACCAAATTTTAAGTTAAGATATTCATCAGCCGTTGTTTCTGTATCAAAAGTAAGAACTCTGGTAAATTCAGGAACTTCCTTCTCATATCTAAAATTAGTCTTCTTTTTCTCTTTAGTTTCTTTTTTCGTAGGGTATATTCGCAAAGCTACTTTATTCATTCAATCGCCTCACATCTTTGTTTTAAAAGATCAATTTCAACTTCATCCATACGTTTTCTTAATGCTGCATGTGAAAGCAAAATGTAGTTTAGTCTCTTCTCTAGAGGTAATTTGCTTGACCTAAACTTGGGTGGCAGTTCATTCTGAAAATGTGTTACAGCAGCATGACAGTTCAGACACAGAACCCTTGTTTCATTCGAAAAGGCTCTTGTAGAAATATGGTGATTTTCGTAGATTTTCAGTGCATAAGGGTTGGTTTCTCCACAAATTTCACAGATACCATTTTTAACAAGCTGTTCATCCTTAGCTTGCTGTTTTATCTGTAAAATGAAATCTTCGTTGGACAAGCCTAACCCTCAATTATCAAAAAGTTCAGATTCTGTTGTCGTATACTGGCAATGATTCAGAATCCTCTATCTGTTCCTTAAGCTCGTATAACTTGTCAAGATCAGTCTCAAGTGGATATTCTTTACCATCTACTCCCTTTATCCTGACATCTTTGAAAGGTTCAAGTAGAGTTTTATCTGTTTTATTCAGAGCAATCCTGACAACATTCAGATATCTGCTGATAAGAGATCCATCCCTTGAGCTATTGACTACAACACTGATTCTTTTACCATTCGAGAAAATCCATCTATTCCTTTCAATGCTGTCTGTTTTTGTGGCAACCCACTTGCCACTCTTTTTAAAAACAGCATTACCAAGGTGTCTGAGAGCATCCTTTACACTGATTCCTTGCTCCTTTGCAGCTAAAGTGAAGTTCTTTCCTTTCCTTAGATTGCTTAATGCCAGAAGAGCTCTAGCTCTCATGTCGGCCTCTTCAGGAGAAAGCATAGCATACGCTTTCAGAGCTGGAGATACATCCGATACCCTCATTTTACGGAGAGTGCTAAGTGTAGCTGAAGGATCAAGCTTGTGTTTCCTGATGATCTCTTTTGCATACCTGGTATCTCTTGGAATAGCTTTGAGCCATTCACCGTAGGTCCTATACTCCTTAGAGAATCTTGGCCTGCTCATCTCTCTTCCTCCCAGAGCTTCATTAAGGCAATTCTTACAACCTCAGCCTGGGAACATCCAAAGAAGTCTGACATCAATTCCAGTTTCTCCCTGTAATAGGGAGCCAGTGTTATTGTTAATCTGTTTACTGGTGGCATTTTTCTCACCAACAACTGAAATTACCGCATGATTTATATTCAAATGTGACATCATATTTGACATATAAAAAACCAGAATTTGCTATGCAACTATTCTAGTTTGAGAACTATAATCTGATACTTGATAACTATTTAACAACTATTTGTCTAAGCTACATGTATAAGAAAGTGACAGTGTTTGTATGAGCAAAAATGAAAATGACAAAACTCTCATTGAAGAATTAAAGGAATACGTCTCTAGTTACGGAATTGTAAAGAAAGAAGACATTGTAAACAAATATGAAAAAGCTCACTCGCGCGGCTACAGTAAAGAAACCATTGGCAGAAGATTAGATGATTTGGTAAGTGCAGGAATCATAGAGAAACTGTCTGCTAAACAAGTCAAGAAATATGGGATCAATGCAACAGATAATCGTGAAAAGTACTTTATGCTAAAGGAGAATACGGAAATAAAAAAGCATATTGATTCTGTTTTTAAGCTCTTTGAAGATGGCGATTGTGAAGATAAACTGGCTGCTTTAGGGGAAATGGATACTTATAAGAATTATTACATTTTAGAACCGCTGCAATTAGATATTCTGGTTAAAAGCCTTAGTGAAAACGACATTGAATTGTCATATCAGCTAATAGTAGTTATTTATCACTATATTGTGGATAAAAATATCCAACCAAGCGACATCAACTTACTACTTACAAAGCTGAGATTACTTTTGAAAAATATACAACCTCTGTCTCAACAACGTCCTGTTCTTAGAGGGAATATTATTGCTTTACTTTGCATGTACGATGATGAAGCTGTAGTTGAACAACTTATTGAAGATGCCAAGACAATGGAAAACTTTGCAGATGTAAAGGATGAATATGATAAACTATATGCTTCGAGCTTAATCGAGAAGAATAGAACTAAGCTCTTTAATCTTGAAATTGAGTTGAGAAAAAAAGGTAAGCACAAAAATGCTAAAGTTCTTTCTCAAATAAGGCATCAGGCAAGAAAAGGTATAGATATATCGGTGCTTGATGGCAATGTTAATACTCCGGGGGCTGATCTTAAATGAGATTTTTACTGTTGAATGGGAATGGCATCGATATTCGTGTAAATAACGCTAAACTACATGTCAGGGATGGAAGATTCTCGACAACTGAAATTCCCGAAGAATATGTTTACTCTCCAAAGAGAATGGACATTGATAGCATTATCATCTATGGTCAGAACGGAAATCTCACGCTTGATGCTATAAGATGGCTGATAAAACATAATGTTCAGATTTCAATACTCAACTGGGACGGTAAATTATTGACTACAATGCTTCCACCTGAGAGCACTAATGTCAAGACAAAGTTTGCTCAATATCATGCTTTTGAGGATGAGCAAGCAAGAGTCAAAATCGCAAAGAACTTCATTGAAGCTAAGTTTGATAAAACTCTTGTAGTACTTGATTACCTAAAACAACGCTATCCTGAAATCGAGTATGATTTAGCAGAGGACTTTGAGAAACTAGAGAAAGCCAAGACCATCAAGGAAATAATGGGTGTTGAGGGCGGTGTTGCCTACAAATACTGGAACGAGTTCTCAAAAGCCATTCCTGATAAATACGATTTTGAATCGAGGATTGATTCGAGCCGGAGAGCCACAGGCGCAGGGGACGTGGTAAACGCTATGCTTAACTATGGCTATGCTTTGCTAGAGGCAGAGGGCCTAAGGGCCATTAACGCTGTGGGCCTAGATCCTCATGTAGGTTTTCTGCATGAAATGACAACTAGCAAGAATAGTTTGGCTTACGACCTGCAAGAACCTTTCAGGTTCTTAGTAGATCTCGCTGTTTTGAGTCTCATAGAACAAGATCGTATGGAGAAGAAAGATTTCATTAGAACTGAAAGTTACTCCTTGCGCCTGAGACCCACTGGTGCAAAGAAACTAACTGAAGAAATCAACCTGTGGTTTAACAAGAGAGTTAATCATCAAGGCAATATGACAATGTGGAGTTATGTCATGTTCTTGAAAACTAGGGAATTGGCTCAGTATTTGGTTGGTAAGCGACAGGAGACAGATTTTGTAGAGCCACAATATGAGACAAAGAGACAGGATACAAGCGACATAAGACAGAAGATTCTCAGTATTTCTTATTCCGATTGGAAAAAGCTAGGTTTTTCAAAAGGAACATTGCATTATATGAAACAAAATGCAAAGGCAGATACTCCTTTTACTCTTAATGCTCATAATAAAGAACGTTTGGATAAGTGGGAGAAACTTGTTGCAAATAGCTAACTTTGATGGAGACATGTAGTCTCCTTTTGTCTCTTCGTGCGATATCTAGGAGACAATTCCAAGAGATATGAGAGACAAATGCAAGCGACAGACAAGAGACAGACACAGAAGACAACTAAGAGACAGATTATTTTTTCTGTTTCTTAATGCTCGCTCCCTCAACTTTAATCCTCTCCAACAGCATTTCAGCAGACTCATAATCCCTGTCTTCCTGTCTGGCAAGCTCTGCCTCAGTAGGCACAAGTTCTCCTGAAAAAGCCTTTGCAAGAATAGATTGCCTGAGTTGATCTGTTTTTTCTTTTGCTGCTATAACTTTTGATTCAATGGAATCGGCAAAAGCAAAGAGTGCACTTACCCTAAAAATAATTTCCTTTTGTTCAGCAAGAGGTGGAAAAGGAAGAGGCATGGAAGCTAACTGTTGTTGATTAATAGAAGCCATATTGACTGTTTGCTGTGCATTCAAATTGAAATACCCTTGTGCATAAACTTGAAACCAATAACCAATGTATTCGCTTAAGATATATTGCTTAAAGACTCTTAACCGAATGTTTTTACTTTCGTAGATGCAAGCTTCAATACCATTCGGAATAGGTGCAGCTTTACCAACTAATTCTCTGCTGTTTACTCGATTCACAAGGATATCTCCTGGCTCAAGAAGATATTCAGCTATTTCTTCTGAAGATAAATTCATCCTTTTGATGTTTTTCCAAACTATTGCTCCATTATCAATATTATACATTCTCAGACACGCAATTCCATCGTCTGAGTAAAATTCCTGTGGCTTGTAAATACCATTTTTCATTGATTCAGATATTAAGTCTATACAAGTCCAACACCAATTAGTTGGTAATTCGTAAGGGACATCACAAATTGCATCTTTTGTTTGCTTTTTCTTTGAAAGTTTGCTTTTATCCGTAGTGATATATTCTAAGATCGTTTTTGCGCTTTCAATGTCGGAATTATGTAATCTCCAATCTTCCGTCAGCCTCCCATCACAAGCAGCCATTAGAACAGCCTGCCTGAAAGCCTTCATGATTTCCGGCACTTTGTCAAGCCTCTCGTTTGTCGCATCTAGACGGGCGAACAGTGCCTCGATTGCTGCGACTATGCGGTGTTGTTCGGGGAGGGGAGGGAGAGGTACAGGATAACTGGATAAACTCTTTGCAGATAAATTAGGTTGAGCAGTACCGTTGTCAAAAGTCTTGATTAACTTTTTCCCAAAAGGGCTAGTTAAAAAATAGTACATGTAGGAATTAATTGTTGCTTCGTTAAGTCTGAGAATTACTAATGAAGATGCAATCGCCCCATTTTTCATACCCGAGAACACTGCACATTTACCTAGTGTTCCTCTCAAGCAATAAATGATGTCCCCTTCAATGAGTTTTCCACTGTTAAGTAAATTATATCTTTCATCACTTATGAAGTTCAAATTTTCAGTTGATACTTTACCATTAAAGAGGTTTCCAGCATTAATGAAAGGTATTCCTGAGTCAACATAATGTCTGTTTGATGGATAGTTTTTGCCTCTATCGCCATTAATCAGAATTCCAAGATTCTTTACTTCTGTCCAAATCCACCCTTCCAGCAGTTCACTCTTCTGTTGCATAACCGTTCCCCATTAGGTCCAGAATTGCATTCAACTCACTAACTGCTGCTTCAAGTTCATCTATTGCTTCAGCAGCAAGTTCTTCAGGCCCAAGTAAATCATCAGTATCTCCTAAGGAATCGTCCCTTAGCCATTTGAGAGAATCAATTTTGTAATTCCTCTCTTTAAGTTCAGAAATGTGGAACTTGTGCCAGCGATTATCCTGTGAGTCTTTTTCCTCACGTTTTGCCCTGCCGTTAGGATCATCACCAAAGCATCTCTCAAACTCTTGAAAATGTTCTTTGGTAAGTGGACGATCTTTCTTTGTGATTTTAGGAACATTTGTACGGCAATCATATACCCAGGTATGCTCTGTGGGAATGCCTTTGGTGAAGAATATCACATTTGTTTTAGTTCCGGGGGAATATGGTGTAAAAGTACCATCAGGCAATCTCAAGACAGTATGTAAGTCACAGTCTTCACAGAGCACCTTGAAAACCTCTCCTGCCTGATCTGCAAAAAGCACGTTATCTGGTACTACGATAGCTGCTCTGCCACCGGGCTTCAAGATGGTCATGACATGTTCAATGAAATTCAGTTGCTTGTTGGATGTTTCAACAACAAAATCTTCACGTCCGGGAGACTGGTTTGCACCTTTGGTTCCAAACGGAGGATTGGTAAGCACCACATCAAACCTTTTAGAATCCGGTATCTCATAGATAGAGTCACCAAGTTTGATCTCAGGTTCAATCCCATGCAAATACAGGTTCATGAGAGCTAACCTGCGTGGACGCTCCACAAGCTCTTGTCCGTGATATGTACTGTAACGGATGCGTTTAGCAAGGTCACGGTCCACTGCACCTCCTGCGGTGATCTCCTTAAGCCACTCATAGGCAGATACAAGAAAGCCACCTGTACCACATGCAGGGTCCATTATAGCAAACTCCCTGCTGGCGCGTGGGTCTGGCTTCATACACCTTACTATCATCTGGATAACTATACGTGGAGTGAAATACTGCCCTGCACCCTTTTTACCTTCACTGGCAGCCTTTTCCAGTAGTCCTTCAAAAGCCATTGCCTTTACATCGATGTCAAGACCTGTCCACTCGGTTTCATCAATGAGTGTAATCATCTTTTTAAGGCTTACAGGGTTGTGGAAACGGGAGAGAGCACCTGCAAAGATATCACCAAGAAGACCGTCCTGCTTACCAAGAGTCCTCAATGCATCACTATAATGCTCTGTAAGTTCTATGCCAGACTGCTCTTTCAGGGATTGCCATCCACAAGCTTCAGGCATTTCAATGCCTCTCTCATCAGCCATTTTCAGAAACAGCAGGTAAGTGATTTGCTCAATATAATCGCCGTAATCAATGCCTTCATGCCTTAAAGTATGGCAAAAACCCCATAGTTTTTGTACAATATCGCTCATGCTGCAACTGCCCTGTTAAATTCTGTTATTAAGGTTACAAGCTGGCCTTCAAAGATCCGGTTGGCCTTATTCCATCCGCCATAATCGGCAAACACCGGAATATAATCGAAGTCCTCTTTATCGATAGAGAGGTTTGCAATCAGATGTGACTTGATGCGTTCCAGCCATAAAAGCTGATCTGTTGTAAAGCTTTTCCCCATCGTAACCTTGGAAAAAGCATTGCTTACACGCTCTTCTGCTGTTAGCAAAGCTTCTTCCTCAGAGGCAGCATGTTTTATCATTGAGATAATGTCTACAAGAGCCTTACTGTATTTGATTTGATGTGCTCTTTGAAGATTTTCAACTGTAAATCTTTGCTGAGAAGATTCCAGTTTTTTCTTTAATTCTTCAAGTGCATCTGTACTCCATTCTTGTGGCCTGTCAAGAAGAATACCAATTGCAGCTATCTTTTCAGGATTCTCCTTTACGAAATTAGAAAACAATTCAAGATAATCATCTGGCCTGTACTCGTTACCTGAAGCATCTCTCACTATCCAAGTAGAAGAAACAGAGTCCCTTTCTCCATAATCCACATAGAATGTCTTCTTTGGTCTCGGATAGTTCTCAAGCAGATTCAAAAAGTCCTTATTCCTCAGGACTTCCATAGTTCCGGTAAAGTCCTCTTCAAGCCTTCTTTCAAGAGAAATTGCAAAACTCTTGAGATCTCCTTTCTCGATGAAAGCACTGAACATATCACGCGCTTCCCCACTCATCTCCTTGTCTATCCTGTTGAGACGCTTTGTAAGAATACGAGTATTATATTTCCTGTCCCGGTTATTCCAGATGTCTTCAATTACCTTGCTAATTGGCTTAACTTCTTTTTGTGGAGGTTCTGCTGTCACTCCTGTAACTGATTTGAAATAATCAATGAGAGTCCCTCCAAAACAATCAAAGACTACAAAGTGAGATTTATCAGGATAGTGCTCGCCCTTTCTAGTTCCTCTCCCCATCATTTGTTCAAATAGGATTCTTGATTTAACATATCTCAAGAAAACAATATATTCAAGATCTGGAACATCAACTCCGGTTGAGAGAAGATCAACAGTCACAGCAATTCCAGGCATTTTTCTATTCCTGAATTCCCTTATTCTCTGCAAAGGACGGTCTACCTTACCTGTAATCTTCTGAACAAAAGAATCTCCTTTTCCAAAAACATCTCTTGCAAGATCAACGATTTGATCAGCATGAGAAGTAAAAGCTATATCATTCACAGCAAAAATCAGAGTCTTAGGAAAACGTCCATATCTCTTTTCATGTTCATCTGCATAGCGTTTAATCTCTTCAAGGATCTTCCTGTTTGAATCAATAGATGTTATTTCTCGTTCTATTTTCTCCGCTGAAAACTCCCTTTCATCCTCAAGCATGTCAATATCACGAAGTCCGGTTTCAGGGTCTATAACCTCAACAGCCTCTCCTTCATGAAGAAAAATACCGTTCATGCGAACACCGGATTCCAGGGCTACAATATCATAATCTACTAGATAACCATCCCTGACAGCCTGCTCATAACCATACTTGTAAACAATCTCCTTGAAATATGCAGACGTGTGAGCGGCAGGAGTAGCTGTAAGTCCTACTTTTATAGCATCAAAATGGTCAAGGGTCTTTCTCCAAGTAGAAATTTCCTGTGCAGAGTAACCCCTATGACATTCATCAGCAATAATTAAGTCAAAAGCATGTATGGGAATATTTAACTGACTTGCATCTTCATCTTCAGTCTCATCACAACAGGAGAACGCAGATGTTTTCCCAAACAGGTTTATTGTCATTCTCTGGATAGTAGAAACATATACAAAGCTGTGTTCCGGTTTAGGGTCAGTCAGGTAAGATTCAGGCATTGCATTTACATCAAAAGTTTCATCCTCTCCAAGGTCACCACGCTGAAAACGCTGGCTATAAACTTCATAGGTCTTATCGAACTTTAAACCCTGTTCAGTTTCAAAAGATGAAAAAGCCCTAACAGCCTGTGCAGCAAGAGCCCTTCGATCTACTAAGAACAAAACCCTTTTAGCGACACCTGCTTTCATTAATCGATAGATGAGATTTACAACAGTGAATGTTTTCCCCGTTCCTGTTGCCATCGCAAGCATCATTGTTCTTTTCTTGTTGGCAATAGCCTTCCCAACAGAATCACACGCTTCACATTGGTATGGTCTCATGTATTGATTATCTGGAATGGAAAAGAAGCTAGTTATTGTCTCATCATTATCAATGTTTAGTCTTTCAAGCAAAGCTTCGGGTGTATGGAAACCTGATACTTTTCTAGAGCGATTCAGAGGATTACGAACATCATGATACAATATTTCTGTACCGTTTGTTGAATACAAAAACGGAACTTTAAACCCATCAAAATTAAACCCACTATTAGACACTCCTTTTGAGTATCTTTCTGCCTGTGTGAGGACATTTTGTGGTCCTAAAGTGACTTTCTTGGCTTCAATGATTCCAAGTATCTTCCCGTCCACACACAATGCATAATCAGCAGGACCATTAGAAGTGGGATATTCCCCAATTGCACATTTATTGTACTCTGATAGTACCTTTGTGTAATCATAGAGTGCAACCTTCCAACCTTCTGTAACCAGCAAAGGATCAATGAGCTTTTTCCTTGTCTGCTTTTCGGTAAGAGTTTGCATTTGAATTCCTCGATAGTGAGAGCAACTAAACTTCAGAACATATTCTATTTAAACATATAAATAGGTTCATAGTGAAACATTACACCAAAGCAAGACGTTAATTGAAAACATGCACACATAGTTAATAAATTATATATAGAGTTCTTAGCATTCTTAAATAGGTAACAATGACTAGAACGATTCAAGTAAGCCTTGGGAGAATCACCCATAAATCATTTGGGAAAGAAGATCCTTTTGGAGTTATATTAAGAGGTCTTAAAGGAAAAAACATCGTATCTACAAAATCGTTTTTGTATCATTTAAAAAATGTGTTTGCATATTCCAAATCTGACTTTAAAGTAATTTATGGGGAATTATATAAATCAAAGTTATCATCTAAACATCAAGTCTTAGATAAGACAAATCTAACCTATGGCCCAGAGATAATTGATGAGTTCTTTTCTGTAAGTCAATTTGTTATATTTAGAGACTTATCAATCGTTTTTACAAGTAGTTCGAAATTGCGAGATGATAACTTTATTGAAATGATTGAAATTTTGTATGGTCTTAACTCCGAGGAGTTATTTTCTCAAATTGAGGTTCATTATCGAAAAGAAGATTTTGATATTTTCAAAAAGATTGAATCGTTTTCTAGGATGATTGAAGTTGAATTGATCAACATCAGAAAATCAAATCCTACCCCACGACCAACATTTGAAAAAATAGAAGCGTTTTTAAGTCGAGAAAGAACCGATGTCTTAAATGCCAAATTTAAATCTGAAACATCAGATGGATTAGCAAGAGATCTGGAAAGTCATATAATGAGCGGAATTTCTATTTCAGATAGTGGCTATGGAGATAGCATAATAACTGGACAGAAACAAAATGGTGACTTTGAAACAATAAGGTTAAAAGACAAAGTAATAAGAAAAAGAATCCAATATCTTCCTCTTGAAGAAAAAGAACAGTTCATTAATTTGATAATTGAAATGTTTGGAAAATATGTTTCCTCAGAGGATGATTTGATTCATGATTAAAAATATTGTCAAATATAGAAAAAGCATCTTTGAAGATGTGGGCTTATACCTTTCAATATTCATTCCTCTTATTATTTTCTATTTGCTAAAGCCTTGGGAAATGAATATAGTTTTAGATAAAGGCAATGTTTTTAATACATCTGTTGCAATAATCGCACTCTCAATAGGTTTTTGTTATCAAGCTTTTAATTACTTAAACGATTTAGATACAAATGATTTGTTTTATAAAAAACTTTTAAAAACTGAAATTTTCGATGAAATTCACTTTTTATTTACATATAGCATTTATGTTAGTGCCTTAAACATTATAACCTTAGTAATATTCACTATTTTTGTATGGTTCGGAATTACTAATGATTTTTACCTCGTAATCATAGGTTTGGTTCCATCAATTTTCACATTCTATACACTATCAGAGTTTATTAATTTTTATAGAAGTGGTGTTGGGCTAAAAAAGTACAAACTGGAATTTGATAAAATTCAATCACTTGAATGAATTTTATTATTATATTTAGTTATTTATTCCTTCAAATTTTGAGCGTACACTTTTTTAGCGTTGTATATATCCCAAAAACCATATGCGAGGGGAGGGATTTGAACCCTCGAAATCCTTCGATACCGGATCTTAAGTCCGGCGCCTTTGACCAGCTGGGCAACCCTCGCAGTGAGAAGAACAGAGTTACTTGCCTTTCGGAATTGTAAGCCACTAATAAGTGTTAAGTTATATAATCCTTATTCTAGTAAATATGAAGATCACATTTCTTGGAACAGGTGTCGGGATTCCGCAGATTGGGAGGGTGCAGTCAGGGCTTATCATGGAGATCGGCGACAGGCCGGTACTGTTCGATTGCGGCTGCGGGGTCCTGGGGAGGATCGTGGAGGCGGGATACGATCATACGGACATCGATACGGTCGTGCTGACGCACCTGCATTTAGATCATGCGGGGGATGTGATCGCGCTGCTCAAGGCCAGGTGGCTCTCGGGCGCGGCGGATGCGGTGCATATCTACGGGCCGGAGGGGACCAGGGACTGGTTTGGGAAGGCCATCGAACCCTATGATTATCTCAAGGGCAGGTTCGAAGTGGAGATAACCGAACTCAGCGGCGGTGAAGCGTTCTCTCCCGAGAGCCCTGGTGCGGAGGATGTTGGAAGCTGCACTACTGCGTGTGACTGTGTCATCACCTGTACGCCCACGGTGCACAGCGTCCCCTCGCTGGCCTACCGGGTGGAGAATGAAGGCCGGGCAGTAGTCTATACCGGCGATACCGAACCCTCGGAAATGCTCTTCAGGTTCGCGGACGGTGCGGACGCGCTAATACACGAATGCTCTTTCCCTGTGGGTTTTGAGATCACCAACCATACAACACCCGACATGCTCACCCGTCTGATGCAAGAGCAGGCCCTCAATGTGAAACACCTGTATCTCACGCATCTTTACCTGCAGATGCAGGGGCATGAAGCTGAGGCTGTACAGCACATAAAGGAACACTTCAGGGGCGATGTCACGATAGCCGCAGATCTTATGAAAATAAAGTTATAGGCAGCCGGCCTGTGGCCCGGCCTGCCAGTCCTTCTGGATAAAGTGAATGTAGCAGGAGTCGCCCTGTCCAGACGACCATACTCACGGACTCAGGCATGCATCAGCGCCGATGGCGGGATGAGAGCCTAACTCCCTTTTATCTGTTCAGAACCTTTCCAGAGCCTCAAGGACAGCCTCGCCGAATTTTTCAGCAGCGTCCGGTCCGCAGGCAGTCACCACGTTGTCATCAGCGATGACATCCTCTTCCTCATAGGAAGCTCCGCCTTTCTCCAGTTCCTTTATGCATGCAGCGTCCTTGAACACGGTGGCTTTCCTGTCCTCGAGCACGCCTGCCCTGGCAAGCACGACCGGTGAGATGCATATGGCAGCAACTACTTTCTCGTGGTCGAAGGCATCCTTCACAAGCTTCTGGAGCTTCTTATTGGACCAGAGGAACTCCCGGGAACCGCCGCCACCTGCGATCACCACCGCATCGAACTCCGCGATATTGACATTATCTATGGTGGCATCAGGCCTTACCTTACCTCCAAGGGCGCCCACTGCCTCATCGGTACTGTTGCTGGCAACTGTAACATCCATTCCTGCATCCTCGAAGATCTCCCTGGGTTCAAAGAACTCCTCATCTCTGAAATTTTTCTGTGCTATGATCATCAGTACTTTCTTATCTGCTAGGTCAGATCCTGCCATATTATCACTCTTAAATGTATTATGAACGGGGCTGTTGTTACTTCCGCAACCGGCTGTTCCTACCTCCACTTTATGCAACAGCAGCCGTCATTATTGTCATTGTCTGATAGTTTTATTTTCAGGTACTTATACTTGACTGCCTCTTCCTGAGGCATAAAGCACCGGTCCCGGACTTATCCGATACGATAAAAATCTAACGGCAGGAGGAGATCATCCTTCCGCAAAAAAGATATCGTAGCAGGCCCACAGGTTCAAGTAACGTTATGAAACTGGATGAAAGGATATACGGCTCACAGCTGGCCACCATAGAAAGGGAACTTCTCTTCAAACGTGAGAACACCGGCTTTGTGAGGTTTGACGGAAACAGCCGGCGTATTTTCTATCTTGATCCTTCGCCTTTTTTGCGCTCGAACAAGAACGAGGTCTTCTACCTGACCTGCGGGAAGGCACCTGTCAGGAACAGCCTTGTGGAAGTACATGTCACAGACTCGGAGGTGATCCACAGCGGAGGCAAGGGCGGGTTCAGCAAAACTATGGTGAAGTTCGTGGACAGCTGGGAAAGCATTGCTCCCGCCTCCATATCTAAGGCCAGGGGCCTGCTGGACTTTGAAGAGGTCATCGACTGGTTCAGGACGCCTTATGTAGGAGACAAAGGTGTGCTTGACTGTATCGGTATGGGCAGCGCCCTGTATATATCCTCCGCTCCTCCCTACAGAAGGCATGTGGGAGGCATCAATGCAGCCGTGCTCGGGAAACAGAAAAGCTGGAACGGATACACCGGATCGATGAACACGATCATTCCTGCTGATTTCAGGAGAGCATCTTCTGATTACTATTACAGGATCTCGGAGCAGGACAGGTATATAGGGCCGGAAGGTAAGAAAGAGCTAAGCCTGTCCTGTCTTAACCCGACACTGACACCTATGCAGCTGCCTATCATACTGGATGTAGAGGATGTGAAGGGCAGAAGCAGGATCAATGAATATTGCAAAGAGGACTATCCTGTGCTGGGTGCACATATCATAGACTCATTACTTGTGAATCCTTCCATACCCGGGACGCTTGAACCCTATATCGCTGAGAAGACCTATGAACTCAAGAACGACCTCATGGACATGGGCGGTCTTCCGTACAACCAGGACCTGGGCTCGGCAATTTCCCTTATGGGCCTGGCCTATGCAAGACTGCAGCACAAGACCGGGTGTTCAAAAGAGGACATAAAGGAGGTCTTTGAGTTCTGGACGGATATGACCCATAATGCCAGCAGGGAGTTGTCAACCCCTGCATCACTTACCGAGCTCTACAGCCTCAGGAGGGATGAGAGCACCCTTTACAAGGACCTCTGCAGTGCCTTTGGGACTGATGTTGATGTGCCTCTGCCGGAAGCAAAAAAGGCAACAGCACTGAGTGAACCTGCATTCGGGGATGCCCTTCTGAAACTCAACCTTAAAGGGTATGTGCTCCTGATGGATAATTCCATGATCATCCGTATCCTGTGTAAGGTGTGATAATGAATTTCTACTATATTCAGATCTGATAAAATGGGGAAAATGTAGGGAAAACATAGGAAAAACAGAGTTTTTCCGTGTGTATCACAAATGAAATTACGATGTCGTTAAAAGAAATGTCCTCCTCTGAAAATAAAGCACAACACCATCTTCACCTTCAACACCGGATTCAGTAAGGTTTGGGTTATATAAAAGCAGGGCCTAGTAGTAGTGCGGGTCGTGGGGAAATGAACCGCAAATCGGGAGTGGAGTAGTAGAGAGATGTTGGGGAACATCTCGGATTCGTCAGGAAGGAGGCACCCTAAAGCGTGGTGGTTTCCGGGTGCCTCATCTTTCCTTGAACTGTTATCGCTTACCTTTCAATCTGAACTGTTCTATTCCTATAAAGACAAATCCCATTGTCCGTTGTTTCCTTTCTTGTCCTTGCATGTCACGAAAGCCAATCCCTTTGCATTGTGCTGTTTTGGCTTTGCATAAGTCGTGAAGCTATTATATGAAGAAAGGCATCTCTTAATCTCTGCCATGATCAACAGGATATACATCTCCTATGCTGACAACGATGAGCCTCTTGCGCAGGAAATGGCGCAGGCGCTGTGGGCTGTGAACCTTGAGAGCTCTTCTTCCATGTACAGTAAGATCCTGCATATATCCATGTCGCAGCGCATCCGTTTTGGTATCAGCCATTCAGACTGCGTGGTAGTCATTCTCACGAAGGAGGGAACCCTGTCTCCGCGCGTCAACCAGGAATTGGGCCTTGCTGCTGCCAATGGGGACAATCTCATAATCGTCCTTGCAGAAGATGGTGTAGAGCTTCCGATCATGGTGCAGCACCTGACACCTGTAATCTTCACAGAGGACACCTTTACGGATGCTCTGGGATACCTCATCTATACACTGAGAAATCTTACCACATTCGAGTGGCTCAGGATAAAATGCCCTCACTGCGGTGAGGAAATGACCCAGTACATGACGCCGCAGGAAGAAGTGGACAGGTCCCTTATGGCAGGGACCGGGCTGAACACCATGTGCAATTATTGTGAAAGAGAACTTTTTCTTGATCCCAGGACATTCAAACCTGTACTCTGACACAGAAAACTGGCATAGTGATAAATATTATACCATAGATAATTAAGTTGTCTCGATTTGTGATGGGAATAATATGGAAGATTCAATAGACGAATTTCTCGGATGGATATTAAGCGTTGACCGCCGTGTGATCCTGATGGATTATCTCAAACAGCACACAATAGCCAAAGCATCAGATATTGCTCATGAGACGAACCGTTCCACTCAGAACATCAGCCGTGCCCTTAAGGAATTTGAGGATAAAGGGCTCATCCGCTGCGTGACTCCCGAAAAGACCACATGGAAAAGATATACTCTTACAGCTGAGGGCAGGAAAGTCACTGAAAAATGGGAGGTAAACACCTCCGGTCTTTTTTAAAGATTACGCTTCCATAGCCAGGTTCTTGTAGCCGTTGACAAGGCTTACATTAGCCTTTATCACAGACTGCTTGAACTTTTCAAGCTCCGGGCTCAGCCCTTCAAGAGAATCAACGGATTCCTGCACCGTCAGGCTCATTCCATCAGGGATGACCTTGCCCGGGGGGATGGTGACCTTGCGTACGGTTGCATTGTGGAGCACGATCGAATCCGAGCCCAGGATACAATCGAACACAACGGATCCGAACCCCACGAAGCAGCCCTCTCCAAGGATACAGGGTCCGTGCACTATACATCCGTGAGCAAGGGATGTGTTACTGTTTATTACCACATCTGAGTTGGACAGGGAATGGATGATAACATTGTCCTGTACGTTACAGTTGTCGCCAATACTGACAGATGAACCCGGCTCATCCGCCCTGATGATGGCATTGTGAGCTATATACACATTATCCCCTATAGTGACATTTCCTACTATGATGGCGGTTTCGGAAACCCATGCTTTTTCGCTTATCTGCGGGACCTGGTTCTGGGGGTTCGGGTATAGCACTTAGTTCACCTTCTTTTGATTATTTTATATGCAGGGCACGCAGCCTGCCTCTGCAAGCTTTTGTATGATCTGGTTTGACACTCGTACACCAATACCAGATGTCATGCTGTAGCTTGTAGGTCCAATCCTGCGTGAGTATAATATGAGAGATTATGACAATTTATTTAAACCTGTTGATTCGAACTTCTTCCAGGAGGAATGTAGAAAGGACCTTATTCAGGACTGCTGGCCAGGGCATACCGTACTGGCTGAAAGGCCACAGAAATGTTTATTGCAGGTCAGACCAACAATTAACATCAATTCACTTTGGGTTGATGTATACATGCACACAAAGCGTAACTATCAGCTTTCAACGATATCCGATACTCTTATGAAACAGGATGCTGAGACTCCGTACCTCGAAGATTCAGACAGGGGTGAGCAGAACCTGCACAACCAGATATTGGCCGGTGATTATGAGGTGGCAACCTTTGGAGCAGGAAGTTTCTGGCGGGCCGAAGCAATATTCCGCCAGGTTGCAGGTGTTCTCGGTACGGCCGTAGGTTACATAGGAGGTACTGTAGAGTTCCCCACATACCAACAGGTCAGCACCGGCAAAACAGGCCATGTGGAAGCCGTACAGGTTGTTTTCGACCCTGAGATCGTTTCCTATGAAAAGCTCCTGGAACTCTTCTGGGAGCTGCATAACCCAACTGCGCCGAAGGGTGATAATGAGAAACTGTCCAGCCAGTACAGATCCATGATATTCTACCACAATGAAAAACAGCGGAGGATAGCCGCCGAATCAAAGAGGCACCAGCAGGATTCCGGCTATTTCAAAAGGGACATTATTACTGAAATTGCTCCTGCAACCCGCTTTTACAGAGCCAACGAATACTACCAGCAATATTTTGAAAAAGCAGATTTTGGCGGGAAGCTAATAAAATAGACCTCCCAACGATCTTTTCCATGCATGTGCAGCCCGTCTTCCGCAAGAGCTGCTTATTCAGGTAAAACATTTTCTGCATACTGATTCCTTTTTACATGTTTGTCATTATATAATATTGGAGCCTGGATAGGCGCCTTTTACTTTAATGTAACTGCGCGGACCTTCCGGACGGAAACATGCAGGATGAGGCAAAGTCAGAAAGTTACCAGAGCAAGGTTAACAAAGGCGGCGTCCCCAGCGAGGATGTCGTGGGCAGGGCAAAGAACGAGCTGGCCCGCAAGGACCGGGCAGAGAAAATAAATCATGCCAGGCAGGAAATGGCGCAGGGAATGCAGAAGAGCATGTCCGGCTTGAAGACACACTGAACAGTGATGAGAGGTTTAGCCCTCATTAAATTTCACTTTTACCTGCTTTTTGATCCTCTACTCAGGGATCACATCTCAAACCTTGTGATCACACCGTGCAGTTTATCAGGCGGGATCCTGTAGAACTGTACAAAGGAGGGGGATAGTTTTTTGATGAGTGAGAATACTTTCCACACAGGGTTGCCGGTTATGATGTCTTCCACACCATAGAACATTGTCTTTTCGTAGATACCTGCATCCTGCAATATCTGAGCCACATCAATGACTTCCATGTATCCTGTGCTTATCTCAAACACCCGCAGTCCTTCTGCAAGATCCTGCTTAAATGAGCTGGATACTCCGAATGGATCCTCTCGTATTCTTATAGTGACAATGATATTGTCCTCATAAATAATGCCGTCTTCAAACATCGTATGCGCTATGTACTGGGGAATTATCCTGACATCCCTTGCAAAGAAAAGGGCTGCTCCTTTTATTTTGTTTGCAGAGGCATATACCTTGATATAGTGATCCAGGAAATAGTTAATCTGTACAGGCCTTAAAGACTGATATAGTTTCTTTTGCCCGGCAGTGTATATCATTATCATGCTGAATGCAATGAACGCAATGAAAAGAGACCAGTATCCACCATGCGGTATCTTATAGCTGTTTGAAATAAAGAATACTGTGGCCACAATCGTTACAAATACTGAAAGAACTGATTTGAAAATATGATCCCTCAAATAGAAGATCAGTATCATCATGACACCTGTTATGACCATGCTTCCGGTGACGGTCAGCCCATAGGCAGCAGCAAGCTTGCTGGACTCTTTGAACTCATATATGGCAAACAGCACTGCAACCAGCAGCAGCCAGTTAACTACACTTATGTAGATCTGCGATTTCAGCAAGTTGGAAGTGTAATCTATCTTCAGCATCGGAGATATTCTGGTAACTATTCCCTGATAGACCACCGAGAACATGCCGCTGATCATGGCCTGTGAAGCAATGATGGTTGCTAATATGCTCAGGAGCAGGAACGGGACATACAAGATCGGAGCCTGCTGGTGTATCATCTCAAAAAGTATGTTGCTGGACTCAGGATACCTGAGAAGGAAGGCTCCCTGGCCGAAATAGTTCAATACCAGTGCAACAAAGACAATTCTCCATGCCCTGATTATAGGCTCCCTTCCAAGATGGCCCATGTCCGCATACAGAGCCTCGCCGCCTGTTGCACAGAGTATTACCTCGGAAAGCACAAAAAAACCTGCAAGACCGTTATCCCAGAGGAACTCAAGAGCATAGTACGGATTAACGGCCTTTAGAACCGAGGGTATATAATATATCGAAGCAATGCCCGAAATAGCAAGGGATGAGAACCATATTATCATTAGAGGCCCGAAAACCCATGCAATTTTCTCAGTCCCCTTTTTCTGGATGGAGAAAAGAGCTATGGCAATGATCCCTGCCATTAACATAAGAGTCTCCTGTGGAGTATCAGCAAATCCCGGAATGATGCGTATTCCCTCAACAGCACTCAATATGCTTATGGCAGGAGTTATCACACCATCACCAACAAGAAAAGAGATGCCTATATAGGAAAGTATTGTGATGAACGTGATCTTCCTGCCTGACTTCAGTAGTGGGACCAGTTGTTCTTTCAGAACGATCGTCCCGCCCTCACCTTTCTTACCAAGGCTCATGGCAAGCCACGCATACTCTACTGTCACGAGCGTTATCAGTGTCCAGAAAATAAGGGAGAGGACACCTATCACATGAAGATATGTCGGCGGTGTGAGCAGAAATATGACCGTAAGAGTATATATCGGACTGGTGCCGATGTCCCCAAAAACAAGTCCCATCGAGTTAACTATGCCTTTGATATCATTCCTGCGGTACATGCATGCAACCTCAGCGGACATACACACTTATATAATGCAAAGAGTGCCTTTTCATACATTCAGCTCCTAAATATATCTTACGTATGATTGCACATTCTACCCGTCTACGCATCTTAGAAATTATTATAAACTCCAAACAGTAGTTGTTGTCGATGATACAAATAGTAGCCGCATGTTTATTCCAGAAACAACGTACCTGTACAAAAGCCGTGCAGCTGCAAGACTCCAAAGTAAGATCCATCATAACACGGATTGAAACATCTTTTTTTCTTGAAGACGACAGGGAGATGAAACTCTCCTTGAGGGGTTTGCCGTGGTTTTCACAGGAAGACCTTAAAACTTATTGTATAAAGATCAAATAGGCTTACAGCAGCCTATTCTATGCCTTCCCCACCACCACCCAGAAAATACTGCCCCTGCCTTCGGGATTATCCTCCACGCCATACATGCCGCCGTGAAGCTCTATTATCCTTTTTACTATTGCCAGGCCCAGGCCGGTACCTCTGATGCCTTTCTTGTCTGCGCGCTGGAAGCGGTTGAAAATGTAGGGTTTGTCAGTATCCTGAATGCCGTGACCGTAATCCTTAACCGTTATTTTCCATGCGTCATTGGCGTCAAGGAAATCCACAATTATCCTGCTTCCCTGAGGGCTGTATTTTATTGCATTGGAGAGCAGGTTTGCAAAGACTTCTTCGAGGATGGGGTTGGCCATGGCGATACACATCATTTCAGTGTCTATCTCTATACTATGGCCCTTCTCTTCTATATCAGACCTGAAGTTCTCCACGGCCGAGCAAAAGAGCTGCACTATGTCCATCCTGTCAAAAACGATCTCATCGATCTTCTGCAGTTTACTCAGCTTGGTTGCTGAATCAAGCAGCCCTATGAGCTTCTTGGTGTTCTCATGTATCCTTCTGAGGGCAAAGGCTGTGTTATCATCGTGGTGATGTCGTTGCAGCTCTTCAGTGAACCCCAGAACTATACCTGCAGGGGTAAGCAGGTCATGACGGATGATATCCGTGAAAAGTTCCTTCAGGTCATTGGATTCTCTCAGGTCCTCAATACAGCGTCGAAGTTCAATCTCCGCCTTTTTCCTGCCTGTGATATCCCGTGCAACGCAGAGTAATGCCTCATAGCCTCCATAAGAGATCATTTTGGCACTTATTTCCACGGCCATCTCAGAACCGTTCTTCCTTGTCAGGCCAGTCTCAAAAACAGTCTTTTCATTCCTTGCCATCTGCTCTGCCATGGACAGCAGTTTAGGATCGCTCCCTTCCATCAGATCCTCGGCCTGCATATCAAGCAGTTCATCCTCGCTATATCCGAGGTGGCTGATCGCAGCCCTGTTGACATAAATAATTCTTCCTGAGGTCGCGATGATGAATATCTGGTCTTCCATACTGTCAAATATCAGTTTGAGCCTTCTATCCGGCCCTTCATTGAACCCGGTTTCCACATTGCCATCTGCCATCATACCAAGGATCGAATTATGCAGCTCCAGCGCCTTGATATGCTTCTGCTCACATTCGTTTTGCATGATCCTGCACTCCCGTTGTATCACACTATCTTGGACTATATGCACTTCCACTATAAACTCCCCTTGAGTAATACACCCTTAAGATTGATAAATATAACCGATGCACTAATATATGTGCTTTTTATAAATATTACATAATATTGATATCAAAAGCACATATATGTACTTTATTAATGTCACTGAAATAAGTTATGGCCTTTGAGTAAAATAATAAGAATAGGCTTAAAAAGTTTAATAGATATATGACCTTATACCTTGAAGGTCACTGCCGGAGGAAACACTTAGTATGCTCAGGAACATCTCTTCATTTACCTCCGCAGAGGAAGCCGCGAACTCGATATTACTGTCCTTCATGTTCTCAAGGCCTATGCCCTCGTATAGTTCATAGCTGAGTGCGAACGCCTTCTTATAGCCGAAATCCACTTTCATCCCTGTGGATGCATCTATATTTTCAGGTATGTCCCATCCCGACAGAGGAAAATCGTAGTCGTCCTTCAGTGACTCGTACTTCTGCAGGAAACGGTCCTTTCTGTCAGCTGCACTTGCGGGGTCGGTCTCATTCAGCACTATATATGTATACAGGTCAGCGTATCCCTCATCCATCCATAACTGGTCGAAGTTGCAGGCGCGCGTCCAGTAGTGAGCCAGTTCGTGGATCAGTATCTCACTGCTTGAGGTATGCAGCATCCATATGCCTTCTCGTCCTTTGTTGAACCCTCCATATCCGCCAGTCTCATTAATATTGGCCTGTGTGATGGTGATGTCATAGGATGCCGGATATGGTATTCCCCAGGTTTCCTCGAGGATTGGCAGGCTCGTCAGTGCAGTATCAAGCATTTCCTGCGCCCATTCTTCTTCACCATCCCAGTATCTTATATTCACTGTTACATTCCGCTCCTGCAGGCGGACCACATCGCTGAGGACAAGGTAATCCGTGTGCCTGACAGCATTGACAAGGCAGGACCTGCCCCAGTCCGTGCCTCTCCGGAAAGTGTAGACACTGGCATATTGTTCCTCTTCGAGCTCATAATCATCCCTTGCCAGGTGTGTATCAAAACCTGATGGGACTTCCACTCTTACATGCGTGCTGTCTCCGTTTTCCATTATGTAGAAGACTGCAGTATTCTTGTTAATGGGCAAGTCGTACTCGATATAGAATACATAGTTATCACCATACCATACCCTGTTATTGAACAGGAAGGTATGATAAGATCCCTGCTCATTACGGACCCCTAATACTTTCTCATCATCATATGCCTTCACGTTTACAGCATCCGAAGGCAGGTAATGGTTAAATGTAGAGTAGTACCCGCGTTTGTATTTTGTATTTGTATCAGTATTGGAGAACAGGATCTGCTTTGTGACGTGTACCATCCCACCATCGGGGATAACGATATAATCAGAAGTGATCTCGGCTGTTATACCATTATCTCCAGCTACTGTGAATGGTATGCCGACTAAGAAAACAGTCAGCATGATCAACACGCACTTCTGTTTAAAAAGCAGTTTCATTTCTTATTCTCACCGGCAAGGGAGAGACTTAATGGAGGCTTTTTTATATATTATGGCAATGGAAAAAAATCTGTGAACATAATTCAGGCAAGTATGCTCATAAAAAGACTTATTTTGGACTTAATTTATAATATTATGTATAAGTATATATGAAAGATGCCCGCAGGACAACCATACCTGTACTATAGCACCCGATGCCGATAGCAAATAATTTAAACAGGGAGTTCTATGTGAGGAGGAAGCGGAGATATTCTCATGAGATACTGGCAGCCCAAATACGAAACAATGAAAAGGGATGAACTTGCAGCATTGCAATCAAAACGTTTGAAAAAGACGGCTGCATCTGTTTATGAAAATGTGCCGTTTTACAGGGAAAAGTTCAGGCAGCTGGGTATAAAGCCGGATGACATCAGATCGACAGCTGACATCAGCAAACTGCCCACTACAAGAAAGACAGACCTTCGTGATAACTATCCATTCGGCCTCTTTGCCGTCCCCAGGAAAGACATAGTCCGCATCCATGCGTCCTCAGGTACCAGCGGCAAAGCTACTGTGGTCGGATACACAAGAAATGACCTTGAGACATGGTCGGATCTCATGGCAAGGAATTTCACCATGGTTGGCCTGGACGAGAACGACGTGTTCCAGAACGCCGTCAACTACGGGCTGTTCACAGGAGGCCTGGGCTTCCACTATGGCATCGAGAAGATAGGCGCAATGGCCGTGCCGAGCGGTACCGGTAACACGGCCCGGCAGCTTGAGATGATGATAGATTTTGGCGTTACTGCACTGCACTGTACTCCTTCCTATGCCCTTTACCTGGCGGAAACGGCACGCGAGATGGACCTTGTGGACCAGTTGTCCCTGCGTGTCGGCTGCTTCGGAGCCGAACCATGGTCCTCCAATACCCGCAAGCAGCTGGAGAGCAGCCTGAACATCAAAGCCTATGACTCCTATGGACTCTCCGAGCTCATGGGACCTGGAGTGGCCTTTGAATGCCAGGAACAGGACGGTCTGCACCTGTGGTGTGATCATTTCCTAGTGGAAGTCCTCGATGAGGAAGGCGAACAGGTAGCCGAGGGAGAGAAAGGGGAACTTGTCCTCACATCCCTTACCAAGGAGGCCCTGCCAATCATCAGATACAGGACAGGGGATATTACAAGGCTGCTTGAGAGCGAATGCTCCTGCGGACGCACCACTACCCGCATATCCAGGCTGCTGGGAAGGGCCGACGATATGCTCATTGTAAGGGGCATCAACGTCTTCCCTTCACAGATAGAGAACATCATTGCCAAGGTGCCCGAGGTCACTGAGCACTTCCAGGTCATCCTGGACAGGAACCAGAAGATGCTGGACGAGCTTACGGTGAGGGTCGAACTCGAGGAGGGTGCATTCACAGGTGAGCTTAAGGACCTGGCAGCCGTAAAGAGACATGTGGAGAACGAGCTCAAGAGCGTGCTTAACATCAGGACAGCCGTGGAGCTTGTTGAAAAAGGTACCATACCACGTTGTGAAGGAAAATCAAAGAAGGTTATCGACAGAAGGAACGCACTTTAAGGTTATTGTTGCTTATATTGAAGGAACTGGTGGATAAAATGTCTCATGTGATGGAAATATTGGGAAAGGCCCGGGTCGTTGTGAAGGATGGAAAGGTTGTCGAGGTAGGCGAGCCTCAGATAGGATGGTGCCCCATTTTCGAAAAAGCAAGAGGTATCAAAGCGATCACAAAAGAAGAGGTCAGAAAGAACATGGAATTCCGCATCCGGGATTTCGGGCTCTTCACTGACAAAAGGAAGCTTGAGATGGATGTATTTGTTGGCTTCGGCGCCTCCGAGGTCATGATGACAGGCCTCAACAAAGGGCTGCTCGACACCACGGTCACGGTCTGCGATGGAGCAGGCACTGTCATAACGAACAACCCTTCCCTTGTACAGGGCATGGGCGCCCGGATATCGGGTCTTGTTGAGACCGAGCCAATTGAATCTACCATTAACGGTATTGCTGACAGGGGAGGTATTGTCCTTGATCCTTCCGGAGCCAGAATAGACCCGGTGGGTGGAGTCAGAAGAGCCGCAGAACTGGGCTACAGGAAAATAGCCGTTACGATAGTGTTCCCGGAGACTGCAAAGGAACTGCGTCAGCTGGAGCAGGAAATGGGCCTTGACCTTACTATCATAGGCGCCCATGTCACGGGTATTGATAAGGAGTTCGCCACTGAGCTTGCGAAGTATCTCGATATTGTGACCACCTGCGCTTCAAAGCATATCAGGGAGATAGTCAAACCTCTTGCCCAGGTGGGGACGGCAGTGCCCTTGTTTGCCATCACCCAGAAAGGAAAGGAACTGCTTCTTGAAAGGGCAAAAGAGGTGGAATCACCCATTCTTATCAATACCATGCCCCTACCTGCACTGCCTGAGGACAAGCAGCCCAGGGAGCTTGTCTGAGATAGTAATAAGTATCCCGGCTGCCAGGCCGGGCCTATTCAGGAAACCTGAGAGCATCCTTCTTTCGGTAGGCCATCCCGGTGAAGATCGCGATGGTATCTCCTTTTTCGTTCCTGACATCCACGGTATACGTTGATATCTTAGGGTTTATCGAAGTCTCCTTTGCCTCTGCATAGAGATAACCTTCACCGACAGCCATGACAAAAGAGATATCTGCATTTATAGCAACTGCAACATTCCCATGAGAATTGGAAGCGGCTGCAAAGGTCATATCGGCAAGCGTGAATATCGCTCCACCGTGCACGGTACCAAGCACGTTGAGGTGCCTTTTCTCGATCTTCATCTCTGCCTTTGCATAGCCGGGAGAGACTTCGGTCAAATGCATTCCTGAGTGTGTGGCAAAATTTTCCTGTTCGAAATACGCATACATCTTTTCCATATATTATCTGAGAGTCTTTATAGAAGCTATAGGCTTATAAGTTTCTCTGCAAGTGTACAAAATAACTCATAATCCCGGTTTACAGGAGAATAGCAATGATTAATAATGATAGATTCAGAAAAGCTTAAATATCTGATACGCCTTTACGATCACGATCAAACATGATAAAATACCAGACCGGGCATAGATCAAATGGCTTTGCGGTACGATATTTCTTTGCCGGTCATGTTCCCGTCCACTACTATTGGACCGCCGGGAACACTAAGAATTAACCAAGTACCATAAAAAAGGGTTTAATAAGTGGGAGATTTTCCAACAAAAGAACAAATGGCCTGCCACCCATTTGTTCTTTTGGTTCCTCCTGTGACAGAGGAATATATACTATTAGATATAATATGAAGCTGATCCGAAAAATACATGAAGAGGGCGGCAGTAAGGGGTTACTGTACTCTTCCGGGGCATATTACAAAAGCAGGAGCTTTGGGGGCCGGAAGCCACCGGAATATATTTCAGCAGTTGGAACAACATACTGAGAATCGTCGCTTTTGCCTTTTGCGGTTATATTGCATTCGTGCTTATCCTTAGAACCACAGGTCGGCGGACCCTCTCAATATTGAACGCATTCGACTTTAGTGGCCTAGTTTTGCCTCAATTCTTCTTGCGGGCAATATTGAACTCATAAAAGGCATAGTGGCCTTTGCAATGCCCGGTACCTGCGATTTGCTGTAACCTGGATAACAGCACGGTCCGACAGCATAAAGAAAGCGGTCAAGAACGAAACCGGATTGCTATACCTACAGGGTAGAGTACCTGAAAAAGGACTGATTAAAAATCAAGCCACCCGCAGAGCGAGTGGATATAGACAGGATAATAATAGATATATCGCGAAACCTCTGTGTTTTTCATATATTGTTCAATTTTTAAATGAGTTTAAGTCATTTGGCTGCTGATCCAGTATCTTTAAAAGAGAGAGGAGAACAACCTAATGCAAATGAGTCCCATATTTGGGGACCTTAATTATAAATAGAAATACGAAATTTAGAATGAACATTATATAGCAACTGATTTATAATAATAAGGATCATATAGTCTGTATATACAGTTCTTTTGGAGATCGAATGAAACTCGATGGATGGGATTTTTCAAAAAAGGACAAGAATGGAAAGGTTTATTGTTCTAAGGAAATACCTCCTGAAAGCAGAAGTGAGGCTATGGGGGAATTGACCTCCAGGCAACGGACCAGGATTCCAAAACTGACAGGCAGGAAAATAATCATTCTTTTTGCGATCCTGATTGTAACATCAATGGCAGGGTTTTCTGGAGATTATAACACACAGTCAAATTATCCTGTTAGAAATATGATAGGTCCTTCGCATACTATAGATCCGGTTAAGGCATCCGGTGAACCGGTAACATTGATTAACAATGAATCTTCAACAGATCCTACCTGGAATGAATTGATATCTTTTCTAAAAACAGATGGTACAGACAGAATACTATACCAGGATGAGACGTACGTAAGCTTTGACTTTGCAGAGAGGCTTCACAACAATGCTGAAAAAGAAGGCATTCGTGCAGCTTTTGTAGTTGTAGACTTCTATGACAATAATGAAGTACATGCCTTAAATGCGTTTGAGACAACTGATAAAGGGCTAACGTATGTTGATTGTACAGGTTCGGTCGTGAAATTGCAGGAACTGGACAGTTTTGATAAGATTGCCTATGTTCAAAAAGGAAAGAAATACGGCCTCATCTCAATATATTACACCGACAGTCCGGAGTACAGCTTTTATGAGTCAAAGAAAAGCAATCTGCGTCCCAGAGGACTTTATGAGAATAAGGGTTATGTATATAACATCAACATCTATTGGGATTCAATTTTAAGCTGATTTATGCCATCCCCAACATGGACCAAATGAAAAATGGTAAATGCTTAAATAAAAAATATCCATTCGCCTGAACGAGTGGATACAGATCTGCAAACAATTAGTAGGTCACGAAATCCCTGTGATTGAAGCCCCTGGAATAGTCCAGGTAATATGCTTCCTCGGGCTGAACCTTGAAAAAGACATTATCCGGGTTGGAAGGCATATCAGCCATGAAAGGATACTTCTCGGCCATCATCCTGAAAGCCCTGCTGGTCTCCTCCCTGTCCGTGACAAGGGATGCCTTGCCCTGCATCTGGACCCCTGTTATCCGTGATACCTGCACATTGTCCTCATCCACAGTATAGGCCACTTTGGGATTATCCATCATGTCCGCCACTTTATGAGTGTTCTTATCAGTCACAAAATAGACTGTCGCACCGTCAGAAGCAAAGGCCATGGTATGTACCATCGGTCTTCCTTTCCTGTCAGCTGTCCCCAGGTTCAGCCACTGGTGGCTGGAAAGATAATCAGCGATCTTCTGTTTGATTTCTTCTGTCATTTAAACACCCCGGCCTGTTGGCCCTACTTTATATTACGGACTGCCACGCCTTAAATTTAATCGTTGGCAAATCTTCTTATCTGCTCTCTCCTTTGACCGGTTTCGTATTCCTCATACACTTTTGTGAATTCCACCATCACTGTCACAATGATGGCAGAGAGATAAATCCATAGAAAGATAGCAAGTACGGAACCTATGCTGCCATACATGCCTGTTGGGTCCGTGTATCTCAGATACAGGCTGAAGATATATTTCCCTAATGATATGAGAGTTACTGTGAGAACGGATCCTACCACGACATATTTGTAATCCATCTTGGTATCCGGAAGCACTCTGTAAATGTAGATAAAAAGCAGTACAAGGATCAGGAAACTGGCCGCAGTACTTGTATACTGTATGGCCCAGGAAGGTATCGGGAGCACTGTATCCAGTTGTTGCGATACACTGAAGAAGACAATCTCAAAGACTGTCGTTAACGCGACCAGCACTACAAATATGAACACGGCCAAAAAAGAGGATATCCTTTTTTCGACCAGTTCCTCAAACCAGCTGCCGCTTTCGTAAGAAATCTTCCACATACGGTTGATGGTCTTCTCAAGCTGCAGGAAGAGATTGCCTGAGGTCCAGAGGAATAATGCAAAACTCACCAGCAGTCCAGCAGTAATAGTACTGGTATCCGGTATCTGTTGAAAAAGAGTGTCCAGTGCGCTTTGAGTTGCTTCGGTAGAGACAGATGATACATAGTCCCTGATGGATTGCTGGACAGCCTGCCCTCTTAAAAAGAAACTGCTCACTGACAGCAGGAACAATAGCAACGCCGGCAGGCTCATCAACACTATGAAAGAGAGTGCAGCACTATCTGTGATACCGTCATCTGCATTCCATCTATCTATCGTACCGGTTACAATATCCTTTATCTTGCCTGCCATGTCCCCCATAACTTGCCCCCTTAAACAAACCATATTTAAATCTGCACTGATGGGATATACTTCTTTTCAAGTATTCATTAACATAGGACAAGATAATTATTGACTGCTTGTGCCAGAAAGATCAGTTAGGAGGCATCACACTGGCCCGACCTACAATAGATCCTCTCCGAACTCATCCTCAAGCTCAATATCCAGCACCTCAAGACTTATAGGCTGCCCGCTGCCGTCATAGCATTTCCAGTTGTTCCTGCCATACGGGTGTCCTACGATGATGTGATGCGTGCCTGTCTTGCTGAACATGTGCAAATCGGCCTGTGAAGGTCTCACCACAGAACTGGGGTGACTGTGTACGGAGCCTACTGCCGAGATGTTTGGCATCATGAAGAGCTTCAGGACAGCGCTGCTTTCACTGGACTCCGTTCCCGGGAGAAGAAGCACATCAGTGATGATACCATCCTTTGCCTCCAGCAGCCCCGCAAACTCTTCGGGATAGCTTGACTTGCTTGCCTCAAGTATGAAATCAAGGGTATCGCGGGCAATGCCTCTGACCTCGACCTTCTTTTTCATACAGGATGATTGTTGCTATACGTTATAACTTTTCTGAAGCGAGGGTCGGTTGCCCCAGCACCGGCCCTTAGCTTACACTTCTCAGACCAGCAGCAGGTAAAGAATGCCCGAGATGAATGCACCGGCAAAGGTTGCAACCAGATTGACACCACTATTGGAGAGCATACCCCTGTGCTGGAGGGTCGCACCCAGCAGGCTGTCGACATTGGTTCCCAGGAAACCGCCTGCAGTTGTGATGAATATCACCGTGAGGGCGCCGTCCACCCTGCCAAAGAGCACAGGCAGGACACCGATAACCATTGCCCCCAGGAGGGCTGCCACTTCGCCAAGTACTGAAACGGCTCCGTCCACTCCTGCCCTGACAGGCTTGAGAGTAGTGATCATTATAGGCTGGGAGCGTGCGGTCGTGCCGATCTCGCTGGCAAGGGTATCACCGGTTGCAGTTGCAACCGTCCCCAGGTATGCGAAGATGATGAGCTCCGAATACTGTGGATAGATGCCATAGAGTATCGCCAGCACAAGGGCTGCCATACTGTTACTGAACACATTCTCATAGCTGCGCACCCCGTCCTTAGACTGGGCAATGCCTATGGATTCTTTGTACGTGTACTTGTACTTGGTAAAAGCACCGCCCAGGATAAAAAAGGTAAGGAGGAGGATGAACCAGAATATATCGCTGAATACAATGATAAGAACACCAAGCAAAGAAGCGCTGAAGAGCGCCGAAAGGTCTGCTATCCTTGCCCTGTAGGCGAGATATCCAAGCACAAGAGAGAACATGAGCGCCATGAACATTTCCGAGGGCGGGACCGAATAGCCGAAAGCATGGAACAGCCACATGGCCATACCGGCACCCAGGGGGACAGAGATATTATCATCCACCTTCGAGGGTATGGATTCAAAAAGGGCACCTGTAATGGAACCTATCACAGCCAGGAAGAATATCATATTCACCATTTCCCTGCTGACGCCCAAGGTTCCCCATCCTGCGATCCAGAAACCTGCCACAAAAGCTGATACGATGCCAATCCCGAGCATCACTATGCTGGATGGGAGAAGATGCTGGTCTCCGCCGCCATTAATCCGCCGTGCGGCACCGTTAAGATGAATCCGGGTCCGGTGGCGGATGAATGTGGCTGCACTGCTTCCGAAGGTCGAGATGGCAATTGCACCGCCTATGACATAGAGAGGGAAATCAAGCGGAGTGAACTGCAGCATCTGGCTTATCAGGAGCATGGTAAACACTGAGACTGCCAGGTTCCTTGCGCTTCTCACGCCATCGTTCATATCTGTAAGCTCTTCCCTGGACCCGGGCTCAGGCTTACGGTAAAGGAACTTTGCAATAACAGGGTACTCAGGAAAGTATGCCAGGACAATGATTATCAGGAAACTCAGGAGTAAGAGCGTTGACACATCAAGGAAGGGAAAGGCAAATACAAGCATACCGAACGCGGCGTGAAGTATCTGCCGCCGGTATTCATGTTCCATTTTTTCCAGGCGCTCGATAACGGAATGCATACGGATCTTTTGCATACTGGTCTTTTGATTATTGTAGTGAATACGGATAGTTAATCAATATATAAAGCAGTGATGATTACTTACGGATGTTCAGCATATCGGAATTCTTCTATATGTATATATATTTTTATGTATAAACAAACCCGTAAAGCAGGGAACAATCACTGCATCACTTCCGCTAACAGATGAATATATTCAAATAATAGGAAATCTTAAGGAAACCGTTATCAAAGGATAGCGCATCTGCAGGACTTGCTTTAAGTCCCGCCGTCAACTGCACAGCAGGCTGAAGAAAATACCCATCTGCTGATGCGGCAGGCTCTCATTTCTCAAATTCTCGAAGTGATGTAATATGCAGGAAAAAATTAAGGAAATTGCATCCCGTGTCAGGGAGCTCCGTGAGATTTGCGGCATCTCGGCAGATGAGATGGCTGCACGTCTTGGTATATCTGCTGCGATCTACAGAAAGTACGAAAATGCCGAGGAGGATTTTCCGGCAAGCATCCTTTTCGAGATCGCACAGCATCTTAACGTGGATATGACCGTACTGCTTACCGGGGAAGACCCCAAGATGCATGTATTCACGGTCACCCGGAAAGATAAAGGCGTCAGCATCCAGAGGCGCAAGGATTACAAGTATCAGAGCCTTGCCTCGAATTTTGTGCACAAGAAGGCAGAACCGCTTGTTGTCAAGGTCGACCCAAAACCGGAAGATACAAGACCTTCAATGAACTCCCACCCGGGACAGGAGTTCGATTTTGTGCTTGAAGGGACCCTTAAGGTAATTATCCACAACAATGAGATAATCCTTGAAGAGGGAGATTCCATATTCTTTGATTCGGATTATGCACACGGGATGCAGGCTGTGGGGGGAAAGCCCGCAAAGTTCCTTGCAGTCATTCTATAAAACGGAGGTATCATGTCTTCACTACTGGAAAAGTACGTCTCGCGCAGCGAGTTCGGTTCGTATGAGGATTTCAAGGAGAATTTCAGGATAGTCATCCCTGATAACTTCAACTTTGCATACGACGTCGTTGATGTCTACGCAAGGGAGCAGCCTGACAAGAGGGCTCTTATCTGGTGCGATGACAACGGTGATGAAAAGATATTCTCTTTCGGGGACCTTGCCCGCTACAGCAACAGGACAGCCAATGTCCTCAAAAGGTATGGCATCCGCAAAGGCGACAGTGTGATGCTCATGCTCAAGAGCAGGTATGAGTTCTGGTTCTTCCTGCTGGCGCTGCACAGGATCGGGGCCATTGCAGTCCCTGCAACCCACATGCTGACTAAGAAGGACATTGTCTACAGGACAGAACGCGCGAATATCAGGATGGTTGTCGCCGCCCCTGACACCGGGATACTGGATTGCGTTGACGATGCCTGTAAGGAGGTCGGCGATACCCTCAGTACCAGGATAGCAATCGGCCTTACGAGGGATGGCTGGGTATCCTTTGAAAAGGAACTTGAAGCGGCTTCCGCAGACTTTGCACGTCCCACGGGCGAGGAAGCCACCAGCAACGATGACATACTGCTGAACTATTTCTCATCGGGCACAACCGGCTTCCCCAAGATGGTGCAGCATAACTTCACATATCCTCTGGCACACATCATAACCGCCAGGTATTGGCAGAACGTAACGGACGGAGGACTGCACTACACGGTGGCAGATTCCGGCTGGGCTAAATGCGTGTGGGGCAAGATATACGGCCAGTGGATAGCTGGAAGTGCTGTCTTCGTGTACGACTATGACAGGTTCACCGCCGAGAGGATGCTGGAGAACACCGTGAAATACGGAGTGACGACCTTCTGCGCGCCACCCACCATTTATCGTTTCCTCATCAGAGAGGACCTGAGCAAGTACGACCTCAGCTGTCTTGATTACTGTGTGACCGCAGGAGAGCCTCTAAACCCCGAGGTTTACCAGAAGTTCCTCGAGATCACTGGGCTCAGGCTCATGGAAGGTTTCGGGCAGACGGAGACCATAGTCACCCTTGCAACATATCCCTGGATCGAGCCTAAACCAGGTTCCATGGGCAAGCCTTCCCCGGAATATTCCATCGAGCTGCTCAATGCCGAAGGGAAACCCTGTGAGGCTGGCGAGGAAGGAGAGATCGTCATTGATACAAGCTTCGGGAAGCCGCCAGGAATATTCACGGGATATGGCGCCGATCCCGAGAGGACCAGGGATGTCTGGCATGATGGCTATTACCATACAGGCGATATGGCGTGGAAGGACGAGGACGGATATTTCTGGTTCGTCGGAAGGGCTGACGATATCATCAAGACCTCAGGTTACAGGGTAGGACCATTCGAAGTTGAGAGTGCCCTGATAGAGCACCCTGCAGTACTGGAATGTGCCATCACGGGTGTCCCCGATCCGATAAGGGGCCAGGTAATCAAGGCAACCATTGTGCTCACAAGGGACTATACCGCAAGCGAGGAGCTGAAGAAAGAACTGCAGGACCATGTGAAGAGAGTTACTGCACCCTATAAGTATCCCCGCGTGATCGAGTTCGTGAAAGAGCTGCCAAAGACCATAAGCGGTAAGATAAGGCGCGTGGAAATACGCGACCATGACAAAGGGAATGCATAACAGGCACCTATACATATTTCCGCTGCCTCATCCGGACAAAACGGACAGGGATCCTCCATGCATAAGGTTTATGTACTTCCGGTCCGGGTGAATAGCATTTTCACATCCATATGAGGTAATATAATCATGTCAGATAATACATCAAAAAAGGAAGCCTATCCGGTGGTCAATATACTGGAGTGCAAGGCCTGCGGGCGCTGCGTTGTGGCATGTCCCAAAGGTGTCCTGCGGATGAGCGAGGGGCTCAATGAAAGAGGCTATCATTACATAGAGTATGCAGGCCAGGGATGCACAGGCTGTGCGAACTGCTACTACACATGCCCCGAACCACTGGCGATAGAGATCCACATTCCTCTAAAGGTCAGTGAATGAACAGAGGTAATTAAAATGGCAACACAATTGGTCAAAGGCAACACAGCAGCTGTCATCGGTGCACTCTATGCAGGCTGTGACTGCTATTTCGGTTATCCCATAACACCTGCAAGCGAGATCCTGCAGGAAGCTTCGAAGTATTTCCCACAGGTGGGAAGGAAGTTCGTACAGGCAGAATCCGAGGAGGCTGCCATCAATATGGTCTACGGTGCGGCATCAGCCGGTCACAGGGTAATGACAGCATCCTCCGGTCCGGGACTTAGCCTGAAGCAGGAAGGCATCTCCTACCTTGCCGGCTCCGAACTGCCCTGTGTCATAATTGACATCATGAGAGCAGGCCCGGGACTTGGTAATATAGGCCCCGAGCAGAGCGACTACAGTCAGGTAGTCAAGGGCGGCGGCCATGGCAACTACAGGAACATAGTGCTGGCCCCCAACTCCGTACAGGAGATGTGCGACCTGGTCATCAAGGGGTTCGACCTGGCATTCAGGTACAGGAACCCGGTATGCATCCTTGCGGACGGTGTGCTGGGGCAGATGGTGGAATCCATCCAGTTCCCCGAGAAAGCCATTGAACCGCAGATCGATACAACCTGGGCTGTCAACGGCACCGCAGCCACAAGAAAGAACCTTGTGACCTCCATCTTCCTGGACTTTGACCTGCTTGAGGAATTCAATTACAAGCTCCAGGAAAAATATGCGGTTATCAGGGAGAATGAGGTTGATTATGAAGAATACATGACCTCGGATGCGTCCATAATCCTGGTATCATATGGCATCAGCAGCCGCATATGCAGGTCTGCTGTGGACCAGGCAAGAAAGGAAGGCATCAGGGCCGGTCTCTTCAGGCCAAGGACACTCTTCCCCTTCCCGGAGAAAGAGCTCAGGGCCATAGCGGATTCAAGGGGATGCACGTTCGTGTCCGTGGAGATGAGCAATGGCCAGATGCAGGAAGATGTCAGGCTTGCCATCGGATGCACAAGGCCCGTCGAGCTTGTGAACCGTATGGGAGGGAACCTTGTTACCCTTGACCAGGTAATGGAGAGGATAAGGGAAATATCCTCAAGGGAGGTGTAATTATGGCTTCAGCAATTGAAGGCTGTACCGGGAAGATCATTGGAAGGCCCGGGGGTCTCTATGCAGAATTCCCGCGTAAGGGCGGGGCCGCTCCCACGGCAACTCACTACTGTCCGGGCTGCGGACATGGGATCATCCATAAGCTCATAGGAGAGGCACTCTCTGACCTTGGTATACAGGACCGTACCGTCATGATAAGTCCCGTGGGATGCGCTGTTTTCGCATATTACTACTTTGACTGCGGCAATCTCCAGGTGGCACACGGCAGGGCACCCGCTGTGGGCACAGGTGTCTCCAGGGCTGAGGATAATGCTGTTGTCATCGCTTACCAGGGAGACGGCGACCTTGCTTCCATCGGCCTTAACGAGACCATGCAGGCTGCCAACAGGGGCGAGAAGATGGCTATTTTCTTCGTGAACAACACCGTTTACGGGATGACAGGCGGCCAGATGGCTCCAACCACCCTTATAGGTGAAAAGACCATCACCTGCCCTGAAGGAAGGGATCCCAGGTTCGCAGGATATCCTCTGCACATGTGCGAGATCCTCAGTAACCTTAAGGCTCCGGTATTCATCGAAAGGGTCTCTATCTCGGATATATCCCACATAAGGAAAGCACGCAAGGCTGTCAGGAAAGCCCTCGAGATCCAGCGTGACGGCAAGGGCTATGCTTTCGTGGAGATACTGTCCACATGCCCAACCAACCTCAGACAGGATTCCGAGCAGAGCACCCGCTTTGTCAATGAGGAGATGGAAAAGGAATTCCCACTGGGCAACTTCAGGGACCTCTCAGACGCAACACAACCACTTCTCAGGGGAGAGAGCGACTTCAGCAAAGAGGCTATTGACCGGCTCTTCAACCTTGAGACCGAATCATCGCCGGATGCCGTGCATGACCCCACTTTCAGGGAGGTTCATGTGAAGGCCGCAGGTTTCGGAGGACAGGGTGTGTTGAGCATGGGACTTACCCTTGCGCATGCAGGCTGTAATGCACAGCGCTTTGTCTCATGGTATCCTTCCTACGGCCCCGAGCAGAGAGGAGGCACTTCCAACTGCTCTATTGTCGTTTCAGGTGAATCCATAGGCTCACCAGTCGTCTATGTTCCCGATGTGCTTGTGGCGATGAACCGCCCCTCGCTGGAAAAGTTCGCAGGGGATGTCAAACAGGGAGGTATCATACTGTATGATTCGACCATAGGTGAATGTGACATTCCCGCAGGAGTAAGAGGCATAGCTGTGCCTGCAGTGAAGATCGCAGGCGAGGCAGGCTCCGAAAAAGCCGCAAACACCGTGATGCTGGGCGTGATGCTCTCCCTCGGAGCGACCGGTCTCTCGGAGGAGAACTTCAGGGCAGCAATAGCCGAGACATTTTCGGACAAGCCAAAGCTCATCTCCCTGAACCATAAAGTGCTCGAGGCTGCTGCCGGCTGGGCAAAAGAAAACCTGTGAGAACATATCAGGCTGAGATACTGCCTGACCTCTTTTTTCCTTTTTTGGAGAACTATTTATACATGCAGCGCCCAATTTAAATTGGGAGCGGTAGAAATGGTTATTGATGACGCGGTTATTGAGGCAACCGACGCGGACTGGGATGAGATGCTCGGGAACCAGGAAAAGCCCATGGTAGTAATGTTCTACCTGCCGGAGTGCGATTATTGCAGGGAGATAGAGCCATATTTCAGGGAATACGCCAGTGAATTCAGGAAGTCAGCTGCGTTTGTGATGATGAACGGGATACTGTCAGCCAGGACAGCCATGAGATATAGAGTGAGAGGGGTTCCCACTTTCAAGTTCTTCTGCAGTGGCAAGCCAATAAAAGAGGAAGTTGGACTGATATATCCCTCTATCCTGAGAAAATCAATCGAGGACCTTATCGGGCACGGGAATGAGTGCGTGCTCCATACGACGCCACTGCCGGACGAAGTCTCACCTTATGAGTGAACAGGCTCCTGTCAGATATCACCAGGATGCATCACCGGTCTTCAGAACCTGACCGGCGGAACCTTGTACTCCTCAGGCGGTATCCGGAAGAGCTCCCTTTTATGGAAACCCGTGATACCTGCGATGATATTGGTGGGGACTGACTGTATGGTCGTATTGTAGTTCATCACCGTATCGTTATAGAACTGCCTTGAATATGTTATCCGGTCCTCGGTATCTGCAAGGTCCTTCTGAAGTTGTATGAAATTCTGGTTTGCCTGCAGTTGGGGATAGGCTTCGGCTACTGCGAACAGTGACCTCAGCGTTGATGTGAGCATATTGGATGCATCCGCAGCTTCGTTGGCACCCTTTGCCTCCATCACCGCAGCCCTGGCCTTTGTGACGTTCTCGAATACAGCCCTTTCATGCTGTGCATAACCCCTGACAGTCTCCACCAGGTTAGGGATAAGGTCGTTGCGCCTCTTTAACTGCACCTCTATCTGGGCCCAGGCATTCTCAACACGATTCCTCAATTTCACAAGATTATTGTACACTGCAACAAGAACTATACCAATGGCCACTACTGCCACTACAACAAGTATTTCCAGTACCATCAGAACGCCTCCTCTTCAACTCTGCCAGGATATGTACCCGTTATAATCATCTTGCTCCTCCTCCGCCACCACCGAAGCCACCACCTGCACCGCCTACCCCGCTTCCACCACTGGAAGAGCTGCCGGGGGAGGATGCCTGGTAGGCACTCCTGAACCCTGAAATGATCACCATGTTGTGATGCACAGGATAGAAATGGCTGCCTGCAAGCTGCTCAGTGGGGACAACAAGGGACATGTTATCAAGCGCTTTTTCCGCCACACCCAGTGCAACTGCATAGACCATGTAATGGTCCCAGATCCTTAAGGATTCGGGAGGATGTTCCCTGAGTGCGGAGAAATCAGTCAGGTATTTCCTGAAATTATCCCAGCGCTTATGGAAAAGCCTGCCTTCGGGAGTCCACTGTCCCAGGGTCCTTTCGCTCAGGTTGACAAAAACTATCATTATGACCGCAACAACGGCAGCCGCAATGACAAGCAGGATCGCACTGGATACTACAGGGAACTGCTCCGGAGGGAACAGGGAAACTGCCAGCCAGATGCCAAGAAAGGCCAGTATGATGACCCCAATACTGAAATAGGTCATGTAGGAGTTTCCATTTGACAGGAAAAGCTTGTCTGTCCTTGCGTGTTTTGTAACCTTGCCGTTCCACTTGTTCAGGAAATAATAGAACCCGGTACCTTTTCCAAGTTCCTTTTTCAGGTCGCTCCAGAGTATCCTGCCTTCCGATGCATGTGAACTCAGCAGATCGAACACATCCTTCTCGTAGTTCAGGAGCTGAAACCTGTCAGCAGCTTCATTGATCTCTATAAGTACGTCCTCTTTCTCACGCGATATCAATCCAAGGTGCTTCTTTGTGGACTTCGTGTCCTTCAGGCGGAGATATTTCCTGTCCACAAGATCCATGACAGTAGCAGTGAAACCCTCAATATTCGGGACACCGATCCTGCCCCTCATTATGGCATTGACCACGGCAGGCTTCGAGTCTGTTGGAAGTTCCCGCTCATACAGGCCATAATAATCTATGTCAGGCTCTCTTCCATACTTATGGTACACATAGAAGGGGAACAGCAGGGTGAGTAATAGGAAGAGGGCTGCCACATAGAAAAGAAGTCCTGCGATCATGGCCTTTCTTTCGTATGCCTTTTCAACGGCAAGTATCCCATCAAGGCCATCCTGATCCTGCAGGGATACTAAAGCAGGGTCAGGGGAGTCTATCCTGGGAAATACCACCCTTATCTCATACCAGCTGCCGGAGGGAATCTCATCGGCCTCGACGATGATGGTAGTTATGTTGCCTGCTGAACCTGCTGCGGCATAGGTCCCTGTTGTGTACTGGTCGGGACAGATCCAGTATTGGATGTTTTCCTCCCCGTATGATGCCGGCAGTGTGATACTTGCCGTGAAACCGTTCAGGTCCTTATCCCATTCATCACCCCAGAGCTGGTAATGCAGTTCCGAGACATCATTGTAGACCTTGACCCCGCGGTAATAATCGTAGGAAACGACAAAGCTTATCTGCCCGGGCGTGGGCTGGGGCAGTGAACCCACAAGCTCGTAGCCGCCGGAAACAGGCACGACACGGAAATCACACTGACCTCCTGTACAGTAACCGCTCATGTTCTCCACGGAGCCTCCGGGCGGCGGGTATACTGTCCTGTAAACCTCGCGGAAGGTTCCGTCAAAAGAGTAGGTGATGGTCTCCTCGACATGGGTTATTCCATCATGCCCCACTGTTATATTGGCTGTTGCCTGGTCCAGACTATAATCCCTTGCTGAAGCTTGCGATACAAGCAGAAGGAGGGACGCAACGAGCAGCAGAGACAATAAAGCGCAGCGCTGGAAGGATAAGTAAGGATAATACCTCTTAAGACGCACTTCATTCCTGTAAACGAACATGTTGCACAAGGCTGGCACGACTCCTTAATTATATATGCACCGCTCTTTTTAAGGCTTTATCTATAAGTAAGGAGTATAATTGAACCGAACCGGCTATGCCGGAAGAACAGGCAAATTAAATAAGGAAATATCCCATATCCATTTTGCGCATGAGACCATATTGCAAGTTACCTGAGCTTAACTTCCTTCCCCTGCTGGACCCTCCCGAGAAAACGCACATAACACCTGCCTATTGTTTCGCCTTTAAGGAGAGAAGGATCCTGCTCATCTGCGAAAATGACGGCTGCAGACTGCCTACCATGGAAGAGTTCAAATCCCTTGGAGCCGGGGCCCTAAGAGAGCAGTATATGGGAGAATACGGCAACACTTCGTGTTTTGTAATGGAGGTGGACGGCGTGGCCCTGAATCAGGAATCTGTCAGGTTCGAGGAGCTCCGGAAGCTGTACGATGTACTGGGTGAGCAGCTGGCAGCCCTTGCAGGCAGGGCTATCCAGTTACTTGAATGGGACATGAGGACTGCCTTCTGCGGTCGTTGTGGTTCAGGGACGTTCCGTCGCCAGCAGGAACGGGCCAAGGAATGCCCCGGGTGCGGAACGCTCTTTTTCCCAAAGATATCTCCTGCCGTCATTGTGCTGATAGAGAAGGAGAACGAAGCACTTCTGGCAAGATCTCCCGGTTTCCCTTCCGGCCTCTATGGACTTATAGCCGGTTTTGTAGAGCCAGGCGAATCCGTTGAGGAGGCGGTGGTCAGGGAAGTGATGGAGGAAGTAGGCGTATCCATAAGAGACCTTGAATATTTCGGCAGTCAGCCCTGGCCTTATCCTGATTCCCTTATGATCGGTTTCACTGCAAAATATGCAGGTGGTGAGATACGCATGGATGCAAAGGAAATAGAGGATGCCCGCTGGTTCAGGCACCACGAAATCCCCGCAGTGCCGAGCACAAGCAGCATCTCAGGGCAGCTCATAACATATTTTATTGAGAGGCATGCTCATCCGGAATAAGCTGTCACCAGGCAAAAGGATAATGTACATAAGAACAAAAGTACTTATTATACTTATTAATGCTCAATATATTTTTTAAGCATCTTAGATTAGATTGATAGACCAGACTGATAGATAAGATATAGTCATGAAGGTGAATGGCTTGAAAATCCGGTTATTGCAAGTTAGCTTGATAGTTCTGTTGTTCATTATTGGAGTACAGACATGTTCCGCCTTAACCTATTCCGGCGGTGGCGAATGGGAACACTCAATGGAGATTAGGATAAAAGAAAATTCTGGACAGGAACTTAGAAATTATCAGATCCCTGTTGTCCTAGACAGTTCCAATTTCGACTTTTCCCTGGCCCAGGGCTCCGGACAGGACATACGTTTCACTGCAGGCGACAGGCAGTTGCAGCACTGGGTGGAGGAATGGAGCACTCAGTCAGAAAGGGCAACAATATGGGTAAAGATACCCTCAATAGCTTCAGGTGGAACTGCCAGGATCACGATGCACTATGGCAATCCGCTTGCAACCGACATAAGCTCAGGAGCTTCCACTTTCGATTTCTTTGATGACTTCAGTGGCAACAATCTTGCCTTTGGAAACTGGGAACAGTTTACCACAGGTGGCGGTCAGCTTACTGTCACTTCTGGTGCTGCCAGGCTTATAGCTCCAAACTATCATCCTGCAGACATTTCCAGTGTCAAGACCACCAGGGATTTCCCGATTAACTCGATATTCGTTGTGAAGAGAAAGAAAGTTACCACAGGAACGGACCCCCGTGGTCCTGTGATCGTTCAGGGATTTGTGGACTCACGCAATGAGGACAGGAGCAAACTGCTTGTCAGTACCGAACTCCAGAGAGAAACAAAGGTCAACTGGGTTTTGAAGAACAGCACTTCCAGCGTGGGGGATACCTCAAAGGACCTGACCGACCTTAATGTAGCTGAAGACACATGGTATACAACCGGTGTCGCCTGGTATCTCGAGGATGAACTGGGGAAAGTAGCATTCTTTAAGAATGGGGTAAGGGACAGCAAGATGGACCTTACCACTACCGAGAAAACCAACAACCTGAATATTATAAATGTAAAGGCTTACCTTTTAGTAAGAAGCTATCCTGACGTTTCGGATAATACCGGCTATGCAGCCTTTGAACATGCTTACGTTCGCAAGTTTGTTTCTGACGAGCCTACCGTTACGATCGGAAAAGTTACCGGAGCCTCTGTACAGGAAAATACAACTGATATCCCGGAGCCCGCGAAGATCAATGTCACTGTCCCGGGAGGCATTTTCAATGCGGTCCGCGTCTTTGATACCGCAACATACGATGCATCTGCTCTTGGAGAGCTTAAGGCCAGCGGTTTTAATATGATCCTGGTAAGGACAACTCCGGAGAACATATGGAGCCTTGAGAGATTTGTAAAGGCAGCTCACGAGAACGGCATCCAGGTCTATGCGATGATCATCAGGGATGGAGGAAGCTCCGAGAACATGATAAATACCGCACAGCAGATCGCCGACTATAACAGCAAGTCCCTTGCACGCTTTGACGGAATAAACATTGCACTCAACCCATGCAGTGAAGATCCCGATGAAGCATGCGAAGATAACCTTGCCTTGCTTGAAGGCCTGCGTGCAAGTTCCGGTAGCATGCCTGTTGCCGTCGATGTGCCTGTTTCCTACGACAGGTCAGAACTGCAGGAAGTCTCGGGTAATGTAGAGTTCTTCATTCTCCTGACATACGATGAGCAGGGTAATTACATGAACAGTACTGCAACAATAGTCGATTCCATTTCAGCAAAAATGGGAGAGATCCGGGGTGCAGGAGAGAATGCCCTGATAGGTATCGCTGTCGGCGAGGAGTACATGACAGATGCGGAAGTGAAGGACCTCATTGAAGGGTTACAGGACTATTATTCCCAGGACACGGCTTTCATGGGCACTTCAATAGTGGTCTATGAAGACTACCAGGAATACTCCCCGGTAACATCGGCGACAGACGGGAACAGCCCGGCAATACCGGCCTTCACAGCCCTGACAGGCATTACTATGCTGCTGGCTGTTGCGTATATACTGAGAAAGAGATAAAACACAATGGATGATGTGGTCAGCACATCATCCTACCTTTACTTTAATTAGTTCAGTTCTTCTTTTTGAGCAGTTCAACAGCCAGGTCCTTGAGCTTGAACTTCTGGACCTTGCCGCTTGCCGTCAGCGGGTATTCGTCTACAAAGAAGACATGTTTGGGCACCTTGTAGCGTGCTATCCTGGATAAAGCGTGGTCTCTTACATCCTCTTCCGTAAGGTTGGCACCGGCATCAGGAATAATGAAGGCCCCTACTATCTCCCCGTACTTCTCATCCGGAATGCCGACAACCTGGGCGCTCTTCACACCCGGCATGGTGAAAAGGAATTCCTCTATCTCCCTCGGGTAAACGTTCTCACCGCCCCTGATGATCATGTCCTTTATGCGTCCTGTGATACGATAGTAGCCATTCTCGTCACAGGTACCCAGGTCTCCGCTGTGCAGCCAGCCGTTTGAGTCAATTGCCCTCTTTGTCTCTTCAGGCATCTTGTAATAGCCTTTCATGACATTATAACCACGACAGCATATCTCACCTATTGTGTTCGGAGGAAGAGGTTCATAGGTCTCAGGGTCCAGCACTGCAGCTTCCACGCCCGGGAATACACGTCCGACAGTTTCCACACGCAGCTCTATCGGGTCATCGGTCGTGGTCTGGGTAATTCCGGGAGATGCTTCCGTCAGGCCATAGACAATGGTAATTTCCCTGCAGTTCATCTCATTTATGACCCTTTTCATGGAATCTATTGGACAGGTGGAACCGGCCATTATGCCCGTACGCAGGGAAGAAAGATCGAACATTTTGAACATGGGGTGGGTATATTCGGCAATGAACATTGTCGGAACTCCGTACAAAGCCGTACACTTCTCTTTCTGGACAGCCGCCAGCACCATGAGAGGGTCATAGATTTCCAGCATCACAAGCGTTGATCCGTGGGTGAGGACAGCCATTACACCCAGCACGATGCCGAAGCAGTGGAACAGGGGCACAGGAAGGCACAGGCGGTCATTGCAGGTAAATTTCTGCCTGTTCCCGATGGAAAGCCCGTTGTTCAGGATATTGCTATGTGTCAGCATAACACCTTTGGGGAAGCCTGTGGTACCTGATGTGTACTGCATGTTGATGACGTCATTGCAGTTAAGCGTCGCCTTGGTGCTCTCGAGCTTCTCATCGCTGCTATGCTGCCCCAGCAACAGGAGCTCGGGGGTATTGTACATCCCGCGATGTTTTTCCTGGCCTATGAAAATAACGCTCTTCAAATGAGGGAATCTTTTGCTTTTCAGGCTGCCACGGCTCTGCGTCTTCAGTTCCGGGACCAGTTCATACATAATATCAATGTAGTTCACATCCCTGAAACCGTCTATGATAGCGATGGCTTTCAGGTCGGCCTGATCGACGACATAATCTACTTCATGTATCTTGTATGCGGTATTGACTGTAACGAGGACGGCACCTATCTTTGAGGTCGCGAACATGAAAGTCAGCCAGTCTGGCACATTCTTTGCCCATATACCTACGTGGTCGCCCTTGCCTATACCAATCTCCAGCAGGCCTCTGGCCAGCATGTCAACACGTTCATTGAACTGCCTGTAAGTGAACCTGAGATCCCTGTCAGGATAGATGATGAATTCCCTGTCAGGATCTTCCCTGACGTTCTTCTCAAGTACCTCGCCGAGGGTGTCAGTTATAAGCTCCATGATATCCGGCTCCTTCCGATCTTACTTCTTTCCACTGCTTTCCGCATCTATAAGGTGTTCTTCAAGCGCTCCCCTGATAGTTTCCGGGATAGGCACGGACTTCTTGTTGATGAAGTCGTAATGCACTATGACCACAAGTCCTCTGGCACATAGTTTTCCGTTCTGCCATGCTTCGTGTCCGATGGTGAAGGAAGAGTTGCCTATCCTTGCGATATAGGTATTGATGTCCACATCGAATCCATAATTTATCTCGCCTACATAGTCATATTCAGACCTTGCCAGGATGAGCTTCCACTTCTCAAAGCTCAGGTCAAGGTCAGGCGTGAAGAGCCTGAACACCGGGTTGCGTGCCTGCTCGAACCATATGGCGATGGAGATATTGTTGGCGTGCTTGAGTCCGTCTATATCACCAAACCTGGGAGTGACTGTTGTTTTGAACATGGTCATCTTCCGCTCAGAACGGTGCATATACTACCGCAAGTATCTGTGCATCGGTACCTACGGCATGTACATGGTGAGGGACCACGGAATCATAATAGATGCTGTCGCCTGCAGTAAGAGTATATGTATCTTTTCCGTACAGGATCTCTATCTCTCCCCTGGTAACGAAAATGAACTCTTCACCCTCATGGGAGGACAGTTTGACTTCCCCTGACTTCGGCGGGTGAACATCAATAAGGAAAGGTTCCATGTGACGGTCGGCCTTATCAGAGGCAAGTGAGAAGAAGTCAAGGGTGCTGGTCTCACACTTGTCACAGTTGCCTGAGAAACGCACCACCTTGGTTGATCTGCCTGCCTTTACAACAACCGGCCCTTTTTGCGGAGCGTCGTCCAGGAAAGTGCCAAGACGGACACCAAGAGCCCGCGCTATCTGCAGAAGAGGCGTCAGCGATGGGACAAGAGCTCCTTTTTCAAGCTGGTCGATGAGTTCCACATTTGTATTGCTGGCCTGTGCCAGGTCTGCCACTGACATTTCCTGCGTCTCTCTAATCTGGCGTATCTTACTGCCTATCAGGTTTTTTTCCGACATGGTGATGACCTCACATACTAGAAGAGTTCTAAAGAGCTGAATAACCAAATGAATTGGATAACGTAATGCGTATGGCATTTTGAGTTAAAAACCTATCCTTTTGAGATGAACTAGGCATCTGTTATCCTTAAGACATGCGATATCTACTGTTAACTGCGTTACTCCAAATCTTCCTGTTCAGGTAAACTATTAATAACTCTTATATCCAATGAATTACAAATTATTTTGAAATAAGAACAGGTGACAACATGCATTACGGATTAGGGATAGATGCCGGAGGAACGTACACAGACGCCGTTATAATCCGGGGCTCGGATGGGGCAGTGGTCGATTCGAAAAAGTCATTTACCACTTATCCTGACCTTCAGGAAGGTATAAGGAAAGTATTGGATTCCCTGGACCCGCAGTATCTGAAAGATGTCAACCTTGTCTCTGTCTCAACGACGCTATCCACAAACTCTCTGCTTGAGGGCACAGGCGCACCTGTAGGGCTTATACTTGTAGGCGAACAGACTGTTGAAAAGGTATTTCCCACACAGCATGTCAAATGGGTAGCGGGCGGACACGACACCAGAGGAGATGAGGAATTTCCCCTTGATGTGGATGCAGTCCGGGATTTTGCCCTTAAGAGCAAGGATGTTGTTTCAGCATATGCCGTTTCTGCCTATTTCGGCGCACGTAACCCTGAGCATGAGCTGAAGGTCAAGGAGATCGTAAGGGAGATGACCGGGATGCCTGTGGTCTGCGGACACGAGCTTTCCCTTGAGCTTGGAGCCTACGAGAGGGCTGTGACAGCAGTCCTGAACGCACAGCTGATCCCCATAACCCATCATTTTGTCAGTTCCGTCATGAAGGACATAAAAAGAAGAGGCATCAATGCAAGGATGCTGATGCTCAAATGTGACGGCTCTGTCTACAACATCGAAGACGCGCTGGAAAAGCCCATCGAGACTATCTTTTCAGGGCCTGCTGCCAGCCTGCTGGGTGCATCCTATCTGTCAAAGATAGAGACCTGTGCCGTGATAGACGTTGGCGGTACGAGTACCGACGTGTCCATGCTTCAGAATGGAGTGCCCGAGATCAGTACTTCAGGAGCGGTTGTGGGAGGATGGAAGACAAGGGTCCGGGCAATGAGAATGGAAACTTCGGCAACAGGAGGGGACAGCCATATATGGGTGGCCGATGACATTGTTCACATCGGACCCAGAAGGGTCATCCCTCTGTGTGTGGCATCAGTGCAGTACCCCGATCTTGCGGACAAGTTAAAGAGAAGCAGGACTCTCCCGAGGACCCTGATGGATGAGAATTACCAGCCTACTAAGTTCTTTGTCAGGACAGGCTACGAGGCCGCAGGTCTTGATGAAGAGGAGAAGGACCTGCTTTCCAGGATCGGTCCGGAACCGGTCTCCGTCAATGAGCTCAACATACTGCTCAAGAAGAACCCTCCCACCAGACTACTCGACTCCCTTACAAGGAAACGGCTGATCCAGGGTATCGGTTTCACACCTACCGACGCCCTGCATGTACTGGGAATATACACGCAGTGGGATGTCAGTGCTGCAGAGATGGGATCGGCTCTCCTCTCAAGGTATGTACAGAAGGGGAAATACGAGTTCTGTGCCCACGTAAGGGAACTTGTGGCCAAGAAGATGGCAACCGGCCTTATGTCTTTCATCCTTCCGCATCATCCCGGAGATATGATAGCAGATCTCCTGAACCGCTCCTACCCTGCAAAATTCAAACTTGAGATACCCGTGGTACTGCTGGGGGGACCTGTAAAGGCACACGCCGACGAGCTCAGGTCGATGATCGAAGCTGATGTTGTCGTCCCGGATTTCGCGGAAGTTGGGAACGCCGTGGGTGCCCTTGCAGGAAAAGGGGTAAAGAGGATAGAGATAAACGTAATGCCTGCATCGATCCAGAACCCGGATGAGGACTTCCTGGTGTTTTCCCCGCTTGGAAGGGAGCGTTTCCATTTGTACGCAGATGCCGTGGATTTTGCCACTAGGGTTGGAAAGGATCTCGTGCTGGATTACGAAAAAAGATGCGGCATACTTGAACAGGATACGCAGATAACGGTTTCCAGAAAGACCATATCACCTGAGAACTGGCCTCATCCCCCACTTGAGACCAGGGTCATCATCGTAGGTGTTGGTAATCCCATGATGGTACTGAAGGATTGAAAAAGAGACAGGATCAAAACCGGCTCTCAGAGAAGTACGGGGAAGATTATGTGCACCCTGGTGCCCACATTCTCCTCGCTTTCTATCCAAAGCCTGCCTCCGTGATCCTCTGTGATCTTTTTGCACATACTCAACCCGATACCTGTCCCTCCGTACCTGCGGGACCTTGAGCCATCGATCTGGTAAAAGCTATCAAAGGCCTTCATGATCTTGTTTGCTGGAATACCTATACCAGTATCTTCCACGGTCAGGTGGACAGAGCCATTCTCGTTCCAGCCGGAAACAGAGACCCTGCCACCGGAAGGAGTGAACTTGAAGGCATTGTCCACAAGGTGCATGAATAACTGGGACAGGTAATCCGTATCTCCATTTATAATACTCAGGTCAGATGGGATATCCTTGTGTAAAATAACCTTTTTATCCCTGTTCTCAAGTGATATTATCACTATGGCCTTCTCGACTATAGGCTCAAGGTGCACAGGGTTCATATCATAGGCAAACTGTTTTGCTTCAAGGGAACTCATGAAGATAAGGGATTCTATCAGCCGTTTGAGCTGTCCTGAGCTATGCATTACAGTCTCCATTGCTTTTTTCTGCTCATTACTGAGAGGGCCCAGAGTTCCGTCTGCGACAAGCTCACCAAAACCCAGAATGGGTATAAGCGGCGTTTTAAGCTCGTGACTTATATTGCAGAGGAAATTGTTCTTTAGCTCATCAAGGGACTTGAGCTCTTCATTCAGCTTTGATAGCTCTGTGTTTGCCTCCGAGAGCCTGGATGCATAGTTCCTCAGGGCACTCTCTGCATTCCTGCGCTGTATCAGTCTCCACATGCCGTGCATCAGGAGCGTAAGTTGTCTTGCGTCCGCCTGGTCGTAATCGCAGGTCTTATTGGCAACCCCTGCAAGACCTACGATCTTGTTCCCGTCTACTATGGGAACGGCCATGTAGCGTTCAATACAAATATGCCCTTCCGGGCATCCGGTCTTATGTGAATGAGGAGCATCATAGTCGTTTATTATCACAGGCTGGAGTTGCCTGATGGCATCGGCCCAGAGCCCCGACTCAGAAAGGCGGAACTCAGTATTTGAACAATCCATATTGCATTCTATAATGACATTCTCTGACCATGTGTGCATTATAAGGGACCTGGAATCTTCGCTGAGGAAGCCGATATAGCCGGTTTTGCTGCCTGTGAGCCTGATACCTTCTTCCAGTGCGAAGTCCTCTATCTCACTGACCGAGAGTTCTGTCATCTGGTTCAGTTGCTGCAGGGCCTCCAGACGCGCCTCTTCAAGCAGCAGGGCATCCTCGAACTTCTTCCTTTCCGTGAGATCATGCGCAACAATGATAACCTCATCCGAAGTTCTGGCAAAATGGAAGTCGATGTTCCTTACAGTACCATCCTTACACACCACGTCCGAGTTCCTGACCACGCCCGCATCGTTGCTGTTGAGAATACGCTCCCACTCTTCGTGCCAGTCCTCCCTGTAAACCTCGTCCGGATAAGCATGCAGCCACCAGTCACCGATCGAAGCAATATCTTCCTTTGTATAGCCAAAAGCCTCTATGAACCTCTTGTTACCGTACTCTATCAGGCCCTCAAGGCTTACGATCGCGATAGGCATAGGGGAGTTCTCAACAGTCTTGCGGAACTTTTCCTCGCTCTTCCTGGCGTCCTTTTCAGCATCTCTTACTGCTGTAATGTCGCGTGCCAGCTCCAGGCGCACATCACGCCCGTCAGGCCATTTGATTATTCTGTCAGTGACGGAATAATTTCTCTTATCTGAATCATTATAATGCTCCCAGACACATGATTCGTTCCTTTTTCTCAGGATGACGGGATTGGTGCAGAAGTCACATGGACTCTCCATACCCTGAAATACCTTATAGCACATATCCCCGACAGGGTCTGTTCCGAGCTTTTCCCGGAGCTGCTTGTTCACATACAGGATCTCATATGTTACAGGATCGGAAACATAGACCAGTTCTTCCATACTGTCAAATATGGACAGCAACTGGTCCCTCTCAGTATTAAGTGACTCAACTGCCGTTTTTTCCTGCAGGGCGGATGCGAACATCTGGGCCAGCACCTTTAACAGGCGGACCGATTCATCCGACCACTTTTTCTCCTCTCTGACCGAATCAAAGCCAATGTACCCCAGCAGGTCATTATCAATGACCATCGGAACAAGAATAAGGGACTTGATCCCCTGGGATTCCAGTATGTCTTTTTCAGACTGCGTGTATTCAGGCGTCATGGAGGCTACGGAGATGTGTACTGGCTTGAATGCAGCAAGATCCCTGATGAGCGAGGGGGCATCTGCTGTGGGCATGCTCTGAAGATTGTCTTTTTCCGGCTTTACACCGGAAGCACACCATTCATGAGTATTATGCATCAGGGACTTTCCGTCAGAGAACTGGAACACATAGCTGCGGTCGACACCGGCGAACTCTCCTATCTTCATAAGTGCAAGGTCAATGCCGCGGTCAAGCTCTTCAGCCTTCAGGGAGAGGAATTTTGTTGATATCTCACTTATAAGGCTTTCAAACTCAAGCTGATGCTCAAGCTGGGCCCTGTTCCTTTTTAGAGACTCAAGAGCCTGCTTTTTTTCAAATGCGATTCCCAGGAAACTGGAGAACATGTCAAGCATTCCCTTCATCTCATTCACTGCATTGTTATCCTCATACCTGTACCCCAGAACAATGAAACCTGAAAGCTCTCCACTGGTTATGACCGGATAGGCCACGAGGGACCTTAGCTGCATGCACTTCATGAAAGCCTTCTCAGGGAATGCCTGTGCGGGGAGACCGTCAATACATGCGACTATAACTGTTCTCTCATCTGCTAACCGGGACAGAAGCCACTTGAACTGTATTTCCTCCATGCTCCCGTTCTCATCCGGAAGACGGGTATCCTTTGGTGCGTACCACTGATGCAGAACCGCCTTTGATCCGTCATTCCTTATTACCTTATAAAAAGAAGCTATGTCAGCATGGCGTATAAGAGCCAGTCTTTCAAGCGACTGCCTGATCATATCATCAGTATCTTCGGAAAAGACAAGAATGGAAGAAATGTCGAAGAAGGCTTTTTCGATCTCATTCATGTATATCGGCTTTTCAATGCCATGATCATCCGGTCTGCTCTCAGACCGAAGCTTCCTGTCAATCCTGATCAGTTGCCAGCTGTAAACTAAAAAGAATAACATTAGAAGACTAAGCGACAGTATCCAGAACAAATGGGTGCCCAGTGTCAGCATATGCCACGATCCGATCATCATGAAGCTCAGGATGAACAAATAAATGACAGAGTCTTTCTTTCCCAGGGTCAGCTGCATGTTATCGCCGTTTTAACGATCGGATATGTTTTTTGTCTAGCCAGATAAGTAGAATGATAGTTAGATAGTGGTTTTTCGTAATTCTACATCAATCAGACATCACTAATAATGATATTTAAATCCATGCGGTTATTCCGCAGCGTGCTTTTGCATGAAAATAAGAAAAAAATAAGTTGTCATCAAGTATATTTAATCGGATCTTATACTACAGCAGGATTAGCGGAAATTGTTTATAGGAGTTGGTTCACGGAGCATTATATAAAGTTACCCGCTTGAAAAAATGAGATCATAGAAAGTGTTATAGTGCTTGGGATCCGAACATACAGGGATGGACAGGTTCATTGAACTTCTCGAGGGATCAAGACACTGCGTATTCCTCAGCGGAGCAGGCATCTCAACCTTTTCAGGCATTTTCGACTTCAGAGGAAAGAACGGCATCTACAGAAGATTTGATGCTGACAGGATATTCGACATCGATCACTTCCATTCAAGTCCCGAGTACTTCTATTCACATTCCCGGGAAATGGTTTTCAGTGTTGGCGAAAAGGAGCCAAACTTCATCCACAACACACTTGCAAAGATGGAGACTGCAGGGATGATCAAGACCCTCATTACCCAGAACATTGACATGCTGCACTGGAAAGCCGGCTCCAGGAACCTTATTGAGATCCATGGCTCTGCAAGGGAGAACACATGCCTGTCATGTGGTAAGAAATACTCTTATGAGCATGTAGCAAAAGTGGTCAACAATGGCAGAGTACCGGAATGCGTTTCCTGCGGAGGCCTTATCAAACCCGACATAGTCTTCTTTGGAGAGATGCTTGATGAAGGAACAATAACAAAGGCTATGATCGAGAGTTCCCTCGCCGACCTGTTCGTGGTCATAGGTTCTTCACTGGTGGTGCAGCCGGCAGCCTCACTTCCCCTCTGCTCAATAAGAAACAAAGGGAAACTTGTCATAGTTAACGATATGCCAACCCCGCTGGACGAGTACGCGTACCTCCGATATAACGACCTTGAAGATGTTTTCAGGAAACTGGAGAAACACTTCTTTAGAGGTCAATTGCAAGCCGAACAAAAAGATGAATCTAGCATTAAAGAAAAATTATGAGATGGCTGTACGCCCTTTTACTCGTCATGCTGCGGATACTCAAATGAGATTTCCAGCACGCCGTTCCTGCAGGTTGACCTGGCTGAATCAGGGTCAACTCTTGCCGGCAACCTCACAAGTTTTGAATAACCCACACCATCGACCATGACATTAATCTCTACATGCATATCCGATGGACAGTACTCAATGCTATCTTCATCGGCCCCGAGATCAGCCAGCAGATACACTCTGTCACCTGTCTGCTGAACTTCGATCAAAGGATCTTGCTGCAGGATATAGAAGTCCCCTTCCTTCTCCTCTTCATCACTCGGCTTCACAGACTTTCTCCCCTCAAACCCAAAGATCGTAGGATTCTTACCAGGCTGACTGATGATAGTGAAACCCTGAACAAGAGGCCGGTCAGCATCATCACTGATGCTGTTTTCGAGCATACTCAGGATATGATCTATCAACTGGTCTATCGTTTCGATCTTTATTTCATTGGACTTATCGTCATTTTCATGACGTCTTTTGTCGTCCATGTATTCATCTCCATTCATATTTTCGCGTTCTTCATTTATATGACTATGCTTCCGAAACCGGGTTCGTTTTACCATATACGAACAAGTTCTATAAAAACTAAGCGCACAGATAAAACATTTAATTCTTAGAAAAGTTTCCAATCAACTATTTATTCGTGTATTGACTTGATATGGACAACTCTTAAAAGAGGTAATATCATGGTCTCAAAGGAACTGCCGTTCACTCAAGACAAAATAGCCGAGATAATAACAGAACACCCCACCCCTTTCCACCTGTATGACAAGAAGGGCATCCTGAGCAATGCAAAGGACCTGAAAGAATCTTTCAGTGTAGTGCACGGGTTCAAGGAATTCTTTGCAGTGAAAGCACTGCCAAACCCCTACATCATGAAGATCCTCAGGAAAGAGGGGTTCGGTGCTGACTGCAGTTCAATGGCTGAGCTCCTGCTTGCAGAAAAGGCAGGTATTGTCGGAGAGGACATAATGTTCAGTTCCAATGACACGCCTGCAGAGGAGTTCATCAAGGCCAGGGAACTCGGCGCCATAATAAACCTGGATGATATCAGCCACATAGATTTCCTTGAGAGGACCGCAGGACTGCCTGAACTTGTATGCTGCAGGTACAACCCCGGTCCGCTCAAGGAGGGAAATGCGATCATCGGAAATCCGCAGGAAGCAAAATATGGCTTTACGCGGGAGCAGCTATTTGAAGGATACAGGATGATGAAGGAAAAGGGAGTCAGGCGGTTTGGCCTGCACACCATGGTCGCATCCAATGAGCTGAACCCGGAGTATTTTGTGGAGACTGCAAAGATACTCTTCGATCTCATCGTTGAACTTTCCAGGGAACTGGACATACGCTTTGAGTTCGTGAACCTGGGAGGAGGCATCGGTATCCCCTACAGGCCCGAGCAGCAAAGGGTTTCCTATGATGCCATAGCCACAGGAGTGCAGAAGGCCTATGATGAAAAGATAAGAGCTAACGGGCTGCATCCTCTCCGGATATACCTCGAGTGCGGAAGAGTGATCACCGGACCATACGGATACCTTGTGACAACTGTCAGGCACCTGAAACACATATACAAGGACTATGTGGGTACTGACGCCTCCATGGCAAACCTGATGCGTCCCGGCATCTACGGAGCATATCACCACATTACAGTACTGGGAAAAGAAAAGGAGGCAGCGACGCATATGTACGACGTCACGGGCTCCCTCTGTGAGAATAACGATAAGTTCGCCATCGACAGGAAACTGCCTGAGGTCGAGAGAGGCGATGTGCTGGTCATCCACGACACCGGCGCACACGGATATGCCATGGGATTCAACTATAATGGCAAGCTGAGATCTGCAGAGATCCTGCTGAACGAGGACGGGAGTTTTATCCAGATCAGAAGGGCTGAAACAGTGGACGATTATTTTGCCACCCTTGACTTTGAGGGCCTTGAAAGATTCTGAAAGTAACCCTGCTTCTAACGGATATAGGGATAGTATCTTTTTTAATCCTATGTCCATGATTTTTCTTCCCGTAACGAGCTCTACTGAAGGCGCTTTTTCTTCATGTTTTTTATAAAAATAGCATTTTAATTTCATAAATTATATATATGCGTCCATCAGCCACTTGGATTAATAAGAATCTCAAGTGGTGTTTCAATGGCCCTGAAAAAGATAACATTGTTAGTCATTGCATGTATCCTGCTGTCTTTTCTGGCAGTACCCGCCGTGGCAGTCCAGGAAGAGAAGGATAACGAGAAGATCCCCGTACTGATAAGTTTCAAGGGGAAGGCAAATGCCGAACTTGTGAAAGCGTACGGCGGCAATGTAAAACATGAGTACACTATCGTTCCTGCAGTCGCTGCTGAGCTTCCGCAGAAGGCAATAGATGCCCTTTCGAAGAACCCTAACATCGACTTCATCGAACCCGACGGCCAGGCACAGATCCTTGCCGACGAGGTTCCCTGGGGGATCACCCGTATCAATGCAGTCAACGCTCAATCAAGCGGATTCACAGGCACCGGCATAAAGGTCGCAGTCCTTGACACAGGTATTGATTACACGCATCCCGACCTCATGGCCAACTATCTGGGAGGTTACGATTTCGTTAACCGTGACAACGATCCTATGGATGACCACAGCCACGGAACACATGTTGCGGGAACAGTAGCTGCGGCAAGTAATGGAATAGGAGTGCTCGGAGCAGCGCCCCAGGCAGGACTTTACTCTGTAAAAGTCGCTGACAGTTCCGGGTACTGCTCATACAGCAACATCATAGCAGGCATAAACTGGGCGGTCGATAACAATGCCGATGTGATCACAATGAGCCTTGGAGGCACATCATCATCATCCACGCTGCAGAGCGCATGTGACAATGCATACAGCAAAGGCGTGGTGCTTGTGGGAGCAGCCGGCAATTCAGGCGGCTCTGTTATCTACCCGGCAGCATACAGTTCTGTGATAGCAGTCTCTGCTGTGGATTCCACCAATGCCAAAACCTCATGGTCATGCTATGGTCCCCAGATAGAGTTCGCAGCTCCCGGTGTCAGCATCAAGTCAACAATGCCCGGGGGACTCTACGGTTTCAAGAGCGGCACAAGCATGGCAACACCGCATGTCACAGGAGCCGTGGCCCTGCTGATGAGCACGGATGCTGCAGGTACAAGTTATGATGCCAACAAGAACGGCAACTGGGACCCTGCAGAAGTTCGTTCCAGGTTGCAGAAGACCGCAACAGACCTGGGTGCCACCGGGAAGGATGATTATTACGGCTATGGACTTGTCAATGCCTACGCTGCTGTCAATGGTCTTGAGAATGCACCGGCAGGAGAAAGTACACCGGTCCCGGATACGTCATTAGATACAGAACCGGTAATTGTGCCAGATGCGACCACTGAGAACAAGATCTTTGTTGGAAGCCTCACAGCGGTAAAAGATTCCTCCCTTAAGGGGAAGAACACTTTTGGCTGGGCTGTGTTCACTGTAAAGGTAGTAGATTCCAGTGGCAAGGCTATCCCTGGGGCAAGTGTGAACGGAAGCTGGAGCGGACTGACAAGCGGGACCGTCTCAGGAGTTACAGATGCTGGCGGTGTTGTGAAATTCACATCATCACAGGTAAAGAGTCCGGCAGGTACATTTACATTCACGGTAAATGAGGTCGCATGCAGCGGATACGTGTATGATCCGTCACAGAATGTACTTTCAACCCTTAGCGTAACGTTTTAAAGTGGATTTTAGGAGCGGACCTTGCCAGACAGGGTGCGCTCATTATTTTTATTTGGCTGTATACATATTATTTACTACTATGTTCATTTTTAAGTCATTCAGATGAACATGCAGTAAAAAAGCCAGGCGCCCAGGATAAGATAAAATGCCTGCTTGCCCTGTATAGGCAGCATACAGCTCGGTCATAGCTGCCTCTGCTGTGGATTCCACCAACACCGAAATCTCATGGCCATGCTATGATCCACAGGCTGAGCTTGCAGCACCAGGCATCGGCTTCAAGTCAACAGTGCCCGGGGACTCCACGGTTTCAAGAGAGGCACAAGCATGGCGACACCGCATGTCACAGGAGCCGTGGCCCTGCTGATGAGCACGAATGCAGCAGGCACCATATGATACCAGCAAGAACGGTAAATGGGACCCTGCAGAGCTTCGTTCCCGGCTGCAGAAGACTGCAATCGGCCTGGCTGCCAAGAAAAGGCTAACTGCTACGGCTATGGCCTCGTGAACTCCAATGCGGTTGTGAGCGGACTTAAAGCCTCATAACGCCAATCCTTTAACAGATCAGAAGTAAGGATGCATCCGTAAGGAATACTCCTGTTTTAGTTCATTTTAAGCTGAATATCAGTTTTCATCTATAAGCTACGCAAAACAGAAACCTATGTTTTTAATCCCATGTATCCTAATGCATGTAAAGGGATAATATGCAAGTGAATACCAGCAAACGCACGGAACTCATTGATATAACCGGTAATGTGAAAAGGCATGTCACTGAGAGCGGAGTTAAGAACGGCATCTGCATTGTCAGCACAATGCATACGACCACTGCAATATTCATAAATGAAAATGAACAGGGTCTCGTTGCGGATATCCTGTCAGTGCTGGAGAAGATCATCCCCGAAGGAGCAGGCTATCAGCATGACAGGATAGACAACAATGCCGCTGCACATCTCAGAGCCGTGATGCTGGGAAACAGTGAAAGTATCCCCGTCAGGGATGGAAGGCTTGTGCTGGGAACCTGGCAGAGCGTTTTTCTTGCTGAACTGGACGGCCCCAGGAAAAGGAATATAGATATCACCGTGATCGGCAGGAATTAATGTAGCCGTGGCAAACAAATCAAAAATAAATTCATAAAGCAGGCATTAAAGCCTGCTCATTCGGAAGGTGCATAGAAACATCTTTTCGGCGAGCATATGGTACCGGCATCTTTCATGAACTTCAATGCCTTGCTTACCTCTTTGCTGTCTATGCCGGTCATCTCGACAATATCTCCTGGCCGGAGTGGTTTTCCTGCACTTTTCAATGCCTCAAGGACTTTTTCTTCATTCTGGGTCATTTTTTCCCTCTTTCATTTTTCTGTGATACCTTATTGTCTGAAGTCACTGTTGTAAGTCAATAATCTGAAATTTGTCCTCAGAAAGCCTTTTTGATAATATCGGCCAGCTCCCCTAGATTGCCTGTATCAGGATGCTGGTTCACTATAGTGTGCATGGAACCGCCCTTATCATTCACTCTTCTTGGGATTATGTGCACATGCACATGAGGCACGCTCTGGCCTGCGACCTCTCCGTTGTTGAGGCCGATATTCGATCCTGGGACATCCAGCGCCTCCTCCACTGCCCTGGCTACCTTGCTCACAGAGGCAAAAAGAGAGGACACCTCTGCCTCACTCATTTCTGTGAACCGCATGGAATGTTTTTTAGGAAGGACTATGGTATGCCCTTCGGAAGTGGGATAGATATCCAGAAAAGCATATACAGCGTCATCTTCATAGATCTTGTATGAAGGCACTTCACCTGAAACGATCTTACAGAACAGACAATCCATGAACATCACCTGTAGGAACTTAGATATACGGTTATTTATTGATTCTGATTGGAAGTTCCGTACATAAGTTTCTATTTATATGGACATGGTCTTATAGTATTCATGCGTAGGTTCTATTGATAGGCATGACCATGAACAGGAAACAGATAATAACTGTTGGGGTGTTAATAGCGGGAGTTCTGTTGTTCTCAAATCCTGCCCTGGCAACTACTGCGAAGATTACAGACCAAGATGCATTTGCGAGCCTGACGGCCCCTGATGACCTTTACAGTGAACTGGAAGAACAGATACTGCGTTATAACTCCAGGCTGGATGATGTTCCCTGGATTGTTAAAAGGATAGCAGGGAACGATGTGATACTTTTTGACATAACTACCGCTGAGGGTGAGAAACTTTATGCGCAGGTAATAACCAATAATGGAGAGGTCCTGTACTATGAAAAAGTATCCTCACCTGCCGAGGTCGATCCTTCTGTCACCGTCACGACTGATGAAGAGACAGCCAGGGAGATAATTGATTCAGACAGTCCCTACAATGAATTTAAAGATGCTTTAGGCAGGGAAGAAATATCTGTAGAGACAGAGAGCACCCTGAAGAGGATCGCGCTTGGGACACTCATGACAGTAAATAAAGTACTATAAACATGCTAAGGCGCTACAACAAGCCATCTGGCGGCTGCCCGGGAACACAACACCGCCAGAAGACTATTTTTAACTCCCATACTTAATATACTATAGGTATCTAAAGATATACGTAGGGGATATAACGAGCTCTAAAGGAGAGGCCTTCCACACATGAGTGATAAGAGGCCCTTTTTGACCGGCGAGATCGGACGCCAATTAATACATATGCTGACGGGCGCAGGCTTCATTATTGCCATTTATTTATCGGGAGACCACGCGGTACCGGTATTCGCAGTCCTGCTGGCTGTAGCAGTGTTTATGTCCGTATTGTTCAAACAACCTGATATTTCCAGGAAAACGCCGGGTATTTTCCGCAGATTCGCAAGGCCACGGATACAAACAGTAAAGATGCAGGGAACCATACTGCTGCTCTCAGGAGTACTTGTCACTTTGTTCTTCTTTCCCAGGAACATAGCTTACGCTTCAGTTGCCATAGTTGCTCTTGGTGATTCGATCGCCACTGTAGTAGGCGTACTTATAGGAAGGCATAGGCTGCCCTATTCGAAAAGCAAGACTGTTGAAGGAACAGTGAGCGGACTGGCTGCCGCCTTTGCCGGAGCTCTGCTGTTCGTGAGTCCTGTCCAGGCAGCTGCAGGAGCATTAGGTGGCATGTTCATTGAGAGCGTTATCAAACTGCAGACGGTAAGGAAAGTCAGCCTGACCGGTTTGATAAAGTTCTTTCTTAATGATAATTTCCTGATCCCGGTCTTTTCAGCCATGGTGATGTTTGCCATCAGGTAGAGACAAAAAGCAAATAAGGGCAAGGCACCCTCAGGCATGTAAGGCGTTTAGATACTCGTACTGCTGCTAAACGCTTCCAGCGCACGGTCCCTTCTGTCATCCATGGAAGAGACACCATCAAAGTCTCCACGCAGGGACTTGAGCGCATACTTCTCGACATCTATTTCCTTCCGGGTACGCACTCCCAGCCTCCTGAATAGTGATACAGGAGGACACCAGCCCTGAATAGCATGCTGCAGCAGGAAACCTGTGACTATCCCGGATAGGAGGAACCATCTTTTACTCCTGGAGAATCCAAGCACCACCCCAAGAGAAGCCAGGATACTTGCATTGGTTTCAAGAGTGCGCTCGATATCCCACTCTTTATCCAGTTTCTCGATCCTTCCGGCAACCTCATAATCGGGCCTTTCTGCATAATACATTACACTGTCTTTGATCTCCCTGTTTATTTTCTCGTTTATCTTCCGGGGCGTGTTAGCCCGTACCCTATCCCCTTTGACCAGTTCTTCACGATAGTTCTCGTTAGATATTGATTCCATTATCACCTACTCCCGCCAGTCCCCGACCCAGCACACCTGTTCCGCACACCGGATCATAAAAAGAGTATATGTGCAATCCTATAAAGATGCGGAGGAAACGATTATATAATCCCGTTTAAGAAATTTAGCGGGGACTTTTGTTGGATAACAGGGATATTGCCGATCCTGAGAGCGATGGGACACTGCAGGAAAGAGTGGAGTATCCGAATGTACTACTCACAGGCACTTTCAATTTCCTCAGGGGCATAGCATATCCCAAGAGTTCTATCAAGTTACTTGGCCTGTCAGGGAAAGTAGTAGGGATGGAAGCACTGGGAGGAGCTTTTTTCAGTCCAGGGTGCTGTTCATTGACCTGAGCAGCTTTGAGTCGGAGAATGAAAAGCTCAGGAACGTTATCCGCAAAGCTGCAGAGCGCAGGATCGGAGTACTGTTGCTGGCCCTCCCCAGGGACGCTTTTTTCGGCAGGGAGAACTCCATCAACCTGTGGGTGGAAGATTGAAGCCCTGACTGGGATATCAGCATGGAACTGGGAAATATGGATCTCTCCATTCTCATAGTAGATAAGCTCAAAAAGAACTGGAAAGCAGAGCTCAGAATGATAAGCTGCATGCAGGATCAGCTTGATACCCAGGAAAGCGCAGGAATACCTGAATAACCTTGCCGAGATAGCGAGGATACCGAACGTTATAGCGGAAGTGATACCCGGCGATATGCAGGCCGTCCTATCAAAGGCACCACAGGCCTCCATTAACATATTCAGCCTGGACCTTGGGCCTGATTTTGATCTCATACGCATGGCTGTGGAAAAAACAGGATCATCATGCCTGTTCGCACTGGACCCCGGAGAAGAGAACGCACTTGCATGAGCTTCTTTTCATCCTTGATCGCTGACGTGGAAAATCAAAGAACTCCTGAAGGGATGACGCGGGCCAGGACCCGGTCCCCTTCAGGATCGTCCCGTATGTTTCTTATGCAGCCGGTCTTCCAGCTACTTGAAAAGTGAAGCACCCGCAGCCTTTGCGTCTCCCATCAGCTTTGCGTTCTCCTTCACTCCACCCGGAGCATGATGTCCTGCGTCTATGAAGGTGCCTTTCACGTCCATCCCGAACATGCCCAGGGTTCTTGAGAATTCATCATAGACACCGTTGAAGGAGCCTGCTTCAGGAGCACCGTGTGCGCCCACAATCACAACCTTTTTCCCGACGCTGATACGTGGAGTAAAATCCGGATTCACAAGTGCCCAGCAGCGGTCAATGAACTGGCGCATCTGGCCCGTGAACTGGAAGAAATAGATCGGTGAACCGAATACGAAACCGTCTGCGTTCTTCAGGGCGTCGTATGCCTTTGACATATCATCCCTGATCTTGCAGCCATCGATACTCCTGCAGTAATCACAGCCCTGGCAGCCCTTAAGGTTCATATCGTTTATGTAGAACTTCTCTACCTGAGCTCCTGCCTCCATGGCCCCGTCAAGTACCTGCTGCACCAATACATCCGTATTCCCGTTCTTCCTCGGGCTTCCAACAAAACCAACTACTTTCATTGCGATCATTTCCTTTTTTAACATTCTTGATCTCATGACGCTGTTCTTTAACAGTATCATACAGTATTGGCAGTTAATAAGCAGCGACTATATTTATATATCATACACTCACTTTTGAGAGGAACTAACAAAAAGGATAGTAATGTTATCATGCTCATGGAGAACGAGGCAAAAGATGCCGGAAGATGCAACGGGTACAAGTGTCCTGTGGAAGCAACTCTGGATGTCATAGGAGGAAAATGGAAACCTCTTATCTTGTGGCAGTTGAAGGAAAAGACGTTCCGTTACAACAGCCTGCAGCAAGTCCTGCCAGGCATTTCTCCCAAAATGCTGACCAAGCAACTCAAGGAACTGGAAGAGGACGGCCTTGTAAGGCGCAAAATGTACCCGGAAATACCTCCGCGGGTGGAATATTCGCTTACGGATTTCGGAAGAACTGTCATTCCCGTACTGGAGGAGCTCTGCCGCTGGGGAGAAGGATACATGCAGCAGCGTGAATGCACTGGCAGGTAAGGCATATTATACACCGTAAATTATTAAAAGGATTAGATATTATGTTCAACTGGTATAGTTGGCTTTCTGAGATGTGTATATTTTATCGTACATCCCCTTCAACTTGCCCGTCAGTTTGGCCACATCTCAGGCCACAGCCATGAGGATTCGGCAGGCCTCAACTCTCTTTTCTCTTATCCCTCTGGCTGTCCCTTTCGGGTTCCTTTTTGGCAACATCCATGACCAGGTGATTACATCGCCCGCTTTTGGCCCCGCATACACTGCAATATCTTGGCATATGAACCTGTATTAATGAACCGAGCCCGGGATATAAATGTTGTGCGCCCCGGTATTCCCCAAGAAGGATAAGCAGATCAAACTACGTATAAATAGTACGACTCATATAAACTGAATAGTGGAAAGGGTATATCCGGATTGCAGATTTCTATAGGATGTGCGGGAAATGGAGAAAGCTCTGCTTGACATAGTCTTCAGATCAGAGAAAAGAAAGAATATTCTTCTACTATTGCATGATGGAGCAAGGGAAATGGAAGGTATCTTCAAAACCCTTGGAACAAGCAGGCAGGCATTACTTCCCCAGATGAAGATACTTGAGGAATCATACCTTGTTGTCCACTATGACGACACCTACGAACTCACACCTGTAGGAAAACTGATAGTCGACGAAATGGCGCCTTTCATAGATACTGCAGATGTCTTTGATACCAATATCGAATACTGGGGAACCCGCAGCCTTGACTTCATCCCATCGCATCTGTTTAAAAGAATAAGTGAACTCCGACGATGCGAAGTTGTGAATCCCTCAATAGTGGAGGCACACGAGATAGACAGAAGATTCTATGAAGCAACCAAACGATCCCGGTCACATTCTGCAGTTACTGCGCTGCTTCACCCGAACTTTACGGAAATGGCTTATGAACTGATAGACTGCGGGGTGAGACTGGATTTTGTGATCTACCGGAAGCTGTATGATAAGTTGATCAGGGATAATTATAGCAGCCTTGCAGGACTTCTTCGGAATGATCTTGTCCACATTTTCGTTTTCCCTGGAAAAATGGATTTTAAGTATGTCTCATACAATGACCATTGCATCATGCTGGACCTAATAAGAAATGACGGGAGAATTGATAATAGCTACCTGCTGTGCAGCAGCAATGATGCCCTCCAGTGGGGGAGAGAGTTTTTCGAGTATTATGTAAATCGATCAGTTCCCTTAACAGAGATATGACCGCATTCACATAAGATCGTGCCAGATATAGTAATAAACCGATCAATCGGCACAGATATCCTCCCTTATCAATGCAATTTCATTGCTCATTTCCTGCAATAACATCTCAACTGCCATATCGTTCTTTTCTGCTGCATCTTCAACCTTCGATGCTATTTCTGCCAGCATATTGCAGCCAATGTTCAGAGCGCTTCCCTTTAACTTATGGGCACGCCTCTTTAAGTCCTGCATATCATTTACCTTATAAGCCGCCCTTATATCTGCAAGGTTCTGATTGAAGGCGGCCATTGCAGTGGAAATGAGCGAATTGAACATCTGCAGGTCTCCGCCTATATTGCTCAGCAGTTGCTCTTTGTTGAAGCGATCGCAATCTGAGTTGCTGTCTCCCTCAGGTAACCCAGGCCTGTAATCACAGGTTGGCAACCATTTATGTAAAATATCCCTGATAGTTCCGGCGATAACAGGTTTGGTTATATAGTCATCCATGCCTGCTTCCATGCAGCGTTCCTTTTCCCCTTTCACAGTTCCTGCCGTAAGCGCTATTATAGGTACGCGCCTGTCATTTCCGCCGGTATCTGCCTCTATCTTCCGGATGGCCCTGGAAGCATCATATCCGCTTAGCTCAGGCATCTGGATATCCATGAATACCATATCCGGCCCCGTATCCTTAAATGCCCGGACAGTCTGCTGCCCGTCAGTCGCTTTTATCAGCCTGGCCTGCGGGAACAGGCCCGAGATTATCGTGGATGCCAGGATCATGTTGATCTCATTATCCTCAGCGAGTAGTATCGTATATTTGTCACAAGGCTCTCCTTCCGGTCTTTCCGGTCTGGTTTCGGTCCCTGCTGTGAGGAAAGTCTCTTCAGTGGAGCGGACGTGAGCAAGCGTCCTGAAGAACTCTGTGATCCTGACCGGTTTGGTGATAACGGACCGGATGCCCAATTCCTTGCATCCGTTGTGAACAAGGGAACTGTCCGGTAAGTTATGCATTACTATGAACGATCCCATATCCCGGGAAAATGCGGATTTGTCCCTGAAGGCGCGCACGAGATCAAGACCGTTCATCAGAGGCATATCATAATCCACGATAAAAAGATCGTAATCGTGCTCGTCAGCCATGCAGAGAGCCTCTGCCCCATTGCCTGCAAGATCGACTTTGATACCTGCTGAGCGCAGCAGCCTCTCCAGAATGGAACGGCTTGTAATATTGTCATCCACTACCAACACCCGGCGGATGCCTGATAGATCGTAGCCGACGAACTGCTCCCCTTCCTCGGCCTCGAAGCTGACGGTGAAACGGAATGTACTTCCCTTTGCGGGCTCGCTTTCAAGTTCAAGCCTGGAACCCATTTTTTCAAGCAACCTGTTTGAGATTGTCAGTCCAAGCCCTGTCCCGCCATACCTGCGGGTGATGGAGCCATCTGCCTGTGAGAAGGAGTTGAATATACGGGAAAGGTTTTCCCTTGCAATACCTATCCCTGTATCCCTTACTGAAAATGTGAAATCGGCAAGTCCGGTATCTGTAACAGGCATCGCTTCTATTCTCAGTTCTATCTCTCCTGTTTCCGTGAACTTGACAGCATTGCCCAGCAGGTTAACAAGCACCTGTTTCAGTCTTAGCCTGTCAGCAATAACGTAGCGTGGCATTTCCGGAGAGATGTTGAGCAGCAATTCAAGTCCTTTCTCATGTGCCCTGCATTTTACAATGTCTGCAACCTGCTCGCATATTTCCGTGAGGTCGATCCTCTCAGTATCAAGTTCAAGTTTGTCAGCCTCGATCTTTGAGAAATCCAGCACATCGTTTATCAGGTCAAGCAGTGAGGTCGCTGAGGTGTAGACTGCTTTCATGTGCTGCATTTGAGCCTCCGTAAGTTCGGTTTCCATGAGCAGGTCGGTGAACCCGATTATACCGTTAAGGGGAGTGCGCATCTCATGGCTCATTACAGCAAGGAACTGGCTCTTGGCACTGTTGGCCATCTCTGCCTGGGAAGCCATGTGATTGGCATGATCGGTTGCTTCTTTAAGGAGGCGATTCTTTTCAAGCAGTTCCTCTTCTGCAGTCTTCCGGGCAGTGATGTTACTTATGATCACCATATAGCCTGTTATACCCCTATACTTGTCATTAAGCGGCAAAGATGTGACCGAAAGCCAGAAAGTAGAATCTTCAATGGTCATCTTTACTTCCCTGCTGTCCTTCATGCCCGTTTCTGACCCCTCTGTCAGAAGGCCCACCCAGGGAGCCGGGAGTTCCGAGACCCGCTTCCCCATATCTTCGGTTTTTATACGCAGATGCTTCAGTGCAGTATGGTTACAGTCCACTATCCGTCCTTCCATATCGAGGACTATCACGCTGTCCGGGATATTATCAAAAAGAAGACTGCGCGCCATGGGTGCGAAATCGAACAATTTGTAGCGGGTGAATCCTACATAGATGATGAATCCACTCAAGGTCATGGAAAAAGGCGCAGGATCAATACCCCAGGGTTTCATCCCTGCCAGGTACAACAAGAATGTCATGAAAGGGATAATGGAACCCAGCAACACAATGGAGACCTGTTTACGCAAGGCAGGTGAGGCCCCCAGCAGCATACCGAAAAGCAGGTTTACACCCAGAACGATGCAAGTGATTGTATATGCATTTTGCACCCAGAACCATATACCGGGTTCATAGACAGCCACAGGAAAAAGACCTTCGTTGGCAATATAGAAGTTTTTATGGAAAAGATCGTGATATTCAGTTGTAAAGACAAGTAAGAACGTGGTTAACGGAACGATCATGAAAGCAGCAATCAGTGAATTGGATGACCACTGCTTCTTCCCTGTGTAATTAATGGCAAAGAGCAGGAAAAAGAAAGGTATTGTGGAAACCCCTATGTATTCCAGCTTATAGAAGACCAGGACCGTTTGCAGATCATAGGAAGATATCTCCAGTGCATAGAAGAGGGAATAAAACGCAGTGGATAGCAGCAACAATGAAAAGTAGCGGACACCCGGGGTCGTTTTGATCTTTTGTATATAGAAGGCCAGTAAGCAGAGAGCGAACACCGAGGCAATCAAGGGAATCGTATAAATATTGAAATACATACATACCTCTTGTTTTAATTGTGCGCACTCCTAGCAGACTGTTCCGGTGAAGGAACACCTTAAACAGTATGCATAAACCTGCCTATGGAAACCTTGCCTGAGAACATCTGTTATCTGTAAGCTCACTTGTGCACATGTCCGGATACTCTGCTGCTCACGCATAAATTACTCATTATGAACAAGTATTTTTATACATTTTAACTATATATAATTACGTGAGTGTCAGGATTAAAAGAGTGCACCATCAAGATCAAATTGGCAGTATAAAAAAGAAAGAACATGAAGGATCAAAGTTCCTTTTCACCTTTCTGCCGGTTTCTGGAAATCACTATCAATAGTACTAGTACCAATAGGATCCCGATACTCGCTGACCAATAAAAATGATCAGGATCGCTGTCATTATCATCCAGGCTGTCAACTTCAGCAGATAGTCCGGCATCACTTACAGGTGCTATCGCTACAGTATCCCCAACATCTGTCACGGAGAGCGCATAGAGTGAGAAATGGCTTATAATTGCGCTTGCCCTGCCAGTCTCCCAGTCTACCGTTGTTTCCAGAGAGATCCAACCGTCTTCAGACGTGCAAGTGTAGATGGCAGGGGTCCTGTCTTCAAAATCTGCAGGGTTGAAGTTAATTGAGACCATTACATCCTGGCTGAATACGGTCCCTGAGGGACCGAAGTCAAAATAAAGACCTGACCTGATCAGCTCTTGAGGGGTTCCTGGGGGCAGGGAAGCAGGAACGGTTATTATAATCCGATTAACAGGATTTCCATAAGGATCAAAAGCCTGAGTGCCCCCGTAGAGCGTCAAAGTGGTTGCTGAATCTGCTGATCTCACTATGGTGTCACTGATAAGCTGCCCATTCTCTCCCAAAGGCAGGTCAGTTACCGTTCCCTGTGACCTTATTCTTGCAGTCAGGGAGCTATCGCTGGAACCAGAAGAAACAGAACTTTCAGGATTCTTGAAGAGTGCAAATGTGCCAAACTCTGAGAGATTGGCATAAACATAATTCCCAGCAGTGTCAAGTGATGTGTTTGTAACTTCTGTCCACTCTATGCCATTTAACCTGAACAGGCCTATCGAGGATTCACCTGTGCCACTCATTCCTGAATCCTTATAATAGAATGTGACGCCCATGTCACTTGAACTGTCAATAGTTACGTATCCATTTAAATTTCTTTTCCCGGGAAGGGCCACTGAACTCATGTCATCTCCGGCTACTCCTATTTCAGAGCCATCAACTACAAATGATATTTTAGCAGCATCAGATGTCAGAACTAGCTTATCTACTATTGTATTACCTGAATAGCGAACGTGAATGCCGTAACCAGAATTATGCGAAGCGATGCTATCGGTGAGTCTATTGCTATTTGAGGATTCAACAAAAATGCCTGTTCCGGCATTGTTATTGGCAGTGACAGCATCAAAACTATTGAGATTGGAAGATACCAGATGCACTCCGTAATAGTTTCCTGATGCTATGACATTCCTTACAGTTGAATTATTGGTGTATGCAAGCAATATACCATCATAACCGTTTGACAGCTCGATATCCCTTACAGTAATATTTGTGGAGTTTACCAGGCACACGAGTCCTGCATCCAAGGGCACTACTGCATCCGAGCGGTTGGTCCAATAATACAGTGGCTTACCGTCGACAAGATTTGTCTGGTCTGCATCATGCATAAAATGCTCCAGATCCGAGCCGAAAACCTCAAAGTTATAGTCATTCGATAACATCCCATTGCTGATCAAAGTATAGTTGACAGAGGTCCATATAGAGATACCATATTTGTTAGAGCTGACTGTATTGTCTTTCAGGGTGATGTCACTGGAGCTACTAAGGAGAATTCCATAACAAGTATTTGAATTGGCAGTATTGTTCGTTAAAAGGTTATTATCGCTAAGATGACCTATCTGTATACCTATGTAATTGAAGCTGGCATTATTGTTTGCGAATGTATTATTGCTTGAAGAAGTAGTTAGGATAATGCCTGCATAGTTATTGCTGTTAGCAACATTGTCAGTGAAGACATTGTTATTTGAAGAATCCAGGTAAACACCTGCATAGGAATTGGAACTGAGATTGTTATTTTGAATGATATTATTACCTGAAGATTCGAGATAAATGCCATAGTGATTTGCATTTACCTGATTTTCGGAGAAGGTGCAATTGGAAGCTGAAATCACGTAGATGCCTGCTCTTCCATAGTAGCTCCCACCTGTGATATTGAAACCCTGGATAGTGACATTGCTGGCAGTTACTTGAAGAGTATGACCGGAAGATAACGAAGGTCTAATAAGGGTATTTGCAGAACCGTTTTCTGAAATGATAGTCAGATTTGTCTTGCTGATGATAATATCCTCGTTGTAGACACCATCGCTCACAAGAATGATGTCATCCGGGCTTGCTGCAGTGACTGCAGCGTTTATTGTAGTGTAATCCTTATCACTTGGTCCGACAGTAATCGTTGCAGCAGATACGGTTTCAAGGCAAAAGAACAATATCAATAATGTGACCAACCTTTTTAAGCCAGATTTGTTTATCCAAGCCATTCAATTCACCTATTAGAAGTAGGTGAATATAATCACCGACATAGATATACTTATTTAATATATTATTTTCTCAAATACTTAAAAATTATAAGAGTTTAACCATAACAGAAATAAAACAGGAGAAGAAAAGGCACGTGCACTTGTACAAAAAGGTGGTTGGTATGCCAGCTAGTGCTAAAGACATGCTTCTGCCGCATATCATCGTGCTCTGTTCAGGAGATTGGCAAAGTCTTATTTAAGTCTTCTTAAATTATTCTACAGTTTAGACGACTGTTTACCGGACAGCTATAAAGCCAAGCCAAGCAGCCATCTTGTAACGATGCCCACAAGCACTGCAGCAGTGAAGCTCAGGAGAGTGCCTATCAGTATATATTCACTAACTCTCCTGTCCGTGGTGAACCTGAATATAGACTTTGCAGCAACGAGAAGACCTATTGCCTGATACTGGTCAAGCAGCACAAAGGTCAGGATCAGGAACCGCTCCAGGCGGCCTATCCACAGGCCCGCGTTCAACAGGCCTGCATCCTCGGTCCCTTCCTTGTCACTGTGCCAGGGCCCGGTGAATTTACCAATAATGATCCCACATGGCCATATAACGACCACGTAGGCAACAAGCAGTATCCATAACCCTGCCCCGGCAAGAGGCAGCAAGATGGCTTCCGGGATAGACAGCGCGCCTGTGAAACCCGAGATCACAGCCCATAAGGCAAGGATTGTGAATAGATGGGCCACCTGGTCCAGAACGAACCATTTGAGGTTGTCCTTGCGGCTGGATTTGAAGCCATCGATCAATATGTGCAAAGCCGCGTATGCCGCGAACAGCCAGGCATAACCGAAGGCTCCTGAAAGTACGTATGCAAGCATTCCCGCCAGCAGGCCATGTACGTAAAGCCATCCGGAGCGCCATTTGTTCTCAAAGCGATCACTCACCATGGACCCTGTCTGGAACACAAAATCGGCAAGCAGATGTGCAAGAATGAGTCTTGCCAACAGCGATATGTTCAGATAATCCAGGTCCATCAATATCACTTCTTATGCGGGTATCCCTTATTGATCACTTCTTAGAAAGATATCCGGATATTTAAATAAGTTCTCGTAGTTAGCGATAAACTTTTTCACAGCATCAAAGCCTGCTGCCTTCAGGCTCTGGGAAACAGCGGACTGGGATTTCCTATGGCGGGCAGCTATTTCTTCCTGGGTTGAGCCCGAAAGCTTTTCCATTATCAGCTCTTTCTGAATACCTGTCCACCTGCCGTAAATGAGATCAAAGAACGCACACTGGGTTTCAAGCATCATGTTCAGTGCCGGACCCTGGGTGCTTATCAGCAGGCTTTGCTCTTTTTGTTTCATACTGTCGAGCATTTTCCCTGAAAGCCTGAAAGCCGTTCCATCTGCCTCTCCTACATTGCCGGAAGGGGGAATATAGCCAACGGTCCCGATCCCTATTGAGATCCTTGCAGAAAGGCCTTTCTCCTTAGCAGACAGATCAAGCATCAGCGACAGTAATACGGACAAGAGCAGGGCGCGTTCCGGCCGGGCAATAACTACCTGAAAACTGTCCCCTCTGAAGATTTCAAATGGCAGGAGAACAGTATCCTGAAGATGTAATTGCTCCCCTATCGACCCGAAGGACTCGCGCAGGCTGGAAAGTACGGATTCCCTGTCCTGATATTCCAGTTCCGAGGACTTTACAAGATCCCCTGTTATGACTGCGCACAAATCATTTTTATGCATCATTTTACAATTCCATCCGATCGTTCATGGACTCGAGAACTTATATTAAGTAATTATTAGTTGTTAAGCTTATATTATAAGTTTATCGGCTGTAAAGCTTATATTTTCCGGTAAAAGATATAAGTTAGCGCCCAGCTAAATCGCTAAGGAGGGCAGACAGGGAGCTGTTTGCAAAAACATATAATCCCTGCCTTAAAAGCAAACAGCAAAGGGAACACAGCAACACCCGATCCAATTGCCCTGCTGAACACCTCTGAGAACTCAGGATCTATTATTTCATTGGCTTTGAAACATTCAGCTTCAGGCCTGAAGATAAGTACAAGCATGGCGGCTTCATGACCTTCAGCCCTTGCTTTTACAAGCTCTTCGACGTGACGCCTCCCACGTGTAGTGGGCGCATCCGGAAAAGAGGCTACCCCGCCTTCTGCCAGCGTGCATCCTTTAACCTCTACCCATATATCCTTCCCATCCTTCCGAAGAAGATAGTCAAGCCTGCTGCTCCCATACTTCTGCTCCAGCAGGATGCTGTCACAATCACTCAGCAGATCCACGATACCATTTTCTATCACCCATCGTGATATCTGCCCGTGAAAAGAGGAGTTGATCAGTATCCAGTCATCTGAAACCTTACCTGCTATCAGGTCCCATCCGGTCTTCCTCTTCAGGCCTGTCGCTTTTCTCAGGAGGACACTGCTCCCCGGATAGAGTATGTCCGTGAGCCTCCCAGGGTCATGCACATGAGCTTTTACATGCTCCCTTACCCCTCCGGTGCCCAACTCAACAATGGCAAGGAACCTGTTGGGCCTTGCTATGAGCGTACCCTGGACATCTGTACGGATGTGGATGACTTCGGTCTGATATCTGGCAGAATGAATCCTTTTATCTGTCATGGGCACTCATCCAAAGATCATAACTCACCGGCCAGCCCGGATATGAGAATCAAGATATATTGCCACTGCACGGGCATATTCTCCTGCAAGGTGATGCTGATACAACCTGTAGGTAAAGAGTCCTTTTGTCCCATCGTGGAAGCCCATTCCCCCTGTACAGGTAACTGGCAGCCGTTTATGCCGTCCGGTGAGAATACGACTACTTCCCATATAGATATGGCTGAACACAATAAAAGACATTGCAACAAATAGGATCATGATCGAGCTCAAGTCCTTTAAAACAAGAAAAGATTGATTGCGCAGCAGCAGAAAATTCTAGAATGAAAAGAATAAAAAAAGGATAGGAAAAGGACAAGAGAATAAAAACAATACAGGGAGCACAGGAAAGATCAAATAATAGAATTTACGTTATTCTGTTTTTTCCTGTGGGGGTGACTGTCGCTGGTTGGTGCACTGAGGATGCACTTGTGAAAGTAGCCGAAATGCATACGGCAATAACGCTTCCCTGCTGTATCAGATCAGCCTTGACTTTCACTTGCGGAGTAGAATCCTGTCTTTCGTTGTTCCTGGCAGGATGCTTATCCCGGCAGTCCCATGCGAATAGAACTGCAATTGAGGATAAGTGTCCATCTTACTTAACATAACCGATGATTATTCAAAAGCAGTTGCCTTTTATTATCAAGACGTTAGAATTTAGGTATAGGGCTGCTGAAAAATATTAACTGCATCAATCTGTCGGAAGAAAGAATCTTTTTGTTGACTGAACTTTAATTGCAGACTTAAATTTAATTTAGCAAGCCATCCAGGAAAGAATCTTCTGTCAACTCGGGAAAAATGCCCTGCACAGGAAATAAAGATTATCGGTGGGAACGTTTTTTATATGAAAAGGTCAGTCTTAGGCTCAGATCTGAACAAGGTAGTATGAGGCGCCTGGAAACCACCACGCTTTAAGGCGCCTCTTTCCTTACGAATCCGAAATATTCCCCAATATTTCTTCTTAGGTTTGCGAGTGTCCCTTACTCGCAATACCTAGTAGGCATTTTTTGTATATAACATGATTTGTTCTTAATTCTGCGAACTATATTATATTTCGGTCACAACTGATTATTTAGCGGCATTATAATTTCAGTTGCTTTTGAAATGATCTTGTCTCAGATACAATGATCAGGATACCTGAGCATGAGCTGAAACATATATTCAGACCATTCACAGAGCGCTGATCTGATTTCCCTCGTATGCCCTTTGCAATTCCGCAATATCGAACTTTTTCATCTTAAGGAACGCTTCTGTTACCCTTGCCAGTTTTTCCGCATCCTGGGTCTTCATCATCTCATCCATCACGGCGGGAACGATCTGCCATGAAACCCCGAACCGGTCCTTGAGCCAGCCGCACTGCTCGGCTTCAGGAACAGCCGACAGTTTACCCCAGTAGTGGTCGATCTCTTCCTGATCCTTGCAGTACACCATAAGGGAGATCGCTTCGTTGAATGTGAAACCGTGCGCATAAGCACTGTCCATAGCCGCAAATTCCTGTCCCTCGAGGGTGAATGAGGCATGCTTTATTGTTCCTTCCCTGTCAGGCTCCTCACCTTTACCATACCTGAGGATATTGCCAATTTTTGCATTATGGAACACGGAAGCATAGTAATTGATGGCCTTTTCCGCGTTCCCGCTCTGATCGCCGGTGAACAGGAGAGTCGGGGTAATCCTCTGTGCTATTTCAGTGTCGCCTTTGAACATTATCTGCCACGAAAGACCGTACTTATCCTCAGTCCACCCATACCTTTCACTGAAAGGATACGCGCCTAAAGGCATGAGCGCATTGCCTCCTTCGGACAGTCTTTTCCAGAGCGTATCCACTTCGTCCTTCGTGTCGCAGGCAACAAGGAATGATATGCTAGGATTGAACCTGAAGAGAGGATCTGCTGACAGAAGCATGAATTCCTGTCCTGCCAGCTCAATGGCAACTGTTTCCGCGGTCCCGGAAGGAGTATCAGGGAGAACGGTCCTGTTTTTGACCCTTGAGTTCCCGAAAAGGGAAGTGTAGAATTCTGCAGCTTCAACGGCCTCTTTGTCAAACCATAGATGTGGAACTATCTTTTGCATGCTGATCACCATTCTTACATTAAAAGCTGCAGTTATTGTATAAAGTGATGAAGGAAACAATGGTGATATGGATTGATTTCAGTTGAGCATTGTATTCAAATCTGACTACATATAAAGGGTCTCTAACTATTTGAGTCACCTCCATAGAAATCCTCCTTGAATCTATCCGTTTTTGAAATTATAGTAAAGTCCGGTTTTCTATAGGCCATGTCCAGATGATTTATATAAATATAAAATATATAAGTATACATGCAACCTTTTCAATCGTATACATTTACTTGGTGGCAAATAGGGATGTTTAAGCTTGCACTCCTCGCTATCGGCGTTGCTGTTGGTGCTTACTGGGACGATTTTTTTAGTAGATATTTAATAGCTTTAATTGCCATTGCAGTAATCACGAGTGCATACATAGCATACATATCATTGAAACAGGCTAATCTGAGTAGCTGACACCTTTTTTCAGAAGAGCTCTTCTCATTTTTAATCAATTGCCGAAAATAGGCATGTTTTAAAATATTATTGATTACGCTACATGACATTAGGACATAATTCAAACTCTAATCCATATATGCTGATCTTAATAGGTTTTCTACAGAGCCAAGATAATCTAATTCATAAAAAACTAGTAAAAACGCTGAGGGGGAGGTTCGAACTCCCGCAGCGCGTGAGCACTACCGGTTTTCAAGACCGGCGCCGTGGACCACTTGGCTACCTCAGCATATTGGATTGTGGATGGTTCCTTAATAGCGGATTCAGATATAAGGCTTTTGATACTAAAACGATGTGGGAGATGTTGAATAAAGAATGAAGGGAGAGGGAGGGTTTATTCCTCGCTCTCTGTGGTCCCAGCTGCTTCCTCGGCGGGTGCTTCCTCTGTTGGCGGGACGTAGGGGTGCTTCTCTACGTACTCGAGGTGGGGGATGCCGAGCCTTTCGATAAGTTCGCTGGCTATGTTCATCTTGCTGACAAGCCATCTCTGGTTGAAGCTGAGCTCGAGGGGTGTGACGATGCGGATAAGGTCGTCAGTGACCTCTGCCTCGATGTCGGTAACGCCGGTGTAGAGAGCGATGAGACCCTTGACCTTCTGGAGCTTGTCCTCGATCTTCTCTTCGATGGTGTACTCGTACTCGACTTCCTTGCCTGCAAGGGCGTGGTTGAAGTCAACACGGACCCTGCGGCCAATGATCTGGGCGATGACTCCGCGCTTGCCGTTAACTTCCACAGGCATGCCGGGGTATGGGTTCTTGCCCTTGAGCTGGTCGCCGAGCTTGGTCACGGACATGGTCTCTACAAGAGCAGGGTTGTGCTTACCGAAAGCCTTCTCAGGAGGAACGGTCAGAGTGCCGGAATATCCTGGTTCCTTGCCCACGAAGTCCTCGTCAAGGCCCTTGATGGTCTGGCCTGAGCCGACAACGATGATGTCCCCGCCGTAAACGCCGCGAGGGTTGAAAATACCGTTGTCCTTTGCAAGCTGCTCGTCGGTTGTGTCGAAAACCATGCCGTCACTGAACTTTCCAGTGTATTTTATTCTAATGAAATCGCCTTTCTCGATTGCCAAATTGATCAACTCAGTTAATTGGTTACTGCTCTATGAATAGAATTACCTGCACGCTATACTCATATTTCTTTAAGAACCTTTTGGCAGTCAGGACATTCAGAAAGTGCTTCTGGAGACAATGTCCATTATAGTTTCCCTGCAGCTGCCCTCAACAGGTATGACAGAGTGCTTCGACGCCATCAGCCCGGCAAACTCTGAACAGAAGCCCGAAAGTGGTACCTTGTCGTCAGCCCACCACATCCGCCGGTAGTGGCTCAGGTAACCAAAGCCTTTCCTGAACCTGTAATTCTCCCTGACCTTTCCCACGCCGGCAAGACCTTCCGACTCCAGCGGGAGTATCACAATATCGTTCAATTTCATGCCGATAGTAAAATTGAAAACATCCTCGGACCACACATCGAGTACCGATTCATCAAGCTCAGCCAGTTTTGTAACGATCATTTCCTTGATCTGCTCGCGCCTCTCGAAGTTATCGAACTTATGCATTGTCTCGTCAAACTGCCTCAGTTCCTGGTTGAAGCTCTTAAGTTTCCTGTTGAGATTATGCATCTTCCTGACCACTTCAGGGCGTTCGCTCTCCGAGGAAATATCAACACCCTTAGTAGCATCCTCGAACTCCTTCCTGAACCTGTCGTCAAACTCCCTGTACTGTTCGCCAAGATAGAAATGCTTCTTGTGGTCAACAGGCGTATCCCTCAGCTCCATGAACTCCTGACCGAACTGCTCCAGAAGATGCAGGTTCAGGTCCAGGGAGAGCACACCCTTCTCAAAACATTCCCTTTCCTGCTGCCCGCAGTACCCTGCACGCACTATCCAAACATTAGCCCTGTATTCGTAAACCATTGTCTCTCGCCACAAGTATCAGCCGTTAGCTGACAGTCACTTATAGTTGCTTAAATAGATGATAGTTAGATATATCTAATAGAATGTGGTTTGTGATAAGCATAATGCATGAGAGCTTGCAGGTATTCCGTCCTGCACGAAAACACAAGCACGGCATATTTCTGTAAACGTTCATAACCCTCTATAATTCTCGGTCAAAACAGCGGACATACCATGATGCCTGATGATTCGTACGATATAATAGTTGTTGGTGCCGGTCCTGCAGGTTCCACGGCAGCCATGTATGCAGCCCGGAGAGGCCATTCGGTGCTCCTGGTGGACAAGAAGAAGGATATCGGCACACCCCTGCAGTGCGGCGGCTTCCTGCCCCATTACGAGACCCTGAGAGAGCTGGTCCCGAACGCGGAGCTGCCCTTCACCCTTGAGGAAATACCTGCATCCTGCATCCACACCACCACTTCCTACCAGCGCTTCATATCTCCCGATGGCTATTCAAAAGGCTTCAACGTCAGGGCCGATGCCATCGACCGCAGGCGCTTTGATAAATATCTCGCAAGACAGGCGGCAAAGGCAGGCGCACACCTGCTTGTGGGAACCAATGTCACTGAAGTGAGAGGCACCGAACTTATGATGGACGGAGCTTTTGGCGATGCCATTGTCAGGGGCAAGGTCATCATCGGAGCAGACGGCCCCAACTCCGTCGTCGCAAAAGCCGCCAACATGCCCAGGAGTGCAGACCCCATGGGCACAGGCACGGCGTTCGAATACGAGGTCAGTGGCGTGGATGTGGACAGGGAAGCCGTTGAAATGTACTTCGGCAAGGATTACGTGCCCGGAGGCTACGCATGGATCATCTCCCAGGGAGAGGACACGGCCAATATAGGCGTCGGCATCCGCGAGGCAATGTTCGGGGAAGGGATGTGTGCAAGGGATTACCTTGACAGGTTCATGCACAAGCATCCCATCGCAAGCAAAAGGCTTGAGGGCGCCTCAGTCCTGTCTATTGTCGCAGGCCTTGTCCCGGTTGGTGGCGCACCGAAGATGACCGCCACCAGTGACACTGTAATTGCAGGGGATGCTGCAGGACATATCATTGCCACCAATGGGGGAGGCATATCCACAGCTATGGTAGGCGGCAAGATAGCCGGCGAAACTGCGGCCGACAGCCTGGAAGGCAGGTGCAGCCTCATCGAGTACGATAAACGCTGGAGGGAGCAGATGGGACTTGAGATCAGGACAGCGGTCTATGCCCGCAGGCTCATGGACAAGCTCATGCTCTCGGACAGACTTATGAGCGCAGCCATCAGGGTCATATCACCGGAACACATGAAAGCCATCCAGTGCGGCCAGCTGCCCGATCCCGTCAAAAAAAGCCTCTTAAAACTTAATATAGGTCTTGAGTGAATATGCATATATTTGTCTACGGTTCATTGAAGAAAGGATTCTCAAAACATGGACTGATGGAAGGCTCAGAACTCATCTGCAGGACCCGCACCCGGGAATGTTTTGCCATGATCGACCTGCATCACTTCCCCGGTGTTCTCAGGGACCGGCAGGTTTCCCCTATATACGGCGAGGTCTATGATATCAGCAGCGAACTGCTGGGAAAGCTGGATGACTACGAGGGTGATTGGTACTACAGGGAGCACGTGGAACTTGAATCCGGCCTTACGGCCTGGATGTATTTCCTCAGGGAAGCCCCATGCAGCGTGGAAAAGTGCGGTACTGTAACTGAAGGTATCTGGAAAGAAAAGCCTGTGGAGAATAAAAATGCCTGATAGCAGCAAAGTTGACAGTAATAACTCACAAAACCGGTTCACCGGGGGGACCATCGGCTATGAATCCCACGGGAACCTCTACCTTAATATTACAAACAGATGCACCGCAAAGTGCAGCTTCTGTATCCGTGATCTGTGTGACGGCGTTTACGGTTATAATCTGTGGCTTACGGCAGAGCCCAGCTATGAGGAAATCATAAACGAACTTGAGAATACAGATCTCAGGCGATATAAGGAAATAGTGTTCACCGGTTTCGGGGAGCCAACATGCAGGCTTGATACGGTCCTCGGGATAACCCGCTGGTTGAGCGAAAGAGGCAAGCGGGTGCGCCTTGACACCAACGGCCATGCCAAGCTCATGTATCCCGGACGGGACGTCGTAGCAGAACTCAAAGCTGCGGGCATGGAGTCAGTCTCCGTAAGTCTCAATGCGGAATCCGGGGAAAAATATAACCAGCTCTGTCACCCGGCTTTCAGCGATGCATATGATTCCGTCCTGGAATTCACGAAAGAAGCCGTAAAAGCTGGCCTGAGGACGCAGATGACCGTTGTGGGCATGCCCCAGATAGATATCGATAAATGTGAAAGGATAGCGTATCGCCTTGGGGCCAGTTTCCGGGTCAGGTGAGCTCAGAAATACCTGAACAGGTCGTCCCTTTTCTCGGCATGCAGGCGCTGCCGGATAATTGAGTTGAGGGGCTTGATCTTACCCTGTTTTGCGCTTATGGGCGCAATGGAATCTATCCACTGTCTCCAGGGAGGCAGCATCCCTAGCTTGTCCGCGATGCCGTCGAGGATATCGTTCTGCTCCTCTTCCTTCAGCTTGTCCATTTTGTTGACAGCCACAACCGTGTCGATGCCGAGCTCCCTCAGGAAGTCATACATCTCCAGGTCTATGGGTATCTCGTTCCTTGACTCCCAGCGGTCCACAACCTCCACGAACACGGGGCCGTCGACAACCATTACAGCAAGCCTGATACGCTCAGTGCCTCTCTCTATGTAGCGCACGATCTGGTCCTTCACAATGTCCTGCTTGCGCTCCTTTACGCCGCTCATGAACCCGAAACCGGGCATATCGGTAATTAGGAGGTCTGAGAAACGTATCTGCGTGGGTTTCAGTGTGACGCCGGGGCGCTTGCCCACCCTCACCTTCTGTCCGGTGAGCTCCCGTATAAGGGAAGATTTGCCCACATTGGACCTGCCCACGAACACTATCTCAAAATTCACTCCTTCAGTAATATCGTCATTATCAGCCATTATAACTCACACTTAAGACCTTCCCTTTTTCAGCACCTATTGCAGCATCGAGATCCTGCAGGAAATCCACAAAGGATGCAGCCGGGATCCTTGCTCCGGCAGCCGAAGCATGTCCCCCGCCTGTGCCCCCATGCTTCAGGGCCACAGTCCGCAGCAGCCTGTTCAGGTCTATATCCGCCCGGGATCTGAGGCTCATATCATATACATCCTTATGCTCGCGGTACTCGGCAGCAATGCCCACTCCGCGCATACCATAGGATGCTGCGTAAATAGCAGATTTGGACATATAGCCTTTCGGGTCGATCACATAGGCCAGGTTCTGGAGGGATGTGACATCCTTTTTGATCCTCAGCCTGAGGGCTTCCTCAGCCCTTGCACCCTCCCTTGCGATCTCTGGAACGGAAGGGATCTCCGTGGGAATGGTATCCCGTGAAAGAGGAAGGAGCAGCTTCCTCTTGAACTCATAATTGCGGCCCATGTGAATAAGGGCCTGGATCAGGGTGCCTGCCTGGAAGAAAAGGCTCCTCTTGTCCCAGTCCTGCAGCCACTCTTTAATGGAAGGGGTATTGTCGTAGTAGTCCCCTATAGCCCCGTAGATAGCCACCCTGCGCATGTCACTGTTCAGCCGGTCCTCAAGCACCTTGTATGTCAGTTCGGAAGCGCACATGCTCAGGTCATTATGGAGCCAGTCCACGTCCCAGCATTTATCAGGCAGGGGATGATGATCAATGTATATGATGTTCGTATTACGGGAAAGTTCCTCAAGCCGATTGAACAGTGCTGTGCACGACCTTGCATCAATGGCGATATCACAAATGATGACATCCCTGAAACCTTCAGCCATTCTCAGGTCGTCAAGCACACCTACTGGCGAAGTAAAATAAACTTCAGCCTCAGGGTAAGCACTTTTGGCAATAGCTCCTGAACAGACGCCGTCAGAATCGCCATGCGTCAAAATGAGGGACCTGTCAGTTCTACTGTTGGAGGAAGACCTATACTTTGGCCTGCCCCTTATCTTTGTTTCTGATCTGTTCATCTGTATTAAAAGGAAAGCACTATCAACTATTTTACTTTTGCCTAAGACCGGATATTAATTGCCTTACAGCATCTATCAGGTCATAGAATATCCGGAACATCCCGTGATCTTCCTTCAGAGGCTCCGGCTGTTCTGCACTCTCGCCGGCGCTTGTATACTCCGGGTAGCCCGTATCATAATAGTCTGCCGGTCTGTCCTGTTCGCCATATTCCCGGACATAAAGCATATAGCGCCTTGAGTAAACTACATCCTCGTAATCCCTGGGGTCCTTAAAGCTTGCTTTTGCTGATGGCATTACAATATTGCCTGCCTTTCCCATCCTTAGGGAATACTCCAGGGTGATATTTTCCGAAGGATACAGTATCCTGCTGCTGCCGGTAGTGCCCTCCATCAATACGGCACCCTGGGGAAGCTCATCGGAAACTGACACATAGGCAGCCCTGTCCCCCTCATTTACAGCCGTTACCCGCATCCGGATAATATCATTAACCTGCACGCTTTCCGCAGAGTGGGCCTTCGTAAGATTGATATGCGGACCATGTACAACGAACTGCGTATCGTTCAGGACTTTGCTGTAAACCCGCCCGTCCATCCGGACCAGCACCTGCGTACCGGTAAAATTGTAAGTGCCGGGCCTTAGTGCCTTCAGGGAATACTGGAAAGACTTCTGTCCCTCCGGAGCAAGGGTGCAATTCCATTCCATATCCACATCAGGATCAAATATGAGGCCATCGGGTATTGTCTGGACAACTTGTATCGACGTCGGAACAAACCTGAGATTCCTCACCTTGATCTCAAAGTGGCCCCGCTCACCCATGTAGACCTCTTTTGCCCTGTTCTCCTCCACTGAGATTGTCGCATCTATCTTCTCTATCACGACCTCCCGGGACGCGGTCACATTCGCAAGATAGACACTGATATTTGTATAAGGCACGGGGATGTTGCTGCCTGTGACGACGCTCAGAACAGTGACATTCAGCCTGTCCCCGAATATCTGATTATCCGGGATGTCTGAATTATTCCTGGCAAGGATAGTCTGCCATGTCTCGGAGCGGTTGCTCTTCACAGTAAGCATTACATAATCACTGTCAGTGTCAAAGGCTTTGGATGGTGAGAAGTCAGCGGCCTTTATCAGATAGCCGCTGGTATTCACCTCCTGCCCCCAATAAAGGGTGTAGTTGCCTGCGTCGAGCCACTCAAGGCCATCCTCATCGGTGAATGAACCGGCACTCGCAAGGCCGGACAGGCACAGCAGGGATACCAGCAAGCAAGCAACTCTGAGATATACCGGGTTCATAACAATTACTGCTTTTCCCTGCGCCTGATCACTGCAAAGGCACATCCCAGAACGAATATCATAAGGGATGCTTCAAATCCCGGCTGCACCCTCTCATCCGAGGGATCGGTGCTGTCAGTGGAAGGAGTGCTGCCTGATGTACCGCCGGAAGTGTCCGTCTTCGGATCATCTGCAAGCGAGGCAGAACCCTGCGCCTGCGGATCAACAACCGAGAGTACAGGCATATTTGATATCCTTTCGCCTTTGAACCCTTCCATATCAATGAACGTTGCAGCCGTTGCCGGGAGTTTTATCTCTCCTGCTTCCTTTGTCCTGATGACATAGGAATAGGTGGAGGACTTACCTCCTTTAAGCACTTCCTTGAATTCCAGGTTACCGCTTACGAAAGATACACTTGAAGGCAGGGTCTCTGACGTGATCACACTGGCATCCCTGTTACCCTGATTCTCAACCTTTACAGTGACAGTCGCTTCCTTACCCGGATTTACGGAAGAAGGGCTTATTGTCTTGGTAAGCACTATATTGGGCCCGTTCACTGTGACCTCGGAGGTTATTGATTTGAATGTGCGCACTTTGCCGTCAGGAGCCGTGAATGTCGCAATCGTTGCAGGAGGTGTGTTCTTGCCTGTTTTTACAGGTTTCATCGTATATTTGAGCAGGTCCGATTTTGTCTCACCCGGTGCAAGGGAAACTGTGGTCTCCAGATTGGCATTGTCCTGCAGCTCAAAGTATTGATTAAGGGTGTCTGTAACAGTTGCAGAACTTACACTGTAGAGGCCTTTGTTGTAGACGCTCACCGTTACATAAACAGACCTATCCATGTATATTTCCTTTGGAATGCTCTTGGTGATGATGAGTTCGACAACAGGCTCTATGGTGAGTGTCTTCTTTCCTTCGTTGGTGTGGATCTGGTTGTTGATATCCCTGGAGCTTGTTGTGACTTTGAAGTCGACCTTTGTCTGGTCCCAGTATTCAGATACCTTGAACTTGACAACTATAGGCTCAAGAACATCATCTTCCTTCACGTCTGTATAGCTGTACTTCAGTTTTCCTGAAGTCTGCTCCATTCCGCACGGGTCAATCTCAACATCCATATTGAAGGCTTTGGCATCCCCTTCGTTCTTGATCTTGATAGTTGCCGTAACAATAGATGAACCCGTCAGCCTCGGATCATATGTAGCCGGATCTTTATCGGTGGTGATCTCGATCTTCATCTTGGGATAGGCTCTCTTATACACTTTGATGGCAGCCTTGGGGTCCTTCATGTTGCCGGTCCACGGATCGATATTAAGGGTTACCGAATCGACAACCACTTTTACGTCGTTACCGTTTTCCGTATCACGATATGTCAGGCTTTCCCCCACTCTCACAGGAGAAATAGCTTTTACCTGATTGTTGCTGGTTATGCTGATACTGACAAAGCCGTCAGTATTGAAGTCCTCGGCTTTGATGACATAAGTGTCCATGGCAAGGGTAGCTCCCCAGCCAAGGGTACCGCTCTTGGTCGCACTGTCCGCCCATTCAATATCATCAGCGGTATAGGCTAATGCAGGCAGGCAGAGAAGCATCAATGAAAATAAAAAGATAAGGGATTTTCGGAACATTGCTCATCCTCATGCGTTAGTAGTAAAAATTAAGAAGATATCATTTTTAGGACTATTCTTTCGGTATCAGTGACTTGAAGCCCTTGAGCTGGGAAGGCCTGTCAATTACAGTGGTCCTGGAAGTGGAGGTCGGGAGATCTGTAAGCGCAGGCTGCTGTATAAGTCCTGCAGTATTATCGTCCGCTTTACGCTGGCTTTTGTAGCCCGCTTCAATGGTGTGCTTTACGCTTAGCTCCACAGGATCTGAGAAAAGGTTCGCTCTCTCTGCTTGCTTTTCCGAGCTCCTTTTGGACATGTCGACCTTGAGATCCCGCTCCCTGGCCCTGGAGCCATATTCCTTGCCGTCCCTGTAGTTCTGCATTACAAGTTTCCCAAGACCGGACTCCCTTGCAAGGTCTTCCAGCATCGAGTATTGCTCGCTGACCCAGCCGAGCTCGGAATGCTTATGGTATCCTACTTCAAAACCGAGTTTATAGGCACTTTTGACAAGCTCGTCGACCTCAGACCTTGTGAGCTGCGCTTGCTCCTCTTTCTTTTTGAAAAACCTGACCATAGCCTCACATCCTCATTCAAGCATTCCCAGGACACACAGGCCCCTTTCATTAAAACCCACGCTGCGCAGGTTACAGTCGTGCTTCGTCCCTCTCATCTTGATGATCTGGATAGCGCGCGTCATTGTCTTATCATAGAGGAAATTGTGCAGGAATATGACCCCATGTGATGCGAACTGTTCTGTGGAATATGCCGTGGGGTCCGTCATCTCGGATATAAGTATCGTGGTGCAGCCCAGCTTCTTCAGGTTGCGTATGAACCTGCTCATCTCCTTTTCCTGGAGGGACATGTCCTTTGATGTGAAACGTATGGCTGAGACCGAATCTATCACCAGTCTCTTTACACCGTACTCAGCAACATATGATGCAATTTCCTTATACACCGTTGCTGGGGAAGGTGCCCCGTGGTCTGCCGGAGAGTTGATCATATCATGGTCATTAAGACCGCTTTCATGCAGCTCATCAATAAAACCATAGTCCATCCTTGGCCCAAGGTCCGCAAACAGGAGCTTATGCATCTTGATGAGGGTTATAACGTTCATGGAGTAATTGGACATATCATCGATGATGTTCTGCGGGCTCTCAACGAGGCTTACATAAAGACCTACTTCCCCAAGCGCCGCCCCCTGTGCAAGGTACTGGACGCAAAATGTGGTTTTGCCGCTTCCGGGAGGACCACTTAGAAGATAAACACGTTCCGATAGTAGTCCTCCTTGCAGGATCTCGTCAAGACCATCAATTCCAGTTCTAATTCTCATAAGGTGCCCTCGGTAAATATATTATCTTTTATTATATTTATTACGTGCAGATATATTACTGTTATTATGCAGCTAATAATATACATAATAGTATTATACATATTAGTATCCTAATTACCTTCCAGGCTGCGACAAATTGAAATTGATTGGAAAATATCCTTTATCTATGAAGCTATCAGATGTAGTTGCCACCTTGGAACAAATAGCTCCTCCTGAACTGGCAGAGGATTTCGATATTGGCAGGATTGGACTCACCCTGGATCTTGAGAATGACATTCAGAAAATTGCCGTGTCTCTTGATCCTACACGGTATGTGCTGAAAAGAGCAGCAGATATAGGAGCGGATCTGCTCATAACACATCACACCCTGATCTTCCACCCATTGAACCTCATCAATAAGCCTCTTGCGGAAATTCTCAGGATAGCCCTGGACAACAATATCTCATTGTACTCGATGCACACCAATCTCGATAAGGCAAAGGGAGGCATCAACGACGCACTTGCAAGAAGGATAGGCCTTTCCAACATTGTTGATACCGCGGTCGGAAAGATCGGGACTGTCAGCTCCTGTCCTGCCGAGACCTTTGTGAACCACGTTGCAAAGAGCCTGGATACCCATGTCCAGTTCACGGGCCGCAAGGAAGAGATCAGCAAGGTCATGGTCTTTGGAGGAAGCGGCTTCAGGAACGAGTACCTCGCGGTGGCAAAGCAGTATGATGTCGATGCCTATGTTTCTGCAGAGCTGAAGCATGACATCATCCGCTCATGGGAGGACATGCTGCTGGTGGACGCCACCCACTACGCAACAGAGAATCCGGGCATGCAGGACCTATGCACTGTGCTGGAGGAGAAGCTGAGGCTTGACGTGGAATTCATCGACCACAACCCTTTCATCGAAGTACTCTGAGGTTGCAGGGCTATGCCAGACGGTGATTCACACATAGATGAAGATGAACTGGAAAGAATGCTGGAGGAACAGTCAAAGCTCAAGGAAAAGCCCAAGCACAGAGGCTACGGCGACTATGAGAGAAGAGGCATCTACAGGGGCCCTGATGTAAAGAACGAATCAAAGGATTGAAAGACGGTCTCCAGCCGTCCTCAATCTCGTCCTTCCAGCCTGTTATCAACGACCTTCTTCCCGCGTTCAGCCGGGATGATCTTCAGTTCCCCGCCAGCGAACTCTTTTTTGAGGGGATCGGTCGAAGCTATCCTGTCAAGGGTCACAGCCACTGCAGCGACCTCCGAATGGGGCTGGTTCCCTACCGCAACATTCCAGTCAGCCATTTCGTATATCTCGAAGGGTACTTTCTCGGCTCCCACGACTATCAGGAGCTTCTCACACTGCCCAATATCGCTGGCTGCGTCAGGAAGGTTGACCCCGTACATGGACAGGTGACATACCTTGCCACCTTCTTCCTTCCATTTTCGTATCTCGGCCTTCCAGTTTACATCGTTCCTGACGTAGAATTCCCCACCCCATCTTTTTGCAACGTCCATGATGTTCTCTGCGAGCTTACTGTCATCCGATGCCAGCAGCATGCCCTCGGCCCCGAAGGCCCTTGCAGTAAGCCCGACATGAGTGGTTATCCTCTTATCCCTCACAGGACGATGGCCAAGCCTTAATATAACTATCCTCTTCATCATGCACCCTTTCAGAGTCCCTTGACCTCGTCAACTCTTTCAATGAGCATGCCTTCGACGAAAATTGGCGGGAACTCCCTTGCATATCTTACTGCGTCTGCAAGCTTCTCTTTCTTGTCGGCATAGACGGTGAGCACAGGCTGGCCTTTCGCCACGGATTCACCGCGCTTCTTGTGGATAAGGACACCTGCCCCCTTGTCGTTGGGAGCGCCTGCGAAGCGTGCCAGCTGGACGATCCTCTTGTTATAGAACTCGATGATATACCCGTTGGAGGGTGCCAGGATCTCCGCAGTGTGCTGCCCAACAGCTATATCCCTGTAACTGACATCAGGGTTACCGCCCTGTACCTCGATTATCTCTTTCATCTTTGCCAGGGCCTTGCCGTTCCTAAGCGTTTCGAGAGCAAGCTCCCTTCCCTGGCCACGTGGTGCGGCTCCACCCATCTCAAGCAGCATGCCTGCTATAACGACACTCTTCTCGATGAGGCTGTTGGGACCTTCCATTGTCTCAAGGACCTTCAGGGCCTCCCTGACTTCAAGTGCCGGACCTACTGTCCTTCCCACAGGCGAGGCGCCGTAGGTCAGGGCGCAGTCCACATCCATGCCCAGGCGCTCTCCAAGGCTTATGAGATCCCTCGCAAGCTTGCGCCCGGCCTTCACATCGAGTATCTTGGTGCCGGGACCTATTGGTATATCCATGACGACCTTCTGGGCACCTACAGCGCCCTTTTTGGCCATGATGGAGGCAAGGAGCTGGCAGTGGGGGTCGACTGAAAGCGGGTACTCGATCTTGATAAGCTTGTCGTCGGCAGGCGCAATGTTGGTTCCGCCTCCCCATACGATGACCCCCCCGACCTTTTCCGTCATTTCCTTGATCTGCGTGGCTGTGAAGTCCACCGGCGCCAGGATCTCCATCAGATCTGCAGTGCCTCCGGCCCCGGTTATGGCACGGGAGCTGGTCTTTGGTATGAGCAGGCCGTTGGCCGCGACTATAGGAACAACCAGCAGTGTTATCTTATTCCCTGGAACACCGCCTATCGAGTGCTTGTCCATTATAGGGGAAGTGGAGAACTTTATCTGTTCCCCGGTCTCGATCATAGCCCTTGTAAGCCATTCGGTCTCATCCTCTGAAAGGTCCCTTATATAGGTGGATGTAATGAAAGCGGCAAGCTCAACATCGCTCAGGTTCTCCTCAACTATATCCCTCACAAGGAGGTTCACCTCGTCCCTTTCCAGTTTCTTGCCATCCATCACCTTGCGGACTATATGGGCAGACTTGGGCTTCTCCGCGGGCTCAACATCGACTGTCTCGGTCCATTCCTTGCGGAGCTGTTCCTGTACCTCATGGTAGACGCCTATCATTCCCGGGGCTATCATATCTTCCGTGAAATCCACTATTGCAGTCAAAGTAGCGTGATTACGCACCCTTACCCTGTCACCCTCATAGACGCCAAGCTCCTTGGCATCCAGTGTGTTCATAACGACCTTGTATTTACCGACCTTGATATCAATAGGCTGTACTTTTAACTGCATGGTTCCACCTTTTTTAGTACTGTCAAATGCACTACTAGATAACAACTAAGGGTAAATATGTTTATGGTAGTTGTGCTTAAATATGGAAAATATGATGGAAATGCTTCAAGCAGGCAATGTTCTAAACCTCTGCAGTCACTTCCATCTGACACTTAGAGGATGCTCTGTCCTTACTGGTGCGGAAGAGATTGCTGGTCAAGCAGACCATCCATCTCCAGTGCAGTACGACGTGAATGACTGAGAATGCAACCATGATAATCCCGATCTGTTCATGCATATGAAGCCATTCCCTTCCGTCCAGCCCCAGGTAGCTTATACCCTTGCCTCCGTACATCAGGATCCCTGAAAGACTCACTATAAATGACTGTGCCAATAGTGGGATGTCCACGATATAATTCAGCTTTGACCTGTTCATTCTAAACTCCTGTTTTACTTCTTTATCCTTTGGTTCTCGTTTCAACCCGATTTTAGTTCATGAGTGATGATAAGATCACATACACTGTTGCAGAGGTAGAGGTTGTTCGTTGTGATAGTTTGCAGTGGTTGGTAGTGCTGCATATGTGATCTTAACAATCCCCTGATCCGGAAGTTCAAATAAATAGATGCTTACAAAAAATTGAGCCTCAAACAAACTTAGTATGACTAATGAAGGTTTAGTGAACCTTTGATTGCCTGAGAAAGCTTTACATAACAGATAATGATGCCGAAGCCTCAGTGCAACCACTGTACTTAAAAACAATCAGTAGTGATACGTTTCTATGAATTATTTCATGCAGACAGCCATAGATGAAGCCCGGCACGGGATGGACCATAATCACGGCGGACCCTTCGGTGCGGTGATAGTAAAGGACGGTGAGATCATCTCCAGAGCCCATAACGAAGTACTCAGGACAAACGACCCCACGGCCCATGCGGAGATACTGGCCATAAGGCAGGCTTCTGAGCTGCTTGACAGGTTCGACCTGTCAGATTGCGAGATATACACCACCTCGGAGCCCTGTCCCATGTGTCTTGCCGCTATTTACTGGGCGCGCATCAGGACAGTCTATTTCGGCTCCGGCAAGGAAGATGTTGCACGCATAGGATTTGATGACAGCCGTTTCTATGAGATAATCAGGAGTGGGAATGGTTCGGAGCTCAGCCGTATCAACATCGAAAAAGAAAAATGCCTGGAGCTGCTTAAGCGCTGGGAAAAGAAACCGGACAAGCAGATGTACTGAAAAGTAAGGGGAAACATCAAGTATATTAAGTAACTTTGTTTAAAATATATTAATAAGAATAAGGGCCTGCAGGCGGATGGACAGGAATGCCACTTCAAGATTTTGCAGTAAGTATCGTATCATTTGCTATCACATTATTGCTTTTGCTCGTGCTCAGTTATCTTTTCAGGAAGAAGGCATTCTTCTCAAAAGACAGGATAATACAGCAACTGGTCATTCTGATCATCCTTGCTGCCGGCCTCGGGATAGCAGTACTGACCCTTCCCCTGAGCACTGATGACAAGAACCTGATCCTGACCCTCGCAGGTATCGTTATCGGTGCAGCCATCACCTTTGCTTCGACCACATTTGTCGCCAACGCCATGGCAGGCATAATGCTCCGGCTGATCAACCCTTTCAGGAGAGGGGATTTCATAAAGACCAACGACACCTTCGGAAGGGTGACCGAGATAAATTTCCTGCACACCCAGGTACAGTCTGTTGACAGGGACCTCATAATGATACCGAACAGGATGCTTGTATCATATCCGCTCAAGACCATCAGGTCATCGGGTACGATCATTTCTGCAAGTGTTTCCCTTGGATATAATATATCACGCAAGACCATTGAAAAGAACCTGCTGATTGCAGCCGAAAGGACAGGGCTTGAGAACCCTTTCGTGCATGTCACCGAACTGGGAGATTTTTCTGTCACCTATAAAGTTGGAGGATTGCTCAGAGACGTGGAAAGCATCATAACAAAGAGGTCCGATTTTAAAAAGAATGTCATGGACTCACTTCACGAGGCTGACATTGAGATCGTTTCACCTACTTATACGAACAGGAGAAACCTGAAAGACGATTACGTATGCATACCTCCTGAAGAGAAGGGAGGAACACCGGTAATGCACGATGAGTCAATACCAAAGACCGAGGACATTATATTCGATAAGGCTATCGAGGCCAGGAACCTGGAAGCCATATACACCAACTGGGAGCGCTTTCCCGAAAGAAGAAAAGCGATAGAGGAAAGAATAAAGGAACTGCCGGATGAGAAAGCCCTGGAAAGCATGAAGATTGAACTAAGGTCGCTGGCAGAGCAGGAACAGGAACTGAAGCCTTCCCTCGACCTACTGAAGAGCAAAGCTGGTATCAGGAAGGATATGGACGAAGAGGAGAGGAAGCATATCCTTGACATGATAGCTGACCTTGATACAAGGGAACATGCAATAGATGACAGATACAGTAAACTGGAACTCAGGGTTGATAAGTTACTTGAGGGACGTACATAGATTTTTATATAATCGAAGGAATGGTTCACCGATGGCAGCGCCATACAGATAAAGAAAAGATGAATTGAATCAAAGGTTGTTTATTCTTTCAATGATGATCGGTGTGCTTGGACCAAAAGGTTCCTACTCTGAGAAAGCTGCTGGACAGTGGCTTGCTGAAATATTTCCCGGGGAAACTGCTAGTATCCACTCTGAGAGTTGCCGTGACCCTGTCCTGCATTATTGCGACGATATACAGGATGTTTTCTCATTCCTTAGAGAAGGTCCCGTGGATATTGGCCTGGTGCCCGTGGAGAATTCCATTGAAGGTTCTGTAGGAGTAACCCTTGACATGCTGCTGGAGCATGATGTGACCATAATCGGTGAGACCGTTGTTGCCATCGAGCATTGCCTGCTTTCAAAGGGCAGAAAGGAAGACATAAGGATAATACTCTCACATCCCCAGGGTCTTGCACAGTGCAGGCATTTCCTGAAGGAGAATTTCAGGGGAGCGGAGCTGAGGACCACAGGCAGCACATCCCATGCTGCAAAACTGGCCACGGAGTTCGAGGAGATGGCAGCCATCGCATCCCGCGAGTCGGCTCAGACGTACGGCCTCAACATCCTGGTATCCAATATCCAGGACAGGAAGCACAATCACACCCGCTTCCTGATAATGGTGCGTTCGGATGAGGCTTCTGCCGGATACCCCTACAGGAGCTATGAGGACCGCACTTACAAGACATCCATAATAGTGTATCTGGACCGCGACAGGCCAGGAGCTCTTTACGAGATACTCGGGGAATTTGCCCGCAGGAAGATAAACCTCACCAGGATAGAATCCAGGCCCTCCAAAAAGACTCTTGGGGACTACCTGTTCTATATCGATCTTGAAGGCAGGACGAGCGATGATATTATAAAAGAAGCAATATATAATGTAGAGTCAAAAGTCGGCATGTTAAAGATGCTTGGCTCCTATCCTGCATCAGAGCCAGTGTGATCGAAGAGACAGCGGGCCACGACAACAAGCGGTACTTATCATGGACATCAGGAAATTCGTGCAAACACAGGAAGCTGCCCTGAAGAGATACCGCAGGACATATAAGCTGCTCGACTTTCTCACGATCCTTATCCTCATTTATACATTTCTTATCTTGCTGAGTGCCGATCAGGCACTGCCGTTCATAAAGAGTTTCGAGGTTCGCTCAGGAACAAGTTATGATCTTGCCGGGTTCAGTATACCTTTTGCAACAGTGGTGCTCCTGGCCCTGTCTGCGCTTGTGTCTCTGGCGTTAACCCTTATCATTCACATAAGGGACAAGAGGATCAATACCATCGGGCTCGTAGAAGAAAAATATCCAGGACTTCGGGAAAGGCTGCGAACCGCCTATGATAACCTGGACCTTGACAATATCATTGCCAACGACCTGCGACAGGCAGTATCGTCATCCGTGGAAAAGGTAAGTTCTTCCGCTTTTCTAAGGAAAAGAAGGATCAACTTTGGCATAATGGTGATAATAGTCTCCGTTATCTTACTGGCCTTTGTCACTATGAACAGCATACACGTAGTGGACCCCGGTGACTGGGAAAACGTACTCGATGATCTCTTTCCGGACAGCTCGGATGATGACCTCTTCGAGATAGATGAGGACACTCAGGAGAATACAGGCGCGGAGAACATTACAGGAGAGCCGGCAGTGATAGTGGTGGAAGGGACTGAGGTGGACCTTAGCCTGCCCCCCGGATCGGGAGTCGGCTTTAACGAGGGCAATGACAGCGAGCAGGACACGGATTTTGTGCCTTCATCGTCCTACGAGATCGATGCCATATCCTCACAGACCTATTATGAGAGCTTCCCTGAAGGCTATGAGAGCGTTATCAAGTCATACTTTGAACAGATGGCTCAAAAGTAACATAACTATAGATTTAATCACTGATCACATTAACCAATATCCAAAGGACGAGAACAAAGGAGAGAACAAATGGCTAGCGACATGAACTCAAGGGATCTGACACAAACATACAGGGTTGCCGGGGATATGTTTGCCACCCTTTTCAGAGAGATCGGAAAAGTGGTTGTCGGTCAGGACGAAACCGTAGAGCAGATAATCATTGCGATACTGTGCAACGGGCATGCCCTGGTGGAAAGTAACCCGGGACTTGGCAAGACGCTCACAATATCCACAATAGCAAAGGCGCTGGATCTTAACTTCAGCAGGATACAGTGTACCCCTGACCTCATGCCTGCAGACATCACCGGAACCCATATCATCGAGGACGTGGGCGGCTCAAAGCAGTTCAAGTTCGAGGCCGGACCGGTATTTGCCAATATCGTGCTGGCGGATGAGATCAACCGTGCATCCCCGAAGACACAGTCAGCACTCCTTGAGGCCATGCAGGAAAAGCAGATCACCGTGGGCAATGATACTTTCATGCTTGAGCAGCCGTTCTTCATCCTTGCAACCCAGAACCCCATAGAGATGGAAGGAACTTTCCCGCTTCCAGAGGCCCAGCTTGACAGGTTCCTCCTCAAGATCCTTGTGGATTACCCGAAATATGAGGATGAGATCGAGATAGTTAACCGCTACACCCGCTCAATAATGCCCACCGTCGGCAAGGTCGTTAACAAGAACTCCCTCCTCGACCTGCAGAAGCTCACAAGGGACGTGCCAATCGCAGACGACATCAAGAGCCGTGTCATCAAGATAGTCATGAGCACCCGTATCAGGAACGAGTTCATTGAATACGGCGCTTCCCCAAGGGCTTCCATTGGACTCATCCTTGCGGCAAAGGCAAGGGCCCTGATAAAGGGAAGGAACTATGTGAGCAACGAGGATATCGATGCCATGGCCTACCCGGTGTTAAGGCACAGGATAATCCTTACCTTTGAATCAGAAAGGAAAGGTATCACAACTGACCAAGTCATCAGGAACATCCTTGAAAAGATCAAATAATCCCGGTCCCCGACCAAAACCTAATCCAATAACCGGCAATGAGCGACAAGAAACATACCATAGATGTTGACTTCTTCAGGCAGCTTGACCGCTTCACCTTCATGGTGAAGAAGAGGATGTCGAGCACATATGCCGGAAGCAGGCGCTCTCTCCATAGCGGCAAGGGGCTTGACACCGTAGGCTACAGGGAATACAACAGGGGAGACGAACTCAAATCCGTTGACTGGAAAGCCTATGCGAGGTCCGAGAAGCTCTATGTGCGCCAGTTCGAGGAGGAGAAGTCACTCACCACGCACATCCTGCTGGACGCCAGCAAGAGCATGGACTACGGTAGCGGCGACATCTCCAAGTTCGAGTACGCAACAATGCTGGCAGCAGGCTTTGCATATCTTGTCACAAGGGATAATGACAAATTTGCCATATCCACCTTCTCCCAAGAAGCGGACATCACAAAACCACGCAGGGGAAGAAGGTATCTCCTGCAGACCATCGAACGGCTCGAGAGCGTGAAGCTCGAAGGCAGGACCAATATAGACCATGTCACCAACCTTTATTCGAAGGCCATCAGTTCGAGGTCACTTATAGTAATCATATCTGATTTCCTTGATGACCCCGCATCCATCGAGTCAGCCATCTATCGCTTTGCCGATCATGACCTCCTGCTTGTGCAGGTGCTTGACAGGACAGAGAGCATGCTTACCCTGCACGGGCACAGCAGGCTGGTGGACGTAGAGACCGGGGTCAAGCTGGACACCTACGTCAGCGAGGACTTCAAGAGCGAATACAACAAAAAGCTGGCAGAGCATATCGCCAGGATCACTGCGGCATGTGATAAGGTAGGTGCCGAGTTCTACACTGTCAGCACGGACGTACCTATATTTGATGCGTTCCTCAATACTATAAGCAGGAGGATGTGGTAATGCCTTTTGAGACCCCCCTCGCGCTCGCCGCCCTTGCAAGCGTGATACCCCTTATACTGCTCTACCTGCTGCGCCCCAAGCCGCTTCAGGTAGTGGTGCCTTCGCTGATGTTCCTTATGAACATCAAGGAAGAAAAAAAGCGCTTCTACACATCGATAACCAAACTGATAAAAGACCCGCTGTTCCTTATACAACTCCTTGTGCTTATACTGCTGGCACTTGCTGCAGCAGCGCCTTTCATCGAGACGCAGGAGCCTCTCAGCGGGGAGCATACTGTCATAATCATCGACGCATCCGCCAGCATGCAGACTGACAACAGGTTCAGCGACGCGCTCTCAAAGGCAGGTGACTATGTAAGCAAGAAGAATACCATCATCCTTGCAGAGAACGTACCCGTGACAGTACTTGCCGACGGCGGTTCCTCGGCAGCCGATGAGACCCTGAATACGCTTAAGCCCAAGGCAGTGGTCGCAGATATCTCCGCGGCCGTCTCGGCAGGCATGAGGACGCTATCCCAGGAAGGCGGGAGGATAGTTGTGATATCCGATTTCTCTTACTGGGACGGGGATGACCCAGTGAACGCCAAGAACCTCGCCGAGTCCTACGGACTGCAGGTTGAGTATGTCCTTGTGGGCAGCAGCACCGACAATGTGGGCATCATCCAGGGAGAGGTCTCAGCGGTTGACGGAAGCTACACCTATGCGGGGATAGTGAAGAACTACAATAACGGCAGGCAGTCCGTGAGACTGGATGTTGTTAATGAGGACGGAAGCTCACAGCAGGTGAACCTTAACGTGGCTGCCCGCTCCACACAGCAGTTCAAGGTGACAAACCTGAAGCCCGGCATAAGTGAAGTAAGGATCGCAGCTGCCGACAGCCTCATGGTCGATAACGTGGCATATATATCGGTCCCTCCCTCCGCATCAAAACAGATGCTTGTGGTTTCGGATACCGGGAAGCTCCCTTCCCACACCGCGCTCTCGCTCATGCCCAATGTCAGGACCAACCTGCTTGAAGGAGTGCCTTCGGACCTTTCCCGGTACAGCGTGGTCGTGGTTGCCACTAAGCAGAGGGCTCTTGCATCAAACGAAATAGCCACCCTCAACAGCTTTATCAGGAGCGGCGGCGAGGTAGTGTTCATAGCAAGCGATGCGCTGGCTTCGGATAAGGCCGGTACGGACATGCAGGAACTGCTTCCTGTCAGGACGGGAGATGTCGTGAGTGCCGAGAGAGGTGTAACGCTCAAGGTGCTCCAGGAAACGAGGCTCAGTGAGGACATACAGTTCAAAGAAGTGGCGGTGTACGAGTACCTCAACGCTACTGCAAGGAGGGACACAACGACCCTTGTATCAACCACTGCGGGCACTCCCATGCTGGTATACGGCACGCTGGGAGATGGCACGGTGGTCTACCTGGGACTGAATGACGCCATGGGAGAAGATGCCTGGAACAACTTCCATAACCTTCCAGAATACCCGGTATTCTGGTTCAAGCTGGCCGGCTGGCTCGGAGGTACGGGAAGCGTTACGGATTACAACCTGAAGACAGGCTCGGTATCCGCACTTGCCAGGGAGCAGGAGATACAGACCCCCTCCGGCCTCGAAACAACATCAAGGGTGCTCTATGATGAGGCCGGGGTCTATACGGTGGTCGGAAAAAGGATTGCTGTCAACCTGTACAGCGACAGGGAGTCGGATACGACCCTCACAGGACAGGAGCTTATCGACAGATCGAAGGCTAAGGACTCACCCGGCATCGTGCGTGCCAGCAGCTATACCGCAAAGAACTATCTGGACACATATATGATAATCATAGTTTTCCTGCTTGTACTACTTGAACTGCTGATAATTAGGAAGAGGGGTGAGCTCTGATGGTCAGCTTCGAGCACCCGGAAATGTTCGGGCTTATCATCCCTGTGCTTATAGGCGGAGCCTACATGCTCAGGAAAGCCCGGCAGAAAGGCCTCATAGTTTCCAGGATGATCGTCCTGACGCTGCTTATCATTGCACTGGCATCGCCCTATACGTTGAGCCCAAGGGTGACCGTGGACGACAGCCCCAACCTTGTCCTGATAGCGGATGAGACTGACAGCATGGGACTGTTCGACAGGCAGGCCTCCACTAAGCTCTATGAGCACCTGGCAGCAAATACCCCCACGACCCTTGTGACGCTCAGCGGGGACAAGACCGCCCTGGGAGATGCGATAATGCAGTATGCCACCGGCGATAACCAGATACTGATGGTCACGGACGGGAACAGCAACAGCGGGGCTGACCTTGAGGAGGCCCTGAAGTTCGCGCAAGACATAGGCACGACTGTGTACTATGTGCAACCGGACCTCATCTCCAATGATATCAGTGCACAGATCACCGGTGATAAAACGGTTATCGTGAACAACGAGAACCAGTTCAATATTGTCATCTCACAGGCAGGTACAGGAGAGATCAGTTACCGCTATGAGCTTTACATAGATGACCAGCTCGCAAGGAGCGCAAACGTGGTGCAGGTAGAGAAGCAGAAGACCATACCGCTCCATCAGATCAAGTTCTCGAAGCTCGGTAAGCACACAATGAGACTTGTGGTAATCCCTTCCGGGGACGACACCGACGACATAAACAACGAGTTCTACAAAGCAGTTTATGCTATTCCCAAACCCAAGATTACCGCTATCGGTCTTGAGAGCGGCTCCCCGCTGGCATACTCTCTCCGCAACCTTTACGATGTCTCGGCAGCATCCGATCTTTCAGGCATCGATGGCAAGAAAGCAATCGTAGTAGATAATGTGCATGCCAACTCCTTCTCACAGAGCGATGTGGCAAAACTTAAGCAATTCCTTAATGACGGACATGGCATCGTGGTAGTGGGCGGCGATCGCTCCTATAATTTCGGTAACTACCTGGACTCTCCGATAGAGGAGATACTGCCGGTCGCTTCCAGGCCCACGGACTGGACAGGAGGGCGCAATGTGGTAGTTCTGCTTGACATCTCCTTCAGTACAGCTGCTCATGGCACCCAGGGAGACATTCTTGGGAACGCTATTAATATACTTGAGAATGAGAACCTGCGCGATGCCTATATGGGAGTCATTGCCTTCGGTACTGAGGGCTATGATGTTTCCAACGGGCTTGTCTATCTTGGGACAACTTCGAACATAGAGCTTCTCAGGTCCAAGATAGAGACTCTCACACCTTCCTCCACCAGTCAGACATCGCTTAACGAAGGACTCCTGGTTGCAAAGGGCTGGCTAGATAACGAGGCAGGTGAACTTGACATTATAATCATATCCGATGGAGGGATTGAGAAGTCCTACGACAGCAGCCTTGACATTGCCAGGGAGATCACAGGAGATGGAGTGAACCTTTATTACATCCATATAAGGTCCAGTGCTCCCTCACAGTATGATGAGAGACAGGTTGCATATGCTCAGCGACTTATGGAAGAAGTGGACGGTACATATTTCAGTCTGAACCGGGGTGAAAGGGCCAACATTGTATTCCATGAACTGCCACAGCAGACCGAAGAAAATGAGAGTGCATTCGGCACCTTCCCGCTCATTGAACTCAACACACAGCATTTCATAACCAGGGATGTGGAAGTAGAGGGCGAGATAACAGGATACAACGACGTCACGCCAAAAGCCGGCGCCGACAGGATCATTATTACCGCCACCGGCAAGCCGGTCATAACCACCTGGAGATACGGGCTTGGAAGGGTCGCGGCCGTTACGACCGATAACGGCGAAAGGGGAGGGAACAGGTGGGGAACTGCACTGTACTCAGGCAACAATTCAAGACTTATTTCCTCCACTGTGAACTGGGCCATCGGCAACCCCCGTGAGGAAACGGGAGCCGTGGTGGAAGCGGCAGATACCTGGTACGGGACGCCTACAGACGTGGTGCTCACAATGTACGATACAGGCACGCCGATCCTCAAGCTCAACGGTAACAACGTCGATCTCTCCCTGACAGGCAACAATGTCTATGAGGCCAGTGTCAGCTCGAACAGTATAGGAGTTCACGACCTCTCAGGCTATCCCATAGCTGTCAACTATGCACTGGAATATCGCGATGTGGGACTTAACGAGGAACTGCCTGTGCTCATAAAGGCATATGGCGGCAGCACATATACCGAGGACGAGGCACGCGCCAGCCTGCTCACGGAGGCAAGGGAGAAGTCCGAGAAGCTGGTGCGCGACATCGTCAGCTACAAGATGTATTTCCTGATCGCAGCCCTGATGATCTTCCTTGGCGAGGTCATCATCAGAAGGCTCAGGGAGATCAGGGAAATGAAGAAGATGCAGAGCGAGATGCAGGCTTAGACAGACCTTCAATGCCTGCATCTTTTGCTTTTAGGATACGCTGCGGTCTTCTCAACCTACATCATCTGTTATCAAATCGGATAACAAAGCTTTTTAGATCGTACTTCCTGGACAGGAGTGTGCTGCACAGCTGCTTAAATAACCACAGGTTATATATTCACAATTGTTATATGCGAAACCAATAAATACTTGTTCCAACTACTATACTCTGAAAGCGATCATGTGATCCAGAGGCACAGAGCCGTAACAACTCACAGAAGCACATTTTACAGAGGAACAGCAAATGGACAACAATGAATATGGATTTGACACCCTGGCACTTCACGCAGGGCAGGTTCCTGACCCGACCACAGGCTCAAGGGCAGTACCTATCTACCAGACAGCATCCTACGTGTTCAGGGATGCTGAGCATGCGGCCAACCTTTTCGGACTCAAGGAGTTCGGCAACATATACACCAGGCTGATGAACCCGACAACCGATGTACTTGAAAAGAGGGTAGCTGCCATTGAAGGCGGCACCGGCGGGCTTGCTGTGGCCTCTGGAATGGCTGCCATAACCCTGGCCGTCCTCGGGGTGACAGGGCCGGGAGATGAGATCGTTTCGGCCAACAACCTATATGGAGGCACCTATCAGTTATTCAACAACACCCTGCCAAACCTCGGGAGAAAGGTCAGGTTCGTGGAATCCACAAAACCGGAGGAGTTCAGGAAGGCCATCAACGAAAAGACAAAAGCGGTATATGCAGAAATTGTTGGTAACCCCAAGCTCGACGTGCCTGACCTTGAAGCTATAGCAAAGATAGCGCATGAGGCAGGGATACCTTTCATAGTGGATAACACGGTGGGCATAGGTATCACCAGGCCTATCGATTTCGGAGCCGACATCGTGGTGCTCTCTGCTACCAAGTTCCTGGGAGGACACGGGACCACCATCGGCGGCGTCATAGTGGACTCCGGGAAATTCAACTGGGATAACGGGAAGTTCCCCGGACTGACAGAACCCGATCCGAGTTATCACGGCCTCAGATACTGGGAAACCTTCGGGAACCTCCCGGGAGCTGGGAACATAGCTTTCATCATCAAGCTCAGGGTACACCTGCTGCGCGACCTTGGACCCGCACTCAGCCCCTTCAGCGCCTTCCTCCTCCTCCAGGGACTCGAGACCCTTCCCCTCAGGGTGGAAAGGCACAGCAGCAATGCTCTCAAGGTCGCGGAATTCCTCAGGGGACATCCCCTTGTGGAATGGGTCAACTATCCGGGACTCGAGGGCCATCCGAGCCACGAGCTTGCAGGGAAGTACCTGAACGGGAAATACGGGGCCATCCTTGGTTTCGGGATCAAGGGAGGACTTGAGGCCGGCAGGAAGTTCATCGATAACGTGAAACTGCTCTCCCACCTGGCAAATATCGGGGATGCAAAGAGCCTTGTCATCCACCCGGCTTCCACGACCCACCAGCAGCTCACCCCGGAGGAGAGAAAAGCCACAGGTGTAACCGACGACTTCATCAGGATGTCCGTGGGTCTTGAAGATGTGAAAGATCTGATAGCAGACATAGACCAGGCACTGAAGAGGTCGCAATAATATGAAAAACGAGTCACTCGGGATCACAGAGACGCAGTATTTTCACCTTCCCGGAGAGCTGCAGCTGGAAAGCGGGAAAAAGCTATCCTCGGTGACGCTGGCCTATGAGACCTACGGCAGCCTGAATCAAGACAGGAGCAATGCTATACTGGTATGCCACGCCCTCAGCGGGGACGCGCATGCGGCAGGCTGGCACCCCGGAGACCAGAAACCGGGCTGGTGGGACACCATGATAGGCCCGGGCAAGGCACTGGACACAGACAGGTACTTTGTGATCTGCTCCAACGTGCTGGGAGGGTGCAAGGGCTCCACCGGGCCCTCCAGCACCAACCCTGCTACAGGGAAGCCATATGGCATTGATTTCCCCGTGATAACAATAGGGGATATGGTGAAAGCACAGAAAGCGCTTACCGATCATCTTGGCATCGGAAAGCTCTTTGCTGCCGTCGGAGGCTCCATGGGAGGCGTGCAGGTGCTGCAATGGGCGGTATCTTATCCGGACTCCCTCAGTAAGGCTATAGCCATAGCGACAACATCACACTCATCCCCGCAGCAGATAGCCTTCAATGAGGTGGGCAGGATAGCCATCATCTCGGACCCTAAATGGAATGAAGGTAATTACTATTCCCAGAGCCCGCCGGTCCACGGTCTTGCGCTTGCCAGGATGATCGGGCACATCACATACCTTAGTGATGATTCCATGCAGTATAAGTTCGGAAGGAGGCTTCAGGACAAGAACAAATACGATTTTGACCTGGCCTTCGATTTCGAGGTGGAGAGCTACCTGCATCATCAGGGGCAGTCCTTTACCAAGCGCTTCGATGCAAACACCTATCTGTATATAACCAAGGCGCTTGATTACTTCGACCTGACAAAGAACGGCTCGCTGCGGGATGGACTGAGGGATGTACAGGCCAAGTTCCTTGTGATAGGGGTCAGTTCTGACTGGCTCTACCCGACCTATCAGTCCAGGGAGATCGTGGCGGCGCTGACAGCCAATAATAAGGATGCAAATTATCGGGAAATAGAATCCAACTACGGGCACGATGCCTTCCTGCTGGAGACAGGGCAGCTTAGCTACCTCATAACGAATTTCCTCTCCCATGTGAGCGTTGCGGACATCATGAAAAAGGATATCGTATCCATTCAGGAAGGAATAAGCATCGAGGAAACTGCACGGGTGATGTGCAGGGAAGGGATAACTCACCTGCCGGTGGTTTCCAAAAGCGGCGAGCTTGCAGGGATAATCACCTCCTGGGACATATCCAAGGCGGTTGCCCTGAAATATACCTCTCCTGAACACATCATGACCAGGGAAGTCATTACGGCAAGCCCTGACGAGTCTATCGAGAGTGCCGCAAAGAAGATGCAACGGAAGAATATCTCCGCCCTGCCGGTGGTGGACGCTGGCAGGAAGATACTGGGCATTATCGGCAGCGATGAGATCAACAGGCTTGTTGGCGGCTACATCTGAGCTACATCCGGCTGATGATCTGGGAACCGCTCCTTCCATTTAACGGCAGGGGCGGTACTTCTGTTTTTTGATATTTGATGCAGTACTTGCAACTGCTTATATAGACTGCTGCTTTAGTACAGTACTGTTGATAAACAGAGGTAGCATATGATCGACTTTGCGTGTAAGGAGTTTGAGATAGAAGCTGTCATCAAGTGCGGGCTGAACCTGACAAAAGCCGATCTTGATGTGTTAAAGCATTTCCTTAAGTTCGGCCAGGACTGGCTCAACACGGACCATATTGCAGAGGAGCTCGGGCTGAACCTTTCGACGGTCCAGAGGAGCGTCAAGAAACTCTACGAGCGCAACATCCTGATCCGCTCCCAGAACAACATGGACGGCGGAGGATACTTCTTCGTGTATAAGATCCGCAGTAAGAAGGAGATCAGGGAACTCATCATGCAGGTAGTCAACAGCTGGGTGAACAGGGTCGATACGGAACTGCAGAGCTGGGCTGAAGAAAAACACGAAAAGAAGTGATCATATCATAATTAATCGGTTTACAACAATCAAGATCAAATCAAACGAATCCTCATCGAACAGTCTTAAATCAGGAGTGTAATCATGCTTAAAATAACCCCATATCTCGGCATACTTGTGCTTATCGTGTCCATTGCAGGGCTCTGGTTCCCCCTGCTTGGCTATCTGCTGCTGGTGGTCTTTGCCACTCTCATGATAACCAGCATCTTCAGGGGAAGGTGGTTCTGCGGGAACCTCTGCCCCAGGGGAAGTTTCAATGACTTCTGGGTCGGTAAGATATCCAGGGGTCGGAAGATACCAAAGATCCTGAGAAGCTTCTGGGTAAGGGTCCCTCTCCTTGCATTCATGATGGTATTCATGGGTTACAGGCTCATGTCAACGCAGGGGCTCATCAACCAGATAGGGATGGTCTTTGTGATAATGTGCCTGATGACCACAACCATAGCACTGATCGTGGGTGTCAGTTTCAGCCCCCGTACCTGGTGTACCTTCTGCCCCATGGGGACCATGCAGAACCTCATCGGAGGAAACAGGTACAGGCTCCATGTGGACGATTCCAAGTGTATCGACTGTAACAAGTGCGAGAAAAAGTGTCCCATGCAGCTTGAAGTGCACACTAACGACCACAAGCCCGACTGCATAAAGTGCGGCAGGTGCGTGACATCGTGTCCCACAAAAGCACTGGCGTTCAGGAACTGAACTCCTCGTCCGGCCCAGGCCGGAGGCCCTGATCGATTAAAAAAGGACTGATTCAGGCCCCTTCTGAAGGGGCCATGGATCTGTCTGTTCAGCCATTGATGGCTGCCATTTATTCTTCACTCGGTGTCTGCCTTGATACGGAAAACCTTTTCCAGTTCCATGCTTTCATCCGTGTCATCGACTGATACGGTCTTCCTGATCCTGTACTGTCCTTCCTTCACCCCATCTACAAAGACCTCTTCAGGATTGAAGCTCTGGGTGAAGGCATCTCCGGGGGACAGGATGATCATATCCATTGTCACGATCAGGTCCATTTCCACAGCTTCCCATTCCGAACTGCTTTCATTGAAGGCATCAACACTGAAGCTGCGCCCGAACATGAGGTTGGTGTTGCCTGTGTTCCTGACCTCAAGCTCGATATCATCGGATATGCCATAGGTTTCCCGGGACAGGTTAAGAAGTGCTCCGGGAGTTGTTTCCACATTATCATCCTCATTCACTGCCTCATTGTCCAGGCATCCTGCAAAGAACAGGAAGAGTGCAACCACTCCTATGGATACTAGAGGGATCCATCTCAATTTTGGGTTCTTGCCCGTAGTCAATTTGTTTTTGCCCATAGTTATCATATCCACTAAAGCCACAACAACTGATAAATCATTCTATAGCTACGGATTTGTTCGCAGTTACCAATCCAGTTCAGCATATACCACTCTTTTGCAGGATACCTTAGCAAGGATTTTAACCTTCGAAATCATACTCTTTTCAGGGTAGCAGGGATTCATATGAAAGGCAGATTTGCGATGTTCATGGCAGCATTGCTGCTTGTTCTCATATTCAGCGGAACGGCATCCGCCCTGACGACACGGAGCGGCGATACTGTTGTGATAGATGATGTGATCGATGATGATGTATATATAGCCGGAGGCAGTGTCCTGATAAGCGGGACAGTCGTCGGTGACGTCGTGATAGCGGGGGGAAGGGTCGAGGTCAGCGGCAATGTGACCGAGGATCTCACTGTAGCAGCAGGAGAGGTAGTTATCACCGGTAATGTAGGTGACGATATCAGGGTTGCGGCGGGCAACCTGACATTTAACGGGGATGCCGGGAGCGATCTCGCCCTTTTCACCGGTGATACTGTCATTGGCAGGGAAGCGCTTATCGGGGGAGTGCTCGCGTTCTCGGCCGGCCAGATGGAAATGCTCGGGAATGTCACATGGGACCTTACAGGCTCGGCAGGCACCATGGTAATGGGAGGAAATGTTGGCGGGGATGCAGAACTTCAGTCGGGAAATCTTGAGGTACTGCCTGGCGCAAGGATAGAAGGCGACCTCAGGTACACTGCTCCTGAGAGGATCGAGGTTCCCGCAGGAGTGGTTGGCGGTGAGATATATTATAACATGATGTCCGACGGGAACAGTGAAATTGGAGCCTTTGTGGTACTCTGGTGGATAGCCAGTTTCCTTGCCCTTATACTTATAGGTCTTGTGCTCCTGGCGATATGGCCGGACAGGATGCAGCGCCTGGCAAGAAAGACATCGGATAGTCCGGGAAGGGCCTTTCTGACAGGGCTTGTGGTCGTGATAGCTGCATTTGTCATTTCAGTGGTGCTCATGCTTACGATCATAGGGATACCCTTCGGGCTGATAATACTGGTAATGACCATCATCCTGCTGTACCTGGCGAGGATAATCACAGGGCTCTGGCTCGGAAGGTGGATGTTCACAAAGATGGGAAGGGTGCAGAGACCATGGGTGGAACTGCTCTTCGGGTTATTTGCACTCCTGCTGGTAAGCGCCATTCCCGTTATAGGCTGGCTCGTGAGCCTGGCAGCTACCTTGATACCGGTAGGGAACCTGGCAGAAGAAACGAGGAGGCGGTTCTGAGTTTTATCCGGATATTGAGTAGAATGGATGCATCAGGATAACTGGCATAAAAGTCAAAGTATAAATATTAAAGAGTATATCAGTGTTTTGACAAGCAACGCTTTTAGATTCCCTTTTTTAAGGGAGGTTTATTCCGAGATGCAAAAGATATGCACAGACATCATTATTGATGCACCGGCCGAGAAGGTCTGGAGCATCCTGACTGATTTTGAGAATTTTGATGATTGGAACCCCTTCATACAGGTCCGGAAGGGGAAACTTGAGACCGGCGCACAACTTGAGATCCTGCTTCGGCCACCCGGACAGAAAGCCATGACCATGAGGCCGACCGTGGTAAAGGTCGAGCCGGTCAAGGAATTTCGCTGGCTTGGGAGCCTCTGGGTCAGGGGCATCTTCGACGGCGAACATGCCTTCAGGATAGAGGAACTCGATGAGAACAGGTCACGCCTTATCCAGTGCGAGCGCTTCAAGGGAGTGCTTGTGCCGCTCATCCTTCACCTGATGGGAAAGAATATCGAGCAGGGGTTTGAGAGCATGAACCTCTCCCTTAAGAAGAAAAGTGAAAAGGCCTGAGCTTCAGATGTAGTTCGCCCTTGGCCTTATTACCCTGTTATGGGAATACTGCTCAAAGTAGTGAGACACCCAGCCTGATACCCTTCCTGCCGCAAACACAGATGTTGCAAGCTCAGGCGGGATCTCAAGATATTTGTACACCACAGCAGAGTAGAAGTCTACATTAGGATAGATGGGTCTTCCCTTATTCTGCATGAACTCGCGGTACATGACCTGCTCCAGCCTCTCGGCCAGGTCGTACCACTGGGTATCCCCATGATCGTCAGCAAGCTTCTTTGCAATGTCCTTGAACAGCTTTGCCCTGGGATCGCAGGTCTTGTAGACCCTGTGACCAAAACCCATTACCTTCTCCTTCCTGGAGAACTTATCAAGCACATACTGCTCCGCATTCTCATGTGAAGCAACCTCGTCAAGCATATCCATGACACCTTTGCGGGCGCCGCCGTGAAGAGGTCCTTTGAGGGTGCACAGGCCGGTTATCACAGCCGAGTAGATATCAGCCATGGTGGAAGCCGTTATCCTCAGGGAGAAAGTTGACGGGTTAAGCTCGTGCTCGGCACTCAGGATGAAGTCCTTCTCGATAGCCTCAGCTTCGATAGCACTCGGGACCGTACCCCTCAGCATGTATAGGAAGTTTGCTCCGTGGGACAGCTTCTCGTCAGGGGCGATGAGGAACTTTCCGGTCTTATACCTGTGGACTGCAGCAACAAGGGTAGGAAACTTAGCTACCAGGCGAATGGATTTGTTCATATTGGCTTCCATGCTGCTGTCATCTTTTTCCTCGTCCATGTGGGCAGAGCAGCAGACAGCCGTCCTGAGGGAATCAAGGGCCTCTGTGCCATAGTTGCAGACCTTTAGCACGTTCAGGATCTCTCTGTTGATATAGCGTTCTTCTCTGAGCTTTCTTGAATATGCCTCGAGCTCCTGGGGAGCCGGTATCTTCCCGTATATCAGAAGATAGGATACCGCATCGTAAGGCATCTGTTCCAGTTGTTCGACTTCGATCCCTCTGTACCTCAGTATTCCCTCCATTCCGTCGATGGAACATATGCTGGTATCCAGAGCTATAACATCTTCAAGTCCTTTTTTCGTGTCTTGCATATAAGTGCCCCCTACGCAGAAAATCTACGTTACGGTAAAAAGATGCCTGAACGGATCCAGACATACCTTGTTATAGAGTTCACTAAAGGTCCGTATCTTAATGATTGATACAGGACATGATCGGATAAATGAGTAATGCACATCAGAGATGTGGATGGTAGGTAAAGGGATTATTCCCCTTTAACCCTATCCCTCAGGAACTTGTGCAGGATGCCACCGTTCCTGTAGTATTCCACCTCTATGGCAGAGTTCAGCATTACGACCACAGTGAATTGCTTCTGCTTCCCGCCAGCATCCCTGGCCACGACAGTAAGCTCACCGTAGGGCTCCAGGTTGTCGATTCCCTGGATATCGAAGGTCTCCGTGCCTGTCAGTCCAAGGTTCTCGGCATTCTCGCCATCCCTGAAGCGCAGCGGCAGCACTCCCATCCCTACAAGGTTACTGCGGTGTATCCTCTCAAAGGATTCCGCGATGACCGCTTTCACGCCAAGGAGCTGAGTGCCCTTTGCAGCCCAGTCTCTGGAGCTGCCCGTGCCGTATTCCTTTCCTGCCAGGATAACGAGCGGAATGCCGGATTCCACATACTTCATGGCTGCGGAATAGATGTACATCTCTTCCCCGGTTGGGAGATAGACTGTCCAGGCACCCTCCTTTGCAGGAGTGAGCCTGTTCTTGAGGCGTACGTTGCCGAAAGTACCTCTCATCATGACCTCGTGGTTCCCACGCCTTGAGCCGTAGGAGTTGAAGTTCTTCTCATCGACTCCCTTTGAGAGCAGGTACTGGCCTGCCGGGTAGCTTGTGCGGATGGAACCTGCAGGAGAGATATGATCCGTGGTTATGCTGTCGCCCACCATTACAAGGACGCGTGCGTCCCTGATGTCAGCCAGGGGGGCTGCTTCCAGAGGGAAGTCCTTAAAGAATGGCGGTTCCTGGATGTAGGTGGAATCCTTGTCCCAGTCGTACAGCAGTCCGGAAGGTGCGTTGAGCTCTCTCCACAGGCTTGTCCCCTTGAAGACGCTGGAGTATTCCTCCTCGAACATCTCAGGAGTGACAAAGTCCTTTGTGTAACGGTCGACGGTCTCTTTTCCCGGCCAGATGTCCTTGAGATATACCGGCTGCCCATTAGGGTCACATGCTATGGGTTCGGTGCTGAGATCTATATCCACGGTCCCTGCAAGAGCATATGCCACGACCAGCATGGGCGATGCGAGATAATTGGCTTTGACCTGGGAATTGATCCTGCCCTCGAAGTTCCTGTTACCGCTGAGCACTGCTGCAACTGTGAGGTCTTTCTTCTCGATCTCCTTTGAGACCGCCTCGTTGAGCGGCCCGCTGTTGCCTATGCAGGTGAGGCATCCATAGCCTACAACGTGGAAGCCGAGCGCTTCCATGTATGGCATCAGGCCGGCCTCTGTTAGATAATCGGTAATGACGCGTGAGCCGGGTGCCAGGCTGGTCTTGACAAAAGGCTTGACTTTAAGGCCGCGTTCCACTGCATTCTTTGCCAGGAGTCCGGCTCCCATCATAAGTGAAGGATTGGAAGTGTTGGTACATGAGGTAATGGAAGCAATGACCACAGACCCATGGGTGACACTTACGTCATCGGCACACTTGACCTTCACAATGCCGGTATGATGCGGAGAGCCGGCAATGCTGTAGCCTCCGTCCCCGAGCCAGCGGCCATAGTCAACATCGCCGTTGGGTGATTTGCGGCTCTTTGCCTCGAAGGCCTCCTTCATGGCCTGGTGGAAGACCTTTGACATCTCCTGGATTGCAATGCGGTCCTGGGGTCGCTTGGGGCCTGCAAGGCATGGTGAGACCGTGCTCATGTCAAGTTCCAGCGTCGAGCTGAAAGCCGGCTCCGGAGAGTCCTGTTTCATGAAGAGGCCCTGCTCCTTGCAATACTTCCTGACCATGTCCACATGTTCCCTGCTCCTGCCGGTCTGGAGCATGTAGTCGAGAGTCCTCTCATCCACAGGACAGAAGCCCATTGTTGCACCGTATTCAGGAGCCATGTTCGCAAGTATCGCCCTGTCTGCCAGGTCAAGCGTCCTGTAACCCGGACCGAAGAATTCCACGAACTTGCCCACGACTCCATGTTTCCTGAGCATCTGCACCATTGTCAGTACAAGGTCTGTGGAGCTGACGCCCTCCCTGAGCTCTCCTGTAAGCCGGAAACCCACGACTTCAGGGATCGGCATGTAATAAGGCTGTCCGAGCATGACTGCTTCGGCCTCGATGCCACCTACTCCCCAGCCCAGCACGCCAAGGCCGTTGATCATGGTAGTGTGGGAATCAGTGCCCACAAGGGTGTCGGGATATGCTACATCCTCGGACCCCTTCCTGACCACATGTACAAGGGGAGCCAGATACTCTAAGTTGACCTGGTGGATGATACCGCTTGCAGGCGGCACTACCCGCATATTATCAAAGGCCTTCTGGGCCCAGTGAAGCACTTCGTAGCGCTCCTTGTTCCTGTGGAACTCGTACTTCTCGTTGCAGTGAAGCGCATAGGATGTGCCGTAGTAGTCCACCTGGATGGAGTGATCGATAACAAGGTCGGCAGGTATTACAGGATTGATCTTCTTCGGGTCGCCACCGAGCCTCTGCATGGCAGACCTGATTGCAGCGAGATCAACAACAGCCGGGACACCGGTAAAGTCCTGCATTATCACCCTTGAAGGGACAAAAGGGATATCGGATGCAGGAACTGACTCCGGGCTCCATTTCGCAAGGTTCTTCACATCTTCTGCGGTGATGATCTCACCGTCGATGTTACGCAAAACATCTTCAAGTAAAACCCTGATCGAGTATGGCAAGCCTGAAAGGTTGACAATACCAAGTTCTTCCAGTTTTTTCAGGCGGTAGACAGTTGCCTTTTTACCGCCAATGTCAAGAGTCTGTTTAGCCCCGAAAGGGTCATTATCAAGAATACCTTCCATGAATGTCACCTATGGTAATTAACACGATTAATATAAATGATTACTTAAACGGATTGTGCTCCCGCCCTCTGTACCGCCGCAGCAGCAATCCTCAAAGCCCGGATCATATTTCCCGGCTGCACCTTTTGCTGATCCTATGTTACCGCCCATAAAAAATCTACATGAATAAATAACTTTGCCTGCGTACACTACTTATGAATAACTATGAATAACCTGTCGAGAATATAAGGTCCCTGGAGCTCCTGTAAGTAACAACAAGATAGCCGTGATCAGCGCCCGCAACCCCGACCGGCTCTCTCGGCACACCGGCTTCTGGCAATAAAAAACGTGGGATTTCAAAACTCCGGAGAATAGCGCCGGACGAGGAAGATCACATAGAGGACCAGGGAAAGATAGAAAGAAAAGCTTCTAGTCCCGGGGATCCGGTTGAAGGCGGGGAGGGACATCCATCTGAGTGATCTGTATATGTAGCGAAGTCTTGCAGGAATACTTAAAATCAACCCGGAGAGCTCCGGCGAGGCCGGTACATTTCTGGGGAAGAGAAATAACGGCAACGAGGAAAGATTAGAGGATAATTTTATTTTGATGAGAATTTAACTGGGCCACTTATCCCGATTATTTTTGTGTACCTTATCCATCACTTCAACAAGCTCAACACTGCTTCTGTGGTCAGCATCAAGAGGATCATTCAACAAAACCAGTGTTAGAAGATGATAGTGAGTGTAAGTTACCCTGGAATACTTGCAACTGTGCATATCTAAATGCGAGCTTCCTGATACAGCTAGCGCTGTGTCAATAGATTTTAAGTATCTGTTAAGATGCCATTAAATCAGAGATTTAATGGGGGTTCTGGAGCCCAAATTTCATTTTAAGAGCCTCTCCATATCCTCTTCTATGGTTGTGTTCGGTGTAATAGCGAACTTCTCCACAAGCACTTTGAGGACATTTGGTGAGATGAATGCCGGAAGTGTCGGGCCAAGTGTAATATTCTTTATTTCGAGCCTCAAAAGGGTAAGCAATACAAGGACCGCCTTTTGTTCGTACCAGGCGATATTGTATGAGATCGGTGCCTCATTGACATCTGTAAATCCGAGTCTTGCCATAAGACCCTGTGCAATTACAATCAATGAGAATGAGTCATTACACTGCCCTGCATCAAGCACCCTTGGAATTCCATCAATTTCCCCCAGGTTAAGTTTATTGTAGCGATACTTTGCACATCCGGCAGTAAGAATAACGGTATCTTTGGGCAATGCTTCTGCAAAATCCGTGTAGTATTGCCGGTCTTTATGCCGTCCGTCGCAGCCTGCCATGACAATGAACTTCTTTATCTTTCCTGTTCTGACAGCATCAATGATCTTGTCTGCATTAGACAACACGGAGTTGTAAGCAAAGCCTCCCATAATGGTACCTTCTTCCAGTTGTATCGGAGGTTCACATGTCTTTGCCTGCTCGATGAGAGCAGAGAAATCTTTCTTACCATTCTCTGCTTCAATATGTGTAACATCGTCATAACCTACGGAGCCTGTGGTGTATAGCCTGCCAATATAGCTATCCCTTGGAGGAATTATGCAGTTGCTTGTCAGTAATATCGGACCGTTGAAACTCTCGAATTCCTCTTTCTGATGCCACCATGAACCTCCATAGTTGCCTACCAGATGTTCATATTTCTTAAATTCAGGATACGAGTGTGCAGGGAGCATCTCACCATGAGTATAGACATCCACGCCTGTTCCTTCGGTCTGATCCAGTAGTTGTTTCAGATCCTTCAGGTCATGTCCGCTTATGAGAATCCCGGGATTGCCTCTTGCTCCTATGTTAACCTGCGTAGGTTCAGGATTTCCGAATTCAGCTGTATTCACCCTGTCAAGGTCTGCCATCACATCAAAGCCTTTTTCCCCGCATTTCAGGACCAGTGAGATGAGATCCTTATCGTTCAGGCTGTCATCCGTGGTTGCCACAAGCCCTTCTTCAATGAACGAGCTGACTTTCTTGTTGATATTACCAAGCATCATAGCATGATGTGCATATGCTGCAATTCCTTTGATACCAAAGATCAACAGTTCCCTTAATGACCGGATATCTTCATTCTCTGTTGCAAGTATGCCTGTATTCCTGTCACTGAGGTTCGCAGGGGTCAAAGTTGCAATCTCGGGCAGATAGTTCTCATCAAGTGCATCGTTTTCCAGAAGCTTCTGCCTGATCTCATTCCGGATCTTGAATCCTCTGTTGATGCGCTCCTGAATTCCGGTAGCTCTGAAATCAGTATTAGTTATGGTTGAGAATAATGCATCAAGCATAAAATCATCAGTGCTCTTCTCGGAAACGTTTGCCTTTCTTGCTTTCTGGTTGTAGAATGCAATACTCTTAAGCACATAGATGAGATCATCCTGAAGGTCTGCAACCTCCCCTTTCTTACCGCACATCCCATTCATTGTGCAGCCTTTCCCTTTCATTGTTTCCTGACACTGGTAGCAGAACATCGTATCACCTTTACTTTTTTACATATTATTGTCAGTAGGTACATATTTGCTTTGTGTGCTCCCACATTTTAAACCATTCCCTGAATATAATATGCAGTAAATTATATAAACATGGTACCGAGCCCTATATATAGAGCCATTACGTGCGGTTTTACTGAAAACAAGGAACGTGGAAAGAAATCTACTAATTGTGCAGTCCCCACCTCATTATTTAACCCACACTGCTCTCCACAGGGCCGGATGGGACCTGCGGCCTTCTGTACTCGCCCATGAGTTCTCCTTTGGCAAGTATATGGGACTGCATTGCATCCTCTATCTCATTCCTGTCCTTCCCGGTGATGAAATCGAGCCGTGTGTCAAGGGCATAGGCCATGAAATAGTATCTGTGCGTGCCTTCGGAGGGACAGGGGCCGCAATATGATATCCTGTTGAAGCCGTTCATGCCCTCCACGCCGGGAACAGTGTCCTCGTCGATGTCTTCCACGAAATCAATGTTCCATACTATCCAGTGGGTCATCGTCCCAGAAGAGGAATCCACCCCATCGACTATCACTACGATGCTCACTGTGGCAGATGGCAGATCCTCGAAACTAAGAGGCGGGCTTATATTCTCCCCGTCACATGTGTATCTGGCCGGTATCATCTCCCCATGCTTAAAAGCGCTGCTGGTAACTAACATATCTTCACTCACCTTCCATTTGTTCTGTTTCACTGCAACCCTTATCGATTATTTCAAGTACCTCATCATCGGAAACATCATACCAGTTCATGTAGACCTGGGCGACGGCCATGAAACGAGCAGGGATTTCCAGCACCACGAGCTCATCGACCATCCGGGACACCTCTTCAGCAACCTCCCTGCCGGCAACCGGCACTGCAACCACGATCTTCTCGGCATTCCTTTTCCTGCACAGCATTATTGATGCCCGCATAGTGGAACCCATGGCAAGCCCGTCATCGACCAGTATGACCGTCCTGCCCCCGATCTCCGGCAGCGGTCTGCCACCTCTGAGCACCTGTACCCTCCTGCGTATCTCCCCGGACTGCTCGTCAACTATCCTTTCTATATCCTCCGACGGCACCCACATTGCAGCATCCTCAAAAATGAAGACACTGTCATCTTCGGCTATGGCCCCGAACCCGGCCTCCGGATTATCGGGAAAAGGCAGCTTCCTTGTAACCAGCAACGAAAACTGAGCACGAAGGTGCTCTGCCACTATGCAACCCACCTCCACGCCGCCCCTGGGTATGGCAAGCACCAGCACATTCTGGCCCCTGTACTTTTCCAGCCGGCTGGCAAGTTTCAAACCCGCATCCTTCCTGTCCCTGAATGTCATCTGCACCTCAGCCTGTCAACAGTCTCCTTACAGCCACCCCGGAATTGTTGACAAGGAGACCCATTTTTCCAAAATGTTCCATGGGATCTGATACCATAGCGCAGACACCGGTTTCTTTCCTGATGTCAGTATCGACGGCCAGGGACTCCGACCCAATGTTCTCGACCGATCTGCGGACCTGTGCTATCTCGTCCCTGCTCCCCGCGGTCACGACAATGTTCGCACCTTCTCTTGCAAGTGCAAGGCATGTGGCCTTTCCAATGCCCCGGCCCCCGCCCGTAACAATGGCTACGCTGTCCTTGAGCCTCAAAATAACTCCCCTGAAAGTCCCGGATCACTCCACTGTAACGGAACCTATCATTCCGGGATGTATCGTGCACGAGTAATTGAAGAGACCTGGTTCCTCAAAAGTATAGTTGAAAGTTCCGTCCGGTGATATCTCACCTGAATCAAAATCGCCGTTATCCGCAACTACATTATGAGCCGTCTTATCATTATTCGTCCAGGTAACAGTATCCCCGGCAGAAACCCTGATGTCCTGAGGCAGGAAACGATAGTTCTGCATCGTGACATCTGTCGTTTCAATCTCTTCCGGGGGCTGGGCTTCCCCTGGCGACTGGTAATCCGTACATCCTGAGATAAAGGCTGCTGCTGCCAGCAGTGCAAGCACAAAAAGTATTCGTTTCATAATCCTCCCCGACTAAAATAGGGTGAGCATAATTAATAGTGTTAGCGGAACTAAAATATTAGGGGGTTTGCATTATCCCTATTAGAATATTAAAGGAACAATATATACACCGCAAATAAAAAAACATAAGACAGAGGCATTGGTGACAAACAACAATCTCATAAGCAGGCCAATAAGCGAGCTTATCCCACAGATGTGGAGGATATCCTGAGCAATATTAATGGGCCGAACCTGTCAGCAACCAGCAGGAGGGCATACACGATTGTTTTAAAGTGCTTGCTAAACAAGGTTGTCCCTGCACAGCCCCATTATAAAAAGATATTGACCTACATTGTGCCGATCTGCTTCATCAGGCCCACCAGATCGTAGAATAGTTTCTCTTCCACTATCTTCCCATTCTTCCAGTGAGCCACAGTACAGAACTCCACCTTGAACTTCTTGTTCGTGGGCGGAATTAGACTGCCATCAGCTCCTTTCATTGGCCCCTTCATAGTTCCCGTGAACTCAGCTACGGAGCATGTATAGTCGCCAGATCCGAAAAGGATCTTATAAGGATTGTTGACTATATGGTTATCCGGGAATACTTTGAAAAACTCTACAGCTTCGGCATGATGCGCGTGGCCGCCCCTTGTGGGCTCCGGCTGACCAGGCCAAAATACAGCTACATCATCCGCGTGGCGTTCGTTGAATGTTTCCCAGTCCTGGGAATTCCATGCATCATCCAAAGTTTTCATTAATTCCAAATTTTCTTCTACGCTCATTTATAATTACCCCACTTTCAGTCTGAATCTTGTACCACCTATATGGTTCCAAGAAATACTTTTGTAGCTCCTGTTATATTAAAACTCTCTGTGAACAGCATCAAACGGCTACTTCATACTCAAAGATATGAATATTACACTACTGGAGAGAATATCAACTGACCCTTTAGTAAAACACCTTTATGAGAAGGCCTGTAACTGTAAAAAAGGCAGGAAGCAGGCAGCAATTTTAATTTTCCTTCCCCGACAACAATCCCTACCCTTATAATGTATCATCCTGTTACAATGACCTGCCCCGTGGTCTGATAAGGATGCACTGCACACATATAATAATAAGTGCCCGCTTCTGTGAATGTGTAGCTGTAGGAATCTCCCTGTCGCAGGGCTTCGGACCTGAACCCGCCGCCATCTATAGTATGGACTGCTGAATCCATGTTTGTCCACCTTACAGTGTCACCCACCGCAATGGTGACAGAAGCCGGATCAAAGTCAAAGTTCCTGATATTGACTTCAGTTACCGGGTAAGGAGTGCCTGTTATATAAGCAGTATAGATATAGTCATTAGCTGCCTCTATGGAATGACAGTCCCGGCACGACTCAATCCTTCCCTCGATTATTACCTCCCCTTCCGGAGTGTAGGCAGCCCAGAACCAGTCATTGTGCTTAGGGTCATAATCTTCTACCTTGTAACGCACACCTATTTCTCTGAGCTCGCCTTCCGAATCATAGCTTTCCCTTACCACCATGCTCCCGTAAGGCAGGGCACCTGCCCTGTTCTCTATGGCAGGCAGGGCATTGTCCGAGACATAGGTGGTGAGCAGGGGACCGTGAACACTGACACTTGCATACCTCTCCTCCCTCAAAGGCCACAGGTCCCAGTTTCGGTAGCTGTTCTCTTCAGCAATGTAACTGTATACTTGACTTCCATTTGGTTCAGGAAGTCCTGTCTGCACGGGTTCGGGCTCAGCAGGAGGCACTTCCGGAATTTCTGTGCCTGCATCGTCCTCATCCTGTGCACCGGTACATCCGGTTGCCAGAAACACACCTATAAGAATAAGAAAGATTATCATTTCAATCTTCATCAACAAACCCCGATTATATGATTGGCTGCTCAATTGAAATACTTTTATGTCCGAGAAAGGGTGCATTTATGCTGCACGCGGATAGAGCACTATTTGAGCACTGCCACAGCAAAACAGAGTAATGCCTGAAGATCAGGTAAAAGGTATAAAAGGAATTTAGGAGAATAGATCAGGTTTCAAGTATATCTAGCGGCCTTTTCAGGAAGGCTTTGATCATTCCCTGCTCATCCACATCACCTGAAAGCTTGACCAGTTCCCAGCCGTCAATGCCAAGTTCGTTCAGGTCTTCTTTCATAAGGTCCCACTCTCCAAAACGAACTGATTTTATTTCATATTCCCATGATGTCATCTTTAATTACCTCTACTTGTCTACGAAAAGATTATTTTCGTTATATAATACCCTATACCCACGACATATAAATAACTTTTCAAAAAACTAATTTGAGGGATAAACAACTTAACTTGATTATTCAGAGTATAATACATTTCCCGGCCCAACTCTGCTAGGATAGCAAGGTTATTTCCTGTTAGATAAAAGGCCGAGTTAAAGCAATACAAAAGGACGTATACGTAATGGTGATGCACGCCTACAATATAGAGAATCTGACTACAGGCGATATTTATGAGAATATATGAAAGACCTGCAAAAGGGGATGAGAAGTATCAGATGATCTCCCTTATCCCTGTTACTTTAGCTCCCTTTGCACTGGATGCAAGCACCTCGAAATCCTTGAACTCAGGCACTCCCGTGCCGCCTGCGTCTTCAGGCACCAGAACATTGGACCATGGACTGTTTACCATATAGGCTGTTCCTGTGTGTGGTTTCTCATAGCCGGAATTCCGGGCTTTCACTACCACCTTGCCAGAGCCGTTCTTCAGCACGAGTGTATCACCTTCCTTTATAGCAAGTTTCGAGATGTCCTTCGGGTCGAGCCTGATGACAGCGGAGAGCTTCTCATAGTCTTCCCCGAAAAGTGATGCCACTTTTGCGGAATCCTGGAAGATATCCCTGTAAGTAACTATCTTCAGTTTTACCTCAGGAGCTGCAAGGAACTGTCCGAATCCCATTATAATGCCTCCGATATACGTGTCATTACCTCTTCGTCCGAAAGCCGGTCAGTTTCAACGATCTGCTTCAGGCCGATCTCCACGCCGTCCATGCGAACGGCAGTACCACCTGATTCTACGCCGACCAGGGCGCAGGGAATTGTAACTTTCGCCTTCACTGAGGTCAGGGTCTGGCAGGGGTCGATGGCTATCAGTGGTATTTCTTCAAGATACCTTACCACCGAACGGGGCAGGCTTGTAAGCGGGTCAGCGCCTATAACAAGCGCCGCATCCACGGTCTTCTGTCTCAGTGCTTCCACAACCGAATACTCGGGCCCGTGCAGTATCTCGGCCCCGCTGAACTTTACCCGGTTGATGTACCCTGTTTCCTCGAACAGGTTCTGGTTGAAGCCTCTCATGTTGTAGTGGCCAGCCATGGGTATAAGATGGAAGTTCGAGACCGAGTTAAGTTTATCCATAAGCCTGTAGAGAGGTTCGCGGTCGTCAAGTGCATAGACCATTCCAAGACCTGCGAAGATGACTCCGAACTTTGCCTTCTTCAGTATGTTTGCAAGTTCCAGCAGCCTTTTCTTATCAAAGTCATAGGATGTCTTGGGGATCTTCCCGGAAAGAGCGCTCACCAAGGCATCCATGAATTCCACATCCCCTTTAACGGGTATCTGGTAGAGCCCGTTCTCACCGCAAATCTCGGCAGTGTCGGACTTCCTCACGTCGATGCATATTGCTGTGCGGTCCTCTTCCCACCCTCTCTGGCGCTCTTTGCCCCTGGGGAAGTAGGAGTAACGCGACATGTGCCTGGGATGCGAGTTAGCAGGATCCGCACCCCAGTAAACTATCACGTCGGCCTTATGCCTCACATCGTCAAGGGTGCAGGTCTTCAGTTTGCCTTCCAGGATTGCCTCCACCATGGGACCTTGGCAGAATGATGAAGTGTCATCAATATAGCCGTTTATCTTCCTGGCAATCCCGATTGCTTTCTTCTGGGCAGCCGAGCTTGAATTGGCGTGCCCGAAAATGAGCGGCCTTTCAGCACTTCTCAGGATATCTGCCGCTTCCCTGATAGCAGAATCCATATCCGCCCTCTTTCCATTCACCATGCACCCCAGGGGATTGCTGCATCCCTTCATGAATGCGAATCCTTTCCTGCACGCAGTATGGACCTTGGCTACCTTTCCATCCTCAAGTCCCACATCGATATCATCGCACAGGAGCGCGCAGCCCGTACAGACGTAATGATCATTGTCCAAATTGATCCCCCTTTGCGAAGTTCCCTTCACTGTATTATTATCATCCCATCATACAAATTCTATTGCCTTTGTCGGGCAGGTATCGATACATGCAACGCAGAGAATCTTATTCTCCCCGAAGCGGCGGCACTCCTGGACATTGGCGGCCTTCACGACGCCGTCCTCAACTTTCAGGATCACCCTGTCGCATGTGGGAGCCTTGCCACTGCCTGCACCCATGGGATCGGCCGCAACATTGACAGGACATGCGACCACACAGTTACCGCATCCTATACACTTGTCAGCATGTACGATAAGCCCGGTTTCGGTGACATCTCCCACAGGAGTCACCATGCCGGAAAGCTTCTCATAGCTGGCCTTGTACTTCCCTTCCCTGACTAGAGGAAGGCAGTCCTCCACTTTGAGCTTGCGGGAAAGCAGGTCGACTGCAAAAGCCATGCAAGTGCTTTTTCCGCACTCCTTACAATTGGTTTTTGGTAGTAACTGATATATTTCCATTACACTTGCCATGTTTCTCTCCTGAGCGGGTATTCCGGACCACTGATGGACGCTCAGTTATATCTCAGTGACTGAAGAACAGTGAACAGTGGCAGCTGCCATTCTCTTTTATCTCATCATGGTGGTAGACACAGGGGCATATGATCTTGCGGTCCTGCTCCACATCACCGCTGACTATACGGCAGGGGCAGTATTGTTTTCCGAGTTCTGCCCTGTTCTTTGCAAGACCTTCCACCACAAGCTGAACCATCTCATCGTCAGGATTTAATTTGTAACCTTTCCTTCTTGCATATGCGGTTGCCCATGCGTGTGTTTTCTCCATAATAGGTTTAAGATGTGTCATAAAAATCTCCGTTATCAGCTTTAATGATGAGAAATATTGTCGCTTATACCATTAATCTATTTTCCTCCCCTACGGAAAATAAATGAAAGGGGCAGGCATGCCCGGTCATTCCATTGCCTGTTAAAGCAGCTTTGTCTGATCGGTCTGTCTTGGAACCTTTACAACCAGAAAACGGAACGTTCCGGTACCTTCGTTCATAAGCCTGTGGGGTATCCTGGCAGGGCTCTCTATGATCATATCTTTTGATACCTTCTCCTGCTCTTCCCCGATCTCGACGATCCCCTCACCTTCAAGCACGTAGAAGAAAACGTCCACCGGAGTCACATGTTTCTTAAGTTTCTCCCCGGGCTTGAGCTCGATGTGCATTACCTGTGCATGCTCGGTATCATATAGTTTCTTTACGGAAACCCCGTGAGGGTTTTCCCTGTCAGGTTCATTCCCGAAACTTGTGATTCTCATTTTTGCCTCCTGTTATATCAAAGAAAGAAAATAAAAGTTCATAGAAGGACCTTGAGGTCCTCCTGAACTGTTGTGTGCGGCCTGATGTTGAACTTCTCGACCAGCACATTGAGTATGTTGGGCGAGATAAACGCCGGCAGGGTGGGACCGAGAGTTATGTTCCGCACTCCAAGGCTCAGCAACGCCAGCAGCACAAGCACGGCCTTCTGCTCGTACCATGCGATGTTATATGCTATTGGAAGGTCGTTGATGTCCTCAAGTCCGAATGCTTCCGCAAGTTTCTGCGCAATGACCACCAGCGAATAGGAATCGTTACACTGGCCTGCATCCAGGACCCTTGGGATACCTCCGATGTCTCCCAGATCAAGCTTGTTGTAGCGATACTTGGCACAGCCCGCAGTGAGGATAACGGTGTCCTGCGGCAGGGCCTTTGCGAAATCCGTGTAATAGCTCCTTTCCTTGTGCCTGCCGTCGCATCCGGCCATGACCACGAACTTGCTGATCTTTCCGCTCTTGACAGCATCCACTATCTTATCGGCAACTGAGAGAGCTGATGCGTGTGCAAACCCTCCTACGATGGAGCCTTCCTCGAGCTGCTCGGGCGGCTTTGATTTCTTCGCCTGCTCGATTATGGCATAGAAATCCTTTGTGCCGTCTTCCTTTTCCTCGATGTGGGTCACACCCTCACATCCTACAATGCCTGTGGAGTATATCCTGTCAGTGTATGTTGCTTTCGGAGGTACCAGGCAGTTAGTGGTCATCAGTATGGGACCGTTGAACTTCTCGAACTCCTCTTTTTGCTTCCACCACGCGCCTCCGTAATTGCCTACGAAGTTATCATAGTTCTTGAATGCGGGATAACAGTTTGCAGGAAGCATTTCCCCGTGGGTGTACACGTCCACGCCTGTACCCTTGGTCTGCTCAAGGAGCTGCTCGAGATCACGCAGGTCATGTCCGCTTATGAGTATGCCCGGCCTGTCGCGAACTCCTATGTTCACTTTTGTGGGCTCGGGGTTGCCGTAGGTGGAAGTGTTTGCCTTGTCCAGCAGGGCAAGCGTTGTGACCCCCATCGAGCCGCATTCCATTACAAGGCCCACAAGCTCATCGGCTCCGACCTTGTCGTCTGTTGTTGCCACAAGGGATCTTTCCATAAACTTGAATATTTCATCGTCCTTGAACCCGAGCACATAAGCATGGTGGGCGTAGGCAGCTATGCCCTTGAGGCCGAAGATCAGCAGCGACCTGAGTGAACGGATATCCTCATTACCGGGAGCGTTAAAACTTGTGTCTATACCCTTGATGCTTTCAGGAGTGACCTTTGCAACTTCCGGAAGCTCTCCAAGGGAAATGTTTTTGCTTACCAGCTTTTGTTTAATGCTGTCCCGTATATCAAAACCTTCCCCGAGGAGTTTCTCAGCATTTTCCTTACTGAAGTTAGTGTTTGTAAGCGTGGCGAAGAGCCCGTCAAGCATGAACCTGTCCGTTCTTTCCTCGTTGACCCCATGCTCCCTTGCTTTCATATTGTAGAAAGCGATGCTCTTCAGCAGATATATCAGGTCGTCCTGCAATTCGGCGACCTCGCTCTTCTTTCCGCAGACACCCACTTTTATACAGGCCTGCCCACTTGCTGTTTCTTCACACTGGTAACAGTACATTTGTTTCACCACTTATATCCTGATATCTTTTTGATACTAAGATATTGGAGGTATTTGCATATAAGTGAGGTAGTTTCCGGTTGGATACCTGAAAGAACTCTTGGGTGTGAAGGGGTAAAAAAGGAAATGGTAAACTGCTCACCAATTTTCTCTACACCGGAAGTGATACTTACTTAAGAAGCAAAACTATATCTTTCCTAAAGTCGTCATTTCTGCAAAAAGATTACAAGAATGGCATCCTATCGGCAAAATTAATTTACAATTAACGCTCATCGTACCTATAGTTTGCGGTTGAAGCCAATTTAATTTACTCTTTTAATTTGCTTTTATATAATGTCTTCCTATATTTCATGACATTCGAGTAGATTAAGGGACCTACGATGTAAGTATCACCCTAGCTCTGCTCCAAAAATTGATTTCCTCCTCAAGAGCCCCTTTTATAATACTAGGAAAATGAAATCCAATTGAAGATTGTTAAAGATTTTGAATGATGGTCTACAAGGCCAATTTCCTTGAGCAGATGCGGAGACTTGCCAGACTCCTTTGCAGAAACTGAACATGTCAGCACTTATCAGAACCAGACCAAAGTAATATGTGAAACCAGAACTCTATGCAGCCGTGAGATAGAATACGACTGCAGTACCCCATCGGGTGGAAGGAACAGGATTGTAATAAGAGCCGAGCGGTTGACTTCACTGCGGAGTGTTACTCAAAGGGGTAGAACAATCTAAGAGAAAAGCAGATCGAAAAGACTGTATATCTGCAAATGTGAGTTTCCTGATACAGCTAGCGCTGTATCAACAAACTTTAAGTATCTATTCGACAAAACACTAATCATACCCTTTGTGTTTTTTCTGCAAACCTGGACTTTAAGCCTTCGTGTCCATCTTGATCCCATCGTCTTTGCCATTATTGACAAAACCTTTATGTACTAATAAAATCTCCTTATCATTAATCCTGATATATGTCTGTGCAGGATTCAGTGGGAATCTAATCTTTAATATGTGGGCGGGTATGTGAATGAATTATAATAGCGGGAGCTTTATAGAAATTATTCATATTTAGGCGATTAGCCAAAACACCGTTTAAAGAGGTGTTTTTTTTAAGCATCATTGATGAAAAGACCTGATTGGGCTGATTAATCTCGATTTGATAAGAGGTCTACAGAGTTAGAGGCAGGTTCACAGTGTGAATCCAAAAACGAGATTTATATCAGAGGTGGGTGATAGTATGAAAAATAAGAATGAAATATTTAGACGCTTATATGAGCGGGGAAGACGAAAAAAAATCAATGATATAGCCGGATCTACTGGATTGTTGCTTATTATCGGAATACTGTTCTCAGTACTTATTTTAAGTGGCAGTGCAGCCGATACAAACAATTCTACATCTTCTGACAATGTTAGTACAGCTGCAGACAATAGCTCTATTATTAAAGCAGCAGAAGACAATAGCTCTATTATTAAAGCAGCAGAAGACAATAGCTCTATTATTACAGCAGCAGCAGACAATAGCTCCATTTTAAATGAAGATGCAGTTCAAGTTAATTTTAAGAAGGAAAAATACAACAAACTATTGAAAAAAATGAAAGATGAACCTGCTCTGAGGAAAAAGGCAGCAGCTCATTTCAAGGCGATGCGTAATGAAGTACTTGCCGCAGGCGGAACACTTGCTCAGTCCCAGCTTGATCCGGGAGGGATACCGCACTATTTCGGACCATATCCTAACTACGCAAACAGTCCTCTTCCAACGGGTTCTGTCACCAGCATAACTCTTGTGAGCGGCGGAAGTGATTACACTTCTCCTACTGTCACAGTCCATGATATTTATGTTGATGTTTACGGTGCCAATACAGGAGCTATTGCAACGGCAAACGTTTCTGATGGGGTTATTACTGAAATAATTCTTGACGACGGAGGCAGCGGATACACAATGGGCAGCACTCCTACCGTAACTATCATAGATGATACGGGATCGGGTGCCAGTGCTACAGCAATGATTGGTGGTCCTACGAAGGGCGGTATAAGGAAGTTCGTCGATTCGCTTCCGCTCCTTGGTCCCACCGAGGCAAATGATCTAGGACAATATATACCGATTGCCGTTCCTGAAACTGTTACATATTCCAATGAGCCAGCTGATTATTATGAAATAGCAGTGGTGGAATATACTGAGCAGATGCATCCGGACTTGCCTGCGACCACGCACAGAGGCTATGTGCAGTTATCGACAGCTAAAGTGTCCGGTTTGCATATTGCTCTTAAAAACCCTGACGGATCTCCAATTTTAATGCCAGATGGCAGTCAAGCTTATGCCGTAGATAACCCCCATTTCCTAGGACCTGCGATAATCGCCGAGAAGGACAGGCCTGTGAGAATCAAGTTCTATAATTTGCTTCCCACGGGCAGCGGAGGAGATCTGTTCCTACCGGTAGACACGACAGTGATGGGAGCCGGTCATTATGATATCAACTTTGATCCAGCAACAAAACAACCCCTGGGGACAAACCTCCATGGCATGTTCACTGAGAACCGTGCCACGATCCACCTTCACGGCGGCTTCGTACCATGGATAAGCGATGGTACGCCTCATCAATGGGTCACACCTGCCGGGGAAGCAACTTCTTATCCCGAGGGTGTAAGTGTTTACAATGTTCCGGATATGCCAGATCCAGGTGATGGATCCATGACATTCTATTATAACAACGAGCAAAGTGCCAGGTTGATGTTCTACCATGACCATTCATTTGGGATCACTCGTCTGAATGTCTATGCAGGTGAAGCTGCCCCCTATCTGTTGTCAGACCAGGTGGAGAAAGATATGATTGAGGGTACTGACGTTACCGGCATTAACCCCGGAAATGTTAAAGTCCTTCCAGACACAGGGATTCCTCTGGTCATCCAGGACAGGACCTTTGTAGATTCAACAACCATTGCAGCGCAGGATCCGACATGGAAATGGGGAACAACGCCACCTGTACCAAATACTGGAGACCTCTGGTATCCTCACGTCTACATGCCGAACCAGAACCCAGAAGACCCGAGCGGAATGAATGCTTTCGGCCGCTGGCATTACGGTCCCTGGTTCTGGCCACCGACAACGGATATCACCTATCCGCCAATACCAAACCCCTACTACGACCCAGTAAATGCACCTTGGGAGCCAACCATGATACCTGCGACACCTAACCCGTCTGAAGCTGCCGAAGCTTTCATGGATACACCTATCGTCAATGGCGCAGTATATCCTTATCTTGAGGTGGAGCCCACAGCGTACCGGTTCCGCATTCTGAACGCAGCCGATGACCGGTTCTTTAATCTGCAACTGTATGTAGCAGATCCTGATGTTGAAACTGCAGATGGCAGAACCAATACCGAAGTCAGGATGGTCCCAGCGGTTAAGACAGCTGGTTTCCCAGGAGGTTGGCCGATCGATGGAAGAGAAGGCGGTGTGCCTGACCCGTCAACAGCAGGTCCTTCATTTATCCAGATAGGGACCGAAGGAGGCTTCCTGCCGGAGCCGGTAGTGCTTCCTAACCAGCCTGTGGACTGGAACATGGACCAGACAAACTTCGATATGGGAGTTGTGAATAAGGGCACGCTCATTCTGGGAACAGCGGAAAGGGCTGATGTGATTGTTGACTTCTCGGAATATGCCGGTAAGACACTGATCCTATACAACGATGCTCCTGCACCTTTCCCGGCGATAGATCCGCGGTATGACTACTATACAGGTGACCCTGATCACACTGACATGGGTGGGGCACCCACGACACAGCCCGGATATGGTCCAAACACCCGTACCATCATGCAGATCCGGGTAAAAGACACCGCACCGTCTACCTACAATGTGGACGCATTGAAAGCAGTCTTTGCCAAGATGAACACGAAGAGGGGTGTATTTGAAGTTTCGCAGGACCAGATAATCGTGCCACAGGCAAATTACAACTCGGCCTACAACATGAATTTCCCTGCAGACCCTTTCATGAGGATTCATACTCAGTCCATGTCCTACTTTGACTTCATCTCGGGAAGCCCGCTCACCGGTCTTAAGCTTACTAACGGAGGCAGTGGTTATACATCTCCTCCCACAGTCACGATCTCGGCACCAACCGGCGCTGGCGGTACAACTGCTACAGCAGAAGCTAAACTGGCTACCAGATCTGTTGCAAGTGTTACAGTAAATAGTGGAGGAAATGGTTACACTTCCGCACCCACTGTCGGCTTCATAGGTGGCGGTGGGACAGGCGCGACAGCAACGGCAGCATTGGCTCCCACAGGAGTTGCCACCATCACAGTAACGAACGGAGGGAGAGGCTATACCACGGCACCTACCGTTAACATCATTGGTGGCGGCGGGACTGGTGCTAAAGCTACGGCTACAGTACAGGGCAATCAGGTTAGAAGCGTTACCGTCACCGATGCAGGTAGTGGCTACACTTTCGCTCCCACGGTCACTTTCACAGGTGGAGGGGGTACGGGTGCTACCGCTACAGCAGCATTAACTCCTTCTGTTGTTGCCAGTGTCACAGTTACCAGGTCAGGTAGCGGTTATACATCCGCGCCCACTGTCAACTTTATAGGTGGTGGTGGAACGGGCGCTGCTGCAACGGCCGTATTAAGCCCGGCAGCGGTAGCGAGCCTTAACCTGATAAATGGAGGCAGTGGCTATACATCTGCACCCACAGTTACTTTAACAGGTGACGGGACTAGGGCAGCCGCGGTTGCCATCGGGATTCCAATACCCTTTGAGCCCAAAGCCATTCAGGACGAAATGGGAGAAGCTTTCGACAATGAATATGGACGTATGAGCGCCATGCTGGGTCTTGAGCTACCAAATGCTGCTGCCGGAGCACAGGATTTCATCCTCATACCTTTCCTGTCTGCACCTGTTGATATAATAGGGGCCCCGGTCGGAACACTGGGAGATGGGATCCAGGTATGGAGAATAACCCATAATGGTGTGGATACACACACTGTACATGTTCACTTGTTTAATGCGCAGATCATTAACCGTGTTGCATGGGACAATGCTGTAAGACCACCTGATCTTAACGAGATGGGCTGGAAGGAAACTTTCAGAGTGAATCCACTGCAGGACACCTTCATTGCATTCAAACCTGTAGCTCCCACACAGCCATTCAAGATCCCCAACAGTATTCGTCCGCTTGATCCGACGATGCCTCTGGGTGATCCATTGATTGCTCCAACAGGAGGATGGAAAGACACGGCCGGAAATCCAGTTACTGTCAGCAACCACTTGGTCAACTTTGGATGGGAGTATCTCTACCACTGCCACCTGCTGGCACATGAAGAGTTTGATATGATGCACTCGGTTATTTTGGGAGTTACACCCGATGCACCTGTGAATCTTGTAGCGGTAAGGAGCGGTAACGGCAATAATCAGAGAGTGACATTGACGTGGAATGATAACTCCTCTGATGAAGTGTCCTTTAAAGTTCAGAGAGCTACCGTAGCTACTGGTCCGTGGACCACTATCTCAACCGTACCTTCCTCAACAGGACCGGGGACAGGTAGTATAAAAACCAGCACAGATACAACCATGGCAAGAGGGACTACGTACTACTATAGGATACTGGCAACCAACGTGGTCGGAGACACTACTGTGTATCCGGCACCTGCCATAGGATTCCCGACAATATCTTATGACTCAACGCCATCCAACACTGCAACAGCTACTACAGCCTAATGTAAAAGGCTTCTCAGGGAGGATATATTTCTTCCCTGAATTTTATTTTTATACACAGCGACTTAAGCAATTGTGCATAAATTTGCCCGCTGTTAGTTAGGTTTTGCCTATTCCTCAAAATTGTCACATCTGGGTATGTCATATTCATAGCGTCCAATAAATCTCCCTTTTCATATCCATAATTTTGCTTCAGTATTCTACAGTGTATACTAAATTCAGAAGATTTTATTTTATATAATAATACGAAATCTCGGCTCTGTAGAAAACCTGTTTCCTGCTGAAAATTACTTATTGCTTTAAAAATTATAAAAACCCAAAATGGTAGTTGCGTCAAAACACAAAGGAAATGGTTAGTGTTTGTGTAACACGTACTTAAATTTTGTTGATACATCGCTAGAGGTATCAGGAAATTCGCATTTGCAGATATACAATTGCAAGTATTCCAAGAGGACTTATACGCAGCATCAACTATTAACCTTGGTTTTGTTGAAGAGTATCTCAACACAGACTACAGAAATATCGTTGAACTTGTTGAATTGATGGACAAGAGTGGAGTTTGATGAAAAACTGTATCATAACAGAAACATGATAGAAACGATGTCCTCAGTCCTTAAACGAAAATATGGGAAAGAGATCAATCCAGGAAATATTGGAATCAAGTAAAAGAGATTAAAATTAATAGTAGACAACCTTGGCAGGTCTGCCAAGGTTGTTTATTCAATTCAAACGAGGATTTCTACAGAGCCTACATGGGCTCTATTTTATCCTATGCTGGAAAAGATGTCAAGTGAAGTTATGAGATAGGATCATTATCTAATTAATCACTATCAGGTCAAATGTCCCATCGAGACAGGAGATTACAAAATCGTGAAAATACTGTACATTCTCCGACATCTCGTCACATATAGAACGGGAAACATAAATGCTGATATGAGGAGTTCGGTTTTGATCTTTCTTCAGTTCAAGATAGAGGCTCTGGAAGATCTCAATCAGTGTCTTCAGATTAACACGCCTGATTATCCTTATGTGACCCACACCATCGGAATCTATCATAACTCGATAGTTCTTATTGGTCTTGATAATCCGGTCACCTTCTTTCATTGTTCCTCCACAGGGATATATTTCCCCTCGCACATTATAATTGGATAATCACAATTGTGAATCAATTGCTTTTCAAAATAGATATATTTGCCGACATCACTTGATAATCACTGTTCCATTAAAAATAGAGGGTCATGAAACCCAGCGTGCTCAGTAATGCTGAGATTCAAACCCCTTTCCATGGATGTTGAAAGGCCAGCACGTTGTTATTTTAATCTTTTCAGTCCCCGCATACTTCTGGTTCAGGCCGGATAGACAACAATATGGTTTTCAGTTGTTTTTATCTTCTCTTCGTTTTCACGGTTCCTAAGAAGTGTATCAGACCAGCTCTCTGCCCAGACCTTAAGATCATCAGACTCCAGAGGTGCAGGAACATACTTTTGGTCATTGTTCAGGATACTCCTTGCCAGCTCCCTGTATAGTTCCGCCTGCTCGGAGTCCGGCGCGTGTTCTATCACCGTCTGGCCCCTGAGTTCACTTCTTGTAACATCCAGCGAACGTGGAACATACCCTGCAACCGTTGTCTGAGTATGCTTTGCAAAATCATTGATTATATCTTTCTGGATAGGCTGATTCATCGAATTTGCAATTATTCCGCTGAAAAGCGCACCGCCGCTGTTTGCATATTTCCGGATACCTTTAAACAGGTTGTTTGCAGCATATATTGCCATAAAATCCGATGATGCAACGGTATATACCTGCTCGGCAACCCCTTCACGAATAGGTATAGAGAAGCCTCCGCAGACAACGTCGCCTAATACATCATAGATCACTATATCGGGCTTGAATTCCTCAAATACATTCTTTTGCTTCAGGAGTTCGATAGCAGTGATGATTCCCCTGCCGGCGCATCCGACCCCCGGCTCCGGTCCACCTGCCTCAATACACTTTATACCATTGAAACCATCATGTACAATATCTTCGATTTCAATTCTCTTTCTGCTTCTCAGAGCATCAAGGACTGAAGGTATAGATTTTCCTCCTCTCAGGTTGTTTGTGGAATCACTCTTTGGATCACACCCGATTTGCATTACTTTAAGGCCCAGGTCTGAAAAGGCCGCTGAGAGATTTGATGAAGTTGTCGATTTCCCTATGCCTCCTTTTCCATAGATGGCTATATTCCTTGCTTTTGGCATTAAATCACCGGCTATAAATTACGCTAAGTAGATTTATATGCTCATAAATCAGCAAGAATTGACATGGAATATCTGTTTTCCCCTTTTTTGCGGCAAAAATGGGTCTCTCAGATACCAATGCCTCTTTTGGATTTATTCTGATTTTCAAATATGTTCTTATTTTCATGTTTCTTCTGATTTTTCAGAAAAGTATAAGTCTCCAGAAAACGTACTTGATCATGAGAGATCAGAATGACTAAAAAGAAGAACGTCAATGAAGTCTGTAATCATGAGGGATTGGCGTGCGATTGCAATCAGGGTTCTGAATGCAGGGTAGAGGCAATCCTCAGTGTTGATGAAAGGGGACAGATGGTGCTACCAAAAGACGTGCGGGATAAAGCGGGCATCAATAGCGGGAATAAGCTTGCTTTGATCAGCTGGGGAAAGGAAGGTAGTATCTGTTGTCTTGCTCTCATCAAAGCCGAGAACCTTAGCGGAATGATAAAAGAGGTACTTGATCCATTGATGCACATGAATGATAAAAAGGAGTGAAATCACATGGATAATGACAAGACAAACGGTTCGTCATGCCCATGTGCACCGAGGAGATCTGATACAATCTCATTCATTAAGCTGGCTCACAGTAAGCCGGTATCTGAGCTTCTTACCATTACAGGCAAGCTCACACTTAATGACCGGCTCGGTCACTTTCTTGCCCTCTGGGGAGTGAACCGGATGGGACATATTGTAAAACCCGGCCTTTACAAGATGGGTGAGCCAACTATAGATTCTCCTGTGTTTGTTTCGGCAAATTACACACTGAGTTTTGATGCGGTCCGCCGCGCTCTTGCTGGCACAGATTGCTACATTCTTGTTCTGGATACAAAGGGAGTGAATGTATGGTGTGCTGCAGGCAAGGGCACATTCGGGACAGAGGAACTAGTGCATCGCATCGCATGGTCAGGGCTTTCCGGCATTGTCAGCCACCGCGCTCTCATATTGCCGCAGCTAAGTGCTCCTGGGATCTCGGCGCATGAAGTACAGCGCCGTTCCGGTTTCAGGGTGGAATATGGCCCGGTCCGTGCCAGTGATCTTCCCGAATACATTAAAACACGCGAGGCAACGCCCGAAATGCGCAGGGTCCAGTTCTCATTCAGAGACAGGCTGGTCCTCACTCCGGTAGAATTACTCCATGTGGCACTACCGACGCTTGTTGCTGCCATTATTCTTTACCTCCTTGCAGGCCCTCTGGCAGCCCTTGCTGCGATCACCGCAGTGCTTGCTGGAACTGTGTTCTTTCCGGCCTTGCTTCCTTTCATCCCCACACATGATTTCAGCACAAAAGGGCTTATTCTGGGAGTTATCGTTGCAATTCCCTTTTCAATTCCCTTTGCGACAAATCCTGAAATGCCGTTCTGGGCGAATATGCTTACAGCTCTTGTCCCACTTATGATAATGCCGGTTGTGACGGCATACCTGGCCCTTAACTTCACAGGTTGTACAACATTCACTTCAAGGACCGGCGTCAAGAAAGAGATTTATAGATATGTGCCTGTCATGGCGCTCATGGCAGGGTTTGGGATTCTGCTCTTAGTCATTCTTGGAATAGTCCGGTTTATGAAGGTGATCTGATGTTTGATTCTTATCTTGAGAACACTCTCCTGTATAATCCTGAAAAATGTATCAACTGCCTGAGGTGTACGCATGTCTGTCCCCACGGAGTCTTTGCTGAAGGAAAAGATCATGCTGAACTAATGCAGCCAGCTGCATGCATGGAGTGCGGTGCATGTGCCCTGAACTGTCCTGTCCGGGCAATAGAAGTGCAGAGCGGTGTCGGCTGTGCATGGGCAATGATCCGTGCAGCACTCAGAGGCAAGGGTATGGATAATGGAGAATGCGGTTGCGGAGGAGAAGAGAGATCCTGCTGTGGTGAGAGCACAAAGGAATCATCCTCATATAGAGAAGAAATGTCCATCCCAGAGGATTAAAGGGATTGCAAAATCATTGTGTACATTGACTCTCCTGTCATCAGGATTCTGAGGCTGCTATACTTTCCTGCTCATCTTTTTTCTCTTCCTTTGTTTGCGATTGCCGCAAAAATTAGGATTACTTGAATAAAGATCCTATATTTGCTGATTTCCTGGTTTATATATCCATAGATCTCAATTGGACATATTAATGCCATGGGCAGAACTTACGGGAGACTGATCCATCGAGATAAAGAGTTCTCTTGTGGAGTAATACTAATGTCAGGAACAGAACTTACTGAAAATCAACTGATCGACAACAAGATCGATCTATCCAAAGCCACATGTCCCAACAGGGAACAAAGGGCAAACGGCATTAACGTCTGGTATGGAAAAGCAAGTGACCTTGCAAAACAGGCGCGCTCCGGCTGCCTTAAGCAGGGAGAGCGGAACTTTCAGCAATCAAGCGGTTGTGTTCTTAACTTTTATCTCTCGGTAAGGGTTGGAACGATCCGTGATGCTGCCGTAATATACCATGCGCCTGTGGGATGCTCATCATCAGCACTCGGGTACCGAGAACTATACCGTCATATTCCTGTTGAGATGGGCCGTCCGGCTAACTACGATCTTCACTGGATGACAACAAATCTTGGTGAGAAAGATGTAGTCTACGGCGCAGGCGACAAGCTTGGTGCAGCAATAAAGGAAGCACAGAGGCGTTATAATCCTAAAGCTATCTTCATACTGACATCCTGTGCATCAGGGATCATAGGCGAGGATATCGAAGGAGTGGTTGCACAGGTGCAGCCCGAAGTATCTGCAAAAATAGTCCCGATACACTGTGAGGGATCAAGATCAAAGCTTGTGCAGACAGGTTATGATGCATTCTGGCACGGAGTACTGAAGTATCTCATCAGGAAACCGGAAAAGAAGCAGAAGGACCTCGTAAATGTGGCAAGTATGCTCTCCTACACCTGGCAGGACAGGCTTGAGATAAAGCGCCTTCTTGGAAAGCTGGGTCTGAGAGTAAATTTCGTCCCTGAGTTTGCATCGGTGGAAGACTTAGAGATGCTCTCTGAAGCCGCCGTCACAGCACCGCTGTGTCCGACTTATACTGATTATCTGTCACGAGGTCTTGAGCAGGAATTTGGCGTTCCATATTTCCTATACCCCTCGCCCATGGGAGTTGCACATACCGATGAATGGCTCAGGCAGATAGGTAAGTACACGGGCAAGGAAAAGGAAGCAGAGGAGCTGATCAAAGAAGAGCACGCAAAATGGCTCCCGAAACTGAAAGCGATCAGAGAACAGTTTGCGAACATAAAAGGTAACGGTGAAAAGATAGAAGTCCTCGGTGCACTCGGCCAGGGAAGGCTTCTTGCACAGGTGCCTTACTTCGATGAACTGGGACTGAAGTCATCTGCTGCGATGTGTCAGGACTTTGACAACCTCATACTGGAAGACATGGAGAGATTGATCGCTGAAATGGGAGATTTCGACATACTGGTCAATACATTCCAGGCTGCAGAGCAGACGCATATCACTAACCGGCTTAACCCCGATATTGCAATGACCTGTCCCTTCCAGGGGGGTGCGTTCAAGCGTGACAAAGGTGTCACAAGAGTGCATGCCTTAAGGTCCGATCCTCACCCCTGGAGCGCGCAAAGTGGCTACACAGGAGCGATAGCATTTGGAAGTTTCCTCCTGCAGTCGCTGAAAAGCCATTCCTATCAGAGGACCATGCTGGAAAAGACAAAGAGCACATACAAGGACTGGTGGTACCAGCAGCCGAATTCACTGTACTACTTACAGTCAGAGGAAGAACAGGTATAAATCATGGAATCAAGAGTATATTCAGAAACAGATTCTTCGCAGACAGGCGAGTTCATATCGGATGCAATCGAGGCACCGCGTTACTCCTGTGCCCTTGGAGGAGCATATTCAACATCAATAGGTATATTCGGGACAGTACCGATACTTCATTCCGGAGCAGGATGTGGGATTGGTCAGCTCTTTGGGCAGTTCTACGGAGGAGGACAGAATGCAGGAGGGCCTCATGGAGGGACAAGTACTCCATGTTCCTCTTTAGTTGAAGAGCATGTTATCTTTGGTGGTGAGAAAAAACTTAGTAATCTCATCAAGTCGACATCTGAGTTGGTCAACGGCGAGCTGCTTGCGGTCATTTCAGGCTGCATACCGTCACTGATAGGTGATGATGTGGAGTCTGTCGTCAGGCAATTCAGGGAGAAAGAGGAGAATATCCCTATAGTGCATGTGAATACTGCCGGATTTGCAGGAAATTCATATCAGGGATATGAGTACTTTTTCGATGCGGTGATAGATCAGCTCCTTGAAGAGACTCCTGTGGAAAAAGGCAGAGTGAACATATTCGGCATAGTACCTTTCCAGCATATATTCTGGAAGGGCGAGGCAAGAGAGATAAAAACCCTTCTTGAAAAGATTGGATTGAAACCAAATGTGATCATAGGAGAATTCGGTGCACTTGAGAATCTCAAAAATATCCCTTCAGCAGAATACAACATTGTCCTTTCGTCATGGGTTGGACATAAGACTGCAAACAAGCTGAAGGAGAAGTTCGGAACCCCATATATCTCCTTCCCAGGAGTACCTGTCGGACAAAAGCAGACAGCTGAGTTCCTCAGGATAGTCGGAAAAAAGCTGGGTGCTTCTTCGGACGTGATCGAAAATCTCATTGAAACCGAGGAAAGGCGGGCCTACAGGTTTACCGAGTATGTGGGAGACATTCTTCTCATAGCCAGGCCACATCCGTATTTTGCGGTTGTTGCCGACAGCAACTCTGCTGTGGGCATTACAAAATATCTGACAAATGAGATGGGATACCTTCCAGATATTGTGCAGATAACGGATAATCCACCTGAGGAAGCACGTGAGCTAATAAACAATGAACTGACAGGGAATCTCGAAACGCCTGCATGGCCGGATATTGTATATGAAGTGGATTCTCATAGAATTCGACAGAATCTGAAAGACAGAAGTTTCCTGTTCCTGCTTGCCAGCTCCCTTGAGACCTTTATAGCAGGGCCGGAATTTGGTGCCATACATCTATCAGTTGCATTCCCAACCCATGACCGTGTGATCCTCGAACGTAGCTATGCAGGATTTAGCGGAGGACTCAATCTGATGGAAGATGTCATGAGCAAGTATGCTGGGCCTTTGTGAGTGAGTACAGTCCCCATTCACTCCTTTTTTAAGATTTTTATTTATTTTTTGCCTCAGTACTAATGTACAAATACCAGAGTGGCCATACCGGACGGATACGAGAAACACATATTTATCCATGAAATGCAAAAGGACTTAGGTGCATCCTGGAACGCGCAGCCAAAGGTGGTTCAAAGTGAACGACGAGATATTTGAAGGAATCCACAGAGGTCTGACCGTCGAACATATTATGACCCCCCTAGATGAGTTTTGTTTTTATCCCCAAGATTCTGCTCTTCATAAAGATATAACTGTCTTTCCTATCAAAGATGATGACGGGAAGATAACCAGGTATTTTGACAGCAAGTCTTCCAAGGAGTGCTATATCCTGCCGAATAAGACCGTTTCAAAAGACCTGGACCTGATGTCCCTGATCAAAATGCTGGACAAGCGATCTTTCTTTTTCGTTGTTCATGCTGACATTGTGGGAATAGTCACTGTGGCAGACCTGAGAAAGGGAGCTGTGCGAATGTTCTTCTATTTGCTGCTTTACAGGCTGGAGAATCATATGAAGATGTTCTTCAAGGAGAGGATATCTGAAGAAGAGTTCATCAGGATTGCGAAACCCAAATGCAGGACGCAGAAAAAAGATTATGCACTGTCTGTTTTTGAAGAATGCTCTTTTTATGACTATCTTGCGGGCCTGAAGAATTATGATGTCTTCAAACAGAAGCATGGCATGTCTATCCGGGATGTTGAGGAGTTTGGAGGCCTTGACAGATTCAGGAACTGGATAATGCATCCTTCAAGGGAGGATGTCAAGGTGAAAATCGACTCAGAGATAGATTACAATCATTACCTTTTCAAGCAGCTTGAGAGGATCCAGAGGCTTGAGGAATTACTAAAACTGTGCGATTGAAAGTATACAAAGCCAGCTTATACTGAATATTAGTAAGAATGTTAATACTGCTAACATGTATCTATTATGACTGATCTGGGATCTGAGTATTAGAGCCAATGTTATGAATTCCTATAATTAGAAGTTATCCATAACTTTTGTTTACTTGTATGCATTATTCTCAGTCTTTATTCCGGCATGATAGATTTATGTCAAGTTAACTAAAAGTGAGCTAAACATCATGAGTTTTGCAAAGAATGCTCCTGAACATCAAAAATGGATGGAAGCTGTATTAAAGCTAAGTAAGGCCAGCAAATTAGATAAAAACAGGTGAACTTGCATATATTGCTGTCCTTGCGACTTTAAGACTGGAAAGCGGTATATTTTTTCATGTAAAACATGCGAGAATGTTAGGAGCTTCACTGGATGAAGTAATAAATGCCATCCTGATAGGGTTACCTGCTGCCGGAAATGCTGTAATTAAATCAATATTTTTCCAACAATATTATTTTGTTACTCCAGTCAAGGTATCGGCAATATTTTCCTCAAACTGAACTGGTAAATAGAGTGAAACGATATTAGCAGATTGAATCACTCTTAGTGTTCTTATGCCGAGGTGACAGAGTGGTTAATGTAACCGACTGCAGATCGGTTTTCCGGGAGTTCGAATCTTCCCCTCGGCATCTATGCTTGTCCTGCTTTTAGATATTCTCCGGGTTCTCAGAACAGTGACGGATTAAGCATGCCGAATATCATTGCAATGTGAGCAACCACAAGGAACCCGATAAGTAGCAGGAAGTGCAGTTTCATCTTCGCTTCCTTCTCTGCATTCTTTGCAATTACACCCAGTTCAAGAAGTGCGATACCAAAGAGGAAGATTACTCCGCTCAGGTAGAATCCGACAGCAAGGATATCACTGTAGCCTCTCCACACGATATTTGGTACTACCATTGTGATGAGATATAAGAATATCCCGAGAAAATAGAATCCCAATACTATGCCTACTACTTTATTGAATTGCCTGAGTGGGCCATCGTAAAGACGTCTGAACGTCACAAAGAATTCTGTAGCTGTGAGTGTTTCCGCAAGGATCACCGGGATCGCCATAAAAATCAACAGATTCCAGGGTTGGTTGGTCGCGAGCAATTCCATGTAATGAGTCATATTCATGTTCATGACAGTTGTGGCTGTCTGAGTAATCATTTCTTGCATTGTGATATCTCCACCGGGAGAGCATTGTTACTTCGTCCGGTTACCAAAAAATCGCTTTTTCCGCTTAAACCTGTTCTCACCAAACTATCTATGGATGGAGAATATGCAGTGATCAGACAGAATAATAGATTTTGGGAGGAAAATGATTTTACGGGCATCAAATAGGCATCCTGTTGGGTTCTTCCTTAATATCCATTGCCGATACACGAAAAGATATATACTTATTTTCCAAGTACTGACCTATGGTCCGGATCAGGAATGTTGTATATACTGCAGTCGTTGTCTTTGCAGTAATAACATTACCTCTCTTGGCATTTGCAGCACCATTGGTTTCGTGTATGTCTCCTGTGGATACCGGTACAAGTTGCGAGACGGCAGTGAGCTGCATGGGAACGTGCCTGCTGATGACGCAGGTAAACTCTGCATTCAGGCGGGAACCTATTTCACGTTCATCTGCATTCCAGTCTTATCACTCTTCATGCAGTAGTGCATCGCAACAGCTTGCACACGCAACGGGTATACAAGGAATGATCGGGCTTAATAACAGATTTTCAGGGATCAGGAGGATCTATCCGAAAAATGTGCTCGACCATCCGCAGCGCAAGGCAGTTTATAGTATTATCTTGGATAAACCCGGAATCGATATGGTGAGAATTGGAAAGGTTCTCAGTCTGAATCGTGAGACACTTCGATACCATCTCAATCAATTGTCCTCGTCGAATAAAATCATTGCAATGAAGGATTATGGTATCATTCGGTATTATGAGAATCACGGAAGATACGGCACTGTTGAAAGACGTGTTCTGGCATATCTCTGGAACCCGACGGCTGAAAGAATTCTTTCAATTGTACAATCTAACCCCGGTATTACGCAGGGAGATATTGCCACACGTCTTGCAATAGCTTCGCCAACGGTGCACTGGTACATGCAGCGACTTACCAATGATGGGATAATCATTGCCCTTCATGCTAGTCGGCTCACCCGTTACCACCTTACTGCGGAGGCATTTCAGGTATTGACTAACTCCGCCGGGATAAGGCAAAGGATGCAAACCGAGGTTTGCACTCCGTAATTCTTATTTTATTGTTCTTTATTTTGCCAAGTATTTTCATTTATTTCGTACATGACCTCGATTGCTCGGAGTTATCCTGCATATCCACAATTGAGCACAAGCCTGTAAAATATGGAGCAGTGACAATAAGCAGATCAGCGCCAATCCTTTTCGCAATCTCTCTCATTCTCCACCAAGGATTAATGCCTTGCCTTTATCTTCTTCTTTTCTTATTTCTTCATGTACCTTCCCATCGTCAATTATGAAATCATTCTCTGCTGATCATAATTCTGAAATCTCAGTAAGGAACTCTTGATACATTCGCGGAACTCCTTGGAGTATCATCTGTAATGGACTGCTTTGCCGGAACGATTCCCAGTTCATCTAGGAGGAATTTTGGAGACACACTAAGGCTGTTGCGTTCAGTAGAGTGTAAAACCTCCCGGGAATCACATATCTGAATTCAAGCATGAGTTCCGCAGTCCCCTCGGTATGTGAATTGATTAACATAATCTATTATATTTCCGAGGCATCAGAAGTTGTTATGAAAATAGACTTTGGATTTGTTCAGTCGAAAACTTCACAAATTGTAGTTTCAATTGCTTGTGTTGAGCCAAAAATTGTATCTTCTTCAATATTTGTATGAAATATCTTTTCATAACAGGCGGTGAGTTTTTTCATCTGCCCTGCACCGTAAACAAAGTTGAAATCGAAAGTCTACGAAGCAGCTAACGGATTCATGACTGATAACAACTGCATCAGTTATCGAGAACTGGCAAAAAGTATTACCATAGCTACAACCCACATACCGGCTAAAACTTCTTATGCTATCCTGAGGCTTCCCTGAGCAGGTTCATCGACCGGCTCATAGGCAGTTTCTTCAAATGTTGCCTCCCTGTCATCACTCAAGTAGCTTCTGGTACTTTTCAGGATTGTAGCCTACAACGACATCGCTACCAATCATCACAAAGGGGAAAGACATTCCTTCTCCATATGAGGAACATATTTCCATGATCCGATGTTGTTCATCCCTACTCGCTTTATCATAATCTGTGAATTCAAAAGGAATGTTTCGCTCCGCAAAGAAACTCTTTGCTTTTTTACACCAAGGACATGTGCTCAGGGTATACATCATGATCTTCTTCATTCCATTTACCTTCCATTACTATTACCAATATATTTCCCCGTATTTATAGTGACTGATGATTTACATGATGACAAAGAAAAGCACGGCGAGCATAAAGAATGATATTTGGAAATGCCTTCCGGCATCCCCATTAAAAATTTCTGTTTGAGATCACTCATTCATTATTTTATGATCCACCAGCAGTTTCTGGTAGAACTCTTCATCGGGATTTTCCCGTATCAGCTCTTCAAGAGCCTCCCTGTAGATTGAGGTGTCTATATGGTCTTCTATCCTGACATCTGTGGTTATGTAGCCACTATCCTTCATCATCTGGTAGTATTCTACCACGCCATTCTTATTTGGATCAGGTGAGGCATAGAAATAATCATTCCATGTAGACCGGTGGATTACTTCTGCGTCAACTTTGACGTATTTCTGAATATCAGTGACTGATTCATTCTGGTTCTCACTGAAGAACTTGTATGCCTTGATAAGGCCTTTCTCGAACTTGACATAGGTTTCTCTGTCTGAGTTCAGTGTACTTGTCTTCAGTGCAATGCGGCAGCACGGATGATTATCATAGTACTGAGCCGTGTATGAAGCTACAGCCAGTCCCTGCTGCTGTGCAAGTATCTCATGAGGAATCCATATAATACCGCCATCAGCCTTGTTGGTCTTGACCGCTTCTGCAACGGCATTCGGCGAACCCAGTTCAAGGAAGGTCACTTCAGTCTTCCAGTCAATGCCCGCATCCTTCAGGGCAGCCTTGTAGATCAAGTCACCGTTGGACATTGCTATAGTAGCTATCTTTTTTCCCTTCCAGTTCTGAAGATCCGCAAGTTCCTCTGCTTTCTCGGGCTGTGTTACCAGGAACTGGCCTTCACTCATCAGTCCGCCTATTATAGTAATATCTGCCCCCTGTGCGATATAAGTAGCAGGATCAGATGTTCCAGCCCCTACAGTTTCCAGTTTGTTCCCAAACAGAGAGTTATATGCTTCCGTACCCTTTGTGAACTGGAAAAGTTCAACATTAAGACCTTCCTCTTCCCAAAACCCCTCTTCTTTTGCAATAAAGATGAGCGCATCACCATTGGAAGGCAGGTATCCGTGTCTGATAGTTTTTAACTGCTGGGGTGAAGTGCTTACTGACTTGATCCCAGTCGCATCCGGTGAACTGTCCGCATCCGAGCTCAAATAGCTGGCAACGCCTGCAAGAACAATAAGGGCAATAAGTATTACAATAAATGCATTTGTATATTTTTCTACCATAAGTTCCTCCATTGATGGCCTTGGTAATTGTCCAAGGCATCAGAGGCTCATATCATTGTCAACAGGGAATTTATAAGTGGAGATTACAGTAAAAAATGCCTTTTGTTGTGCATGAATAGTTAAATAGTGGCAAAGATGACCTAACTAGGATAAATAAAAGAGATTTCTAACAATACCCCATGTATTCAGGCACCGTAGAAGCTAAAAATGAAAGCCAGTTGTGAACATATGTTCAAAGTGGTTCCAATCTCTGTGTGGGTATGAACTTATGTCCCAAGATATGATTTTTGAGATTACTACAAAGCTTTTCCGCCCGCAACCTGTCGGATTGACGCAATGATACAGGAATAGTTCCTTCTGGCAGTTCTATGGATCCCAGCCTTGCATTGAATACCCCTCCCGGACATACGCGGACACAGGTCCCGCAGTTAATGCACAGATCCCTGTTTATGTGGAAACGGTCGTATATGGCTTCTGTGGGACATATCCGCATTGTAGGGCAGTCGGGATGCATGAGGCACCTGTCAGTTTCTGTGCGCACAGCTTTATCCGTGCCTCTCCATATGTGCCCGTAGTGCGCCTTAGAGTGTGCTAGGCGGCCATTGACATCGGATACGGGCAATGAGACATCGCTATCCAGAACCTTTAATCCTGAAAGTACCTCTTCATCAAGCACTGGTATCGGTATGGCAAGTGATGTCAGGCATTCCGGCCCTTCTGAGGTCTTCATCCCACCCATCATCCGGTGGTCCATCTCTTTCATGTCTGCATAGGCAGATACGTTGGGCTTATCAGGACTGGCTCTTGTTCCCTTACCCATGATATATCCGGGTGCACCGTTCAGGAGCACTCGCGTTCCCACGCCTATTACCCGATTGAATGGATCATTCTGCAGTGGATTAATCTCACCGCATCCGGATACGGTCACTTCTGTGAAAGGACCGGTCAGTCCGGTGACGGAAAAGATGGACTGGATGGTTGTCGGCATCGGATTGACCAATGCATGATAGTTCTTAAACGCAAGCCTGGTGGTGATTATTCTTGCATAGTCGATATCATTGAGTGTGACATGGTTCTCATAAGTCCTGCCCTGTGCTTCCACAAGGATATCGATCTCATCTCCTTTCACAAGGTCCCTGAAAAGATGGCCTCCACCATACCTGTCGTCTGCGTGTGCCGTTCCATTGATCACAAGGTCCACTACACCTAAGCGCTCATTGGGACAGGGGCCTGGCTGTGCAGGTACCCCGTTAAGCCAGATTGCATCGGCTCTCTCAAAGCTGCACTTTTTTGCAACCGGTACCATCATAACTGCCATTGTTCCCGACATTACGCCGAATGTACCTGTCGTGACCACATCCACATCCTCTGCCGTTACATCCTCGCCTGTGCGTATCTTCGACTTAAGCTCAGCTGCTGTCATAACAACTGCTTCGTCTCGTGCAATTTTTTGGTTGATCTCTTCAATGGTCTTCATAGTATCCTTATATCCTCAAGCCTGACGTGAAGTCCGGAAGGCTTTTTCAATATCATGTTAACAAGGGCGGTATGTGCAAGGTCTATCATGCAGTTCCCTGGCAGGAAGTACTGGCGCGTTCCAAGTACAGGTTGTTTTTTAAGAGGATTGGCAATTCCTTCGAAAGCATGGACATGATATGCCTGCACATCATGAGCATCTTCTTTCCGGGCTTCCATGGGGCCGACAGTATGGCACTCCAGGACTCCTGTCACAGGGTTTGCGCTCAGCACCCTCAAGGCGTGGTAGAGAGGGCAGCCTGGTCCCGCAGGCCGGCCAGTCACAAGGTCACCTTTTTTGATCCCCCAGGCTTCCACAAGATCTGCCCTGAAAGGTACAACGAACTTGCGTGCAGAAGGCTCTCCCGGGAAAGGCAAGAGTACGAAGTCATATTCCTTTCCGGTCACATCCACTCCTGAGTACGTGGGTTTTGCCAAGGGGACCGACATTTTTTCCTTCAGGTAATAGGGGCACAGTTCAGTTTTTGCTGCCCCGCTTTCCAGCCGTACTATAAAATCGGAGCATGTTGCCGAACCGCAAGCTCCGCAATCTTTGCCCGGGGGAATCCATTGAGGTATCATCAGTCACCTCTGTACATAGATTCCGGCATATCCAGCGGACGGATCATTCCAAAGTGTTTCTGCCAGCCAATCTCCTTTTTACCAATACAGATGGTACATACTCCAAGAGGAGGAGCACCTCTGAGTGTGACAGGTTCTGCTTCGATATCGGCCTGGCTGGCAATACGCCTCATAAGATATCTTAAACCAGTTCCCTGAATAGCATTTGTTTCGACTATGTCAATATCATTGACAACTTTCCTTATGCTTTCCCTGAAGACCTCTTTCTCTGCCTGTGACACCAGATCGGTCTTGGTGACTACAACTACATCTGCAAGTGCTATCAATGGCGCCATTTTCAGCGGTGAGTTCGTTCCGGAGATAGCACTGATGACAGTTATTCCCAGAGAATACGTGGTATAGGGTGTGCACCTCAGACAGAGTCCCGCACTTTCAACAATCAGCATATTCCTTGAGAGCTCGTCTGCCCAGCTTAATGCATCCGCCAGAACCAGAATTCCCATATGATCCGGGCACAAATCCCCGGAATATACCTTTTTAGTGGGGATACCAAACTCTTCCGCAAGCTCCTCATCCTCGGTAGCGTGTACCACGTCGACCTTCAGGAACGCAGGAAGTGCATCTTCAGGCAGGCTTTTTATTATCTGCCTTATTACGGCTGTCTTCCCTCCGCTGGGAGGACCGGCAACAATGATCAGTTTCATTTACAATTCACATCCCTGGTCAATGGGAAGTGTCGTTAACTCATGCGGGACAGAATAAAAAACATTCCCTAGCCTCAGTTTTTCCCGGATATGATGCAGTTTGTCATCAATGCCTGCCAGGTATTCTATCAGGTGCCTTTCGTTATTTCCGGGCTCGATAACTGAGGATACTCCGCCGGACTTCATCACTATACGCCGTCCTGTCGTGACGGCGAGGTAGGGATCATGCGTTACAATTATGACCGCCTTGTTTCCCCCCTGAAGGGACTGTATAACCTTGTCCTTGAAAATACCTGCATTCTCTATTTCATCAAGCAGGAGTATGGGAGTGTCGCTTATCACGAGAGCATCTGCGATCATAAGAGCTCTCGTCTGCCCTCCGGACAGGCTGCTCATCTTGCTTTTCAGGGTGATCTTCTCCCCGGTAAAAGTATTTGCAAGATCGATGGTTTCACTGAGCAGCTCCTCCCTGCCGGAACGCCTTGCCTGGATATGCATTGTAAGGAAGGCTTCCACTGAAAGATCTGCCAGACAGCGCGTATTCTGGGTTATCAGCGCAATAGGCTTGAAAGCCGGATCCCGTATAAAGGATTCCGGAGGGACATCACCATTGACAAGGACAGTTCTCCCTGTTACAGTGTCCCCCTGCGCCAGAGTTTCAATGTCATTTATGAAGGCTGACTTCCCGGAACCAGTTGGGCCTACTATTGAGATAGTATCCCCGGGTCTTATTTCCATACTCTTGAACCCTTCCTTTTCTCCGGATCTGTTCTTTCCTGCTAGGATAGTAAGAGTGACCTGTCGTGTCATATTCTTATTTTTTGACAACGCTATTTATAATCCTTTCCTAATTTACAACGCAATTATCCTAATTAGGAATATAACAACTTCTAACTTCCCTACTGAGGATTAAATACAAATGTTAGTGATAAATTATTCAAAAACCATGAAAAATAGTTAAAGACAAATAGTCGATTATATAAAGAACTGAACCTCTCATATATGCAAGGTGTAAGATCGCAGCCTGTACACGAAGGTCAGAGTTCCAGCCTGAAGATCCTTTCAGGAACCCCGCCAACTTCATTTACAACTATCTCGAAATGGCTGTCAGCGGAACCAACTATCTGGTCACCGTTCTCATCATACTTAGAGAACAGCAGAGTACCGCTTCTGTGATGTACTCCTGAGCCAGGATCTTCTATTCATTTTGAAGGAAAGTACTTCTCATTGTTGCTGTCCCTGATATATGATATGTCTTCCATGTTGTACTCATCAAGGTTTACAGAGTGTGTGTTCATGCTCACTTTAAACGCAATGTAGTCTATGTATTCACTATTTGTTTTTTCATCCGGATAGCTGAGAGACACTGCAACAGGTCCCTCACTGTTCAACAAGGTCCTTGGACCCGGCTCAGTAGGAAGGGCACTGTTACCGTTTCCAAGTATTAAAGCAGCACCAGCTATCAATATCAACATCAGGGCAGCAACCAGGAGTCCGTATCTCATGTATCTGTTTCTCCCTTCCCTTCATTTTTACTATCTATATGGATTTCACTAGGGTATGTTCCACGCATGTTTTTTATCATGAATAAATGCAGAAGGGGGCAAAGCAGTATCATCCCGTAAGCCAGATAGCTGTTCGAGACACCCAGAATGACCAGAGCTGCAAAACCCGCCAGAGGTATACTGTAGCATAGGGCCATCATAAGCATATGTTTTCCGCCCCTCGAAGAGGGGGAGTGAGCGGAATTAAATATTCCTTTGTTCACTTATAACACCTATCGATTATTGTTCATGTAAGACTTCAGGTATGTCTTCGGCATTCCAGACATAATTCAAGCTTATTACAGGATTGTTTTCACAGAGAAGTTCTTTATTACTGATATGAAGGCATCCTGTATAACATTCGGATGTTAGATATATGATCGGAGTTTTCACTTTGTACTCACCTGTCCGTGATATGTCAGGATTTCAACTATGTTTCTTTATAATAATCTCCCAATCTGTTTCATTTTTCTGTATTACATTCATAACTTCATGCCCGTCAGCCTCCATGCCCTTGGGCACTTCTGTGACAGCGGTAGGATCATCCACAACTATCTTAAGGATCTCTCCTCCCTTCAGCGTATGAAGCACTTGATTGGCATAGAGGAAATTTTCGGGGCTGCGCTTTCCTTTAGTATCAATCACCTTATCCATTTTTGTATCCGCAAGGAAAGTTCCGTTAATGTATGCCCGGGTTCTATCATCCTTCGGGCTTTCTAATACTTCATCAGCCGGACCATGCTCTATTACCTCTCCCAGATAAAGATGAATCACATAGTCAGCAAGTCTCATTGCCTGGTGAATATTGTGCGTGACTATTACAATAGTGTAGTCATTTTTCAATTTAAGGAGCTGCTGCTCTATATGCTGCGATGAGACCGGGTCAAGGGCAGATGTCGGTTCATCACAGAGAATTATTTCCGGTTCAACTGCAAGTCCTCTTGCTAGGCATAGTCTCTGCTGCTGACCTATTGATAGTTGCGATGCCGGGGAATTCAGCCGATTCTTGACTTCATCCCAAAGACCGGCAAGTGTAAGATATTTTTCCACTATCTCATCGAGATCATGCTTCTTCTTTATTCCATGTATTCTCGGCCCGTATGTTATATTCTCATAAATCGACATTGGAAGCGGAGTAGGCTTCTGGGCAAGTAGCCCCATTTTCTTCCTTACGTTTACAACATCTGTTTTCCTGTCAAAGATATCTTCGTTGTCTATAAGAATCTTACCGGAATAAGTAACCTTATCTGTAAGGTCAATTAACCTGTTCATGCATTTTAGCAACGTGGATTTACCGCAGCCAGAAGGACCTATTATAGCGGTGATCTGTTTTTCCGGTATCTCCACAGAGATGTTCTTTAATGCATGGCTTCCATTATAGAAGACATTTATATTATCTATCTTAATATGGACTTTTGACATGGCATATACCTATTTTATGATGTATTTAGTATATTTTCTTGAAAGAACCCTTGCAGTTATATTAATAGCTAAGATAATCATCAAGAGAATTACAGCCGAAGCATATGCTTTTTGCTGAATCTGCGGCAGAGGCGTTCCTAGCTGGAAAAATATAGCCAAGGGAAGAGATGCTGTAGCATCGAAGAGAGAGGTGGGAATGCGGTCAGTATATCCTGCTGTGAAAAGTACGGACGCTGCATCTCCTATCCCTCTCCCAAAAGCTATCAGCACTCCCGTCATAAGACCGGGAAGAGCTTGTTTTGCAACTACCTTAACTACGGTTTCAAGTCTTGTTGCTCCAAGAGAGAATGACACCTCTTTAAGCTCAGAGGGAACAGTTTTTATGACCTCTTCCATTGCTCGGGTCATGATAGGTAGTTCCAGAAGTGTGAGAACTATTATTCCGCCAAGCAAAGATGCCCTCATATTCAAAAGCATCAGAATCGTGAATCCGAATGCTCCGTACACAATGGAAGGAGTCCCCCAGAGAATATCAAGCGAGAGACGTGTCAAGTCCGCTAGTTTTGTTCCTCCTGAATATTCTTTCTGCAAATAAAAGGCAATCCCGATACTAAGGAAAAACGCCAGTACAGTACCACCTAATGCAAGATAGAGCGAACCTATGATGGCATTCAGAATACCTCCTCCCGTCCCTAAGTAATAACCGCCTTCTGCTGTCTTTGTAAGCATATCGATGTTTATGGCAGGTAAGCCTTTCCAAAGTATTACCCCGATCACTGTAAGAAGGCTGATCATTACGATTCCAAGAGACAGTATCATCAATACACGAAAGATAAATTCTTCAACTCTTCGAAGTTCCATTTAAATGACACCTTTTTCTATTTTGATGAGTACCATTCTTGCAAGAATGTTGAATATCATTACAACGATGAGGAGCAGCAGGGCCGCAAGCATTATCGCTGAATCATAGAGTGGGATAGACATCATCTCACCGAAAGTATTGGCAATAAGAGCAGGGAGGGGATAAGCGGGGTCAAAAATGGATGAAGGAACTCTGTATACATTTCCCACAACCATAAGCACAGCCATTGTCTCACCGAATGCTCTTGAAAAACCAAGAATTATTGCCGCAAATATACCGGGCTTTGCCTTCCTCAGGACTACATGTTTAATTGTCTGCCACTTTGTAGCCCCTACGGAGAGGGAAACCTCTCTTAAATCCTGAGAAACACTCCTCATAACCTCGCTTGTTATTGAGATGATTATTGGAAATACCATAATTGAAAGCACAATCCCTCCTGCAAGGATACTGTACCCTCCTATAGTTTCCACTCCAAGAGCAGGAGCAAAGATATTCCTGATGAAAGGTACCACTGCAATCACACCCCATAGACCATATACAACTGAAGGTATTCCTGCAAGTAGATCGATTAGAGGATTGGCAGCAGCCCTCAGACTACTATCTGCATATTCTGAAAGGTATATTGAGCTTAGCAAGCTTATCGGCACTGCAATTACAATAGCGAGCCCTGTAACCCATAGTGTTCCCATAATAAATGGGAAAAAGCCAAACTTTCCTGCGTTTGGACTCCATTCTTTTGAAAACAAGAGATCAAAGATAGGTTCTGTCGACAATATGGGACTTGCTCTGTAATAAAGGCCAACAAGCATAAAGAAGAACAGCAGACAGGCGAATGCTGTCGCTGCAAGCATCAGCCTGCTTGAAATACTGTCCTTGAGTCTTCTGATATTCATAGTAATTTCTGCTCTTTATTATAATCGAATGACTTTTTCGTCATTATTCATGCCGAAGAATCGACTTTTTCTATTCCCTCGTTTATCTTATCCTGCGGAAGAACAATATACCCTGATTCAGGAATAAACTTCTGCCCGTCAGTGAGTATCCACTTAATGAAATCCTCTTCAATACCGGTGGGCTTGCCTTTTGTTACAAGGTTCAGATCTCTTGCAGGCGGTGAAGGGAACTTATCATTTCCGATAGCCTCTACGATTTCATCCAGTGTTCCATAGAAGTTCTCTTCCGGGTCTATCTTGCCGTTCTCATTCAGATCAAGCGGTATTATTTCGATGCCCTCAACTGGTTTTCGGGAGTTTAGATTATATGCAAAGTTTACGTTATTATATCCAATTCCTAATTTATCTTGCCTTACTGCTTCTGCAAGTCCGGGATCACCATTAACACCCACACCCTTAAGCTCTTCCTGTGTGTAATTGCCTAAGTATTTTGCCCATGTTTCAGGTGCGCCGGCGGCATCTGAGCGTGTGTATACGTTAATCTTATCATTGTTACTCGTCTCTCCTGTAGCCTGACCCCATGTTCTTATGGTTCCAGTGATGTATATTTGCTCAAACTCATCTCTTGTTAGTCCGCTTTTCTTAAGTTGTGCAAGTGCAGGATTATTACTATTGACTGTTGGCACAACAGCATCTTTTGTTACTGCTATCCAGTATGCACCTTTTTCCTCTTCTGCAGGTGTAATTGCTCTTGAGACCATGCCTATATCCACAAGCCCTCCCAGAGTGTCAGCCATTCCTTTTCCTGCTCCTCCGGCGCTGATGTCAAACTTCACTTTTGGGTGTAGTGTCCTGTATTCTTCACTCCATATAAGCATCATCGGATACATGGCAAAAGCACCCGAGATACGTATTGTTCCCTCAAGTTCTTCCACTGCTGGTGTCTGCGCATCGCCAGAAGGTATGTTTTGGGTCCCTGCTCCAGGTTTACCCACAAATCCCGATAGTGTCGCTACTATGAAAACCGCAAGTACCACGGTTATAGCAGTTATGAGAATTTTTCTATTCATTATTCCACCTTGGACTGTTTATTTTTTTGTTCAGTTGCTTACAATCAGTAAGATACAAACAGCAGGAGCATATAAATCTGTAAAGGAATAGGCTATAATTGTAGGGGACAATACAAAAACAGAAAAATAGCGGCAAATAGTGCCTGTTTACAAAATTAAAACAGAACCCATCTTAAAACTATAAATAACATTTCCCACGATGGTATTATGGGGATGTAAATGGAATTCAGAGAACTCTCTGATGAACAATGGAGGTTTATTAGACCACATTTACCATCACAAACGATAACCGGGAGAAAGAGAGTTGATGACCTTACGGTCATCAATGGTATTCTCTTTGTCCTGATAAATGGCTGCAGGTGAAGAAATACGCTTTATACATGATTTGTACACTGATATATGCCAGCGTATTCTATGTTATCAAAGGGTAGACAATGAAAACTACACCCAGTCCTGTTTTTTATTAAGGACTGGACTGAAAACAGAATTGGTGGACGCAAAGACTCTTGATCCTACTTTAAATATCCCTGTGAGGAGTGAGATCGCAGCCTGTGCACGGCAGGCACATGGTCCGGGCTTTGTCCGCACGCAATGATCTGCGGTCAAGCATTTTCCGCAGCATGCTTCCCAGCCGGATAAGTCTTTGTGTGTCAGGCCTGCGGACATCTATCACGTCTCTCCGGAGAGGGTTAGGCGATATCGGGCGAAGTAAAGGAATAACATCAAGCTCTGTAAGCAGGGATACCCCTTCCTTCACAGTTGCATCGCTTTCCCCAAGTCCGAGTATGAAGTTTGAACAGACTTTGTTTTTGCCGAATATGTCCACGGCCTCCCCCAGTGCATCAACTACCTCCTCCAGCGAGAGCTCAGGACAGACACGGCTGAATATCTCGGTGTCCATGGTTTCTACATTGTACTTTACTTCAGAAGCACCAGCAGCGTAAAGTTTTTCTGAAGAATCTTTTGCAGGATAGACTGAAACCCCTATAGGTAAGTCATAATCTCTGGTAAGGTCTTTTATGACACTCACCATCCGCTCGACTTCCACTTCCGGAGATACGGAAACACCGCTTGTCAGGGAGATTGCACTGAGTGAACCTGTTGCATAGGCATCAGCAACCATCCTGCAAACCTTTTGATTATCCTTTATTTCGCCCTGTATCTTTGGCACCGGGCAGAATTTGCAGTCATATATGCACTTCTCTGACACAGTAATGTATGCCTGCTGCGGACAATGGCACAGGGGGCGCTCAAGGGCACCTTTTACAATCACCTCTTCTCCTTTCTTGAGAATGGCTGCGTTGTCAGAATCAAGACTCATGCTGAGTGGAGAAAGGTCATTGACGGAGAGACGAACCCTTCTGTCACCTGAGCGAAAAAAAAAGACGACCCGCCTGCCCCTGGTCCTGCGGTGGCTGTGGTTTTCAGAGAACTTTGAAGAATAGACGAATCCTCTATCCTTACGCTCCCTATGCTTAGAAGATATGCTTTAAGATTAGTAGTCAGTTCGGATTGCATGCTAATGCACCTTTAGTTCTTATGTGAGAACCTCAAAATAAGTGCGCTTATTGAATTTGCTCCAGTCCCATTTTTCATCAAGAATGTTAACGTTCACTGTCCCTATTCCTTCAATACACCTTAATTTCAGTAATATCTGATCCTTCAGATAATCCACCATCGGGCAATTTCTGGTTGTCAGCACCAGGTTCACATAGATACTATCCCCATTCGCCATGATTTCCTTGACCAGGCCAAGATCCACAATATTGATACCTACTTCCGGATCGATCACTTCTTTCAATAATATGAGGACCTGTTCCTCCGTTACTGCGGCCTTCATGTGCCTGTTTATTAAGGATTCTGCTTTAAGCTCTTCGGATAACCGGAATCTTTCCTCCAGCCGGTTTAATCTGTCAAATACCTGGCCCATGGCGAGCAGTACTGGATCTGGCAGTTCATTATGGTCAAGTTTCCCGCCAGAGGAAGACGTTGGCTCCGATCTTCGCAGGAACTCCCACTGCTGTAGCTCCCGGAGGCACTGAACGGATAACGACCGAGCCTGCACCTACTTTAGCCCCTTTTCCCACTGTTATTGGTCCAAGAAGGATAGCACCTGAGCCGAGGACTACATTGTTTTCAACAGTAGGATGACGTTTTGTCTTGTGCAGGGCTGTCCCTCCCAGCACAACTCCCATATATATCAGTACATCATCACCTACTTCGGCAGTTTCGCCTATGACAACTCCTGAACCATGATCTATGAATACCCTTTTTCCAAGTTTTGCACCCGGATGGATCTCTATTCCTGTAAATGCCCTCGATATATGAGACATTAAGCGGGCAGGGAAGAAAAAGTGACGTTCCCAGAGGAAGTGTGCTATCCGATGAGCCCATACTGCATGCAGTCCCGGATAGCAGCATAGTACTTCCAGTGTTGACCTTGCTGCAGGATCTTTTTCAAATACTGAGTTTATGTCTTCCCTGATTCCCATTTGAGCCCTTCTGAATCAGATGTTGAACAGGTCAGTGCTCAGGTAGCGCTCTCCTGTATCCGGCAAAATGACAACTATGGTCTTGCCTTTAGATTCCTCACGCGCAGCGACCTCAAGAGCCGCATATGCAGCAGCACCGGAGGATATGCCTGCAAGTATACCCTCTTCAAGAGCCAGCCTGCGAGCCGTTGCTGCCGCATTATCTGCAGTGACCTTAACGATCTCATCCACCAGATCAATCCTGAGCACGTCCGGAAAGAATCCCGCACCAATTCCCTGTATACGATGAGGTCCGGGTTTCCCGCCACTGAGCACGGGTGACTCTACAGGTTCCACCGCAATTGCCTTAAAAGATGGCTTTCTTTTCTTGATGACGCCGGCAACGCCTGTGATTGTTCCGCCTGTGCCCACGCCCGAGACCAGCACATCCACATTACCATCCGTATCCTTCCATATTTCCTCAGCTGTTGTCCTCTGGTGGACTTCAGGGTTTGCAGGGTTCTGGAACTGCTGAGGTATGTAAAGCCTGTGAGGATCTTCGCGGACCAGTTGCTCGGCCTTACTAACAGCTCCTTTCATTCCTTCGGGCCCTGGTGTCAGGATGAGTTCTGCCCCAAAGGCTTTCAGCAGTTTTCTTCTTTCTATGCTCATCGTTTCAGGCATTACCAGCGTAAGTTTGTAACCCCTGGCAGCGCATACGGCTGCAAGTGCAATTCCAGTGTTACCGCTTGTAGGTTCGACAATCACAGTGCCCTCTTTGATCTTGCCTTGCCTTTCGGCTTCTTCTATCATTGCCAGCCCGATCCTGTCCTTTACACTTCCCATCGGATTGAAGGACTCCAGCTTGACCAGCACTTCCGCATCCAGTTCTTTTGTTACTTGATTCAGTCGAACGAGCGGTGTGTTACCAATTGTCCACGTTATATCTTTGTATACTCTTCCCATGTTATCTCCAATTTATTTTTTATTGCTTCTGACCCTTTGTTCATAATCTTTCAGAGGTATTGCCAGCACACCTTTATCGACCGACCCAATAACTCTGTCCTCCATTGCACGAACGTCTTCAAGCTTTGCTTTCGTTGCAGGTTTTTTTGGAACTGCACCACATCCTCCGGTAGGGAGAATGGACAGCTCATATGTCCCGATCTTCTTTGCCAGGGAAACCGTTTCCTCTTTATCGTAGGCTATCAAAGGACGGTACACCGGTATTGAAGCAGCCTCTGTAAGCACTATCTGATTGTCCAGGGTCTGAGATGCAACCTGTCCCAAAGATTCACCGGTAACAAAGCCTTTAGCACCGTTGACCCTCGCAACTTCAGCAGCAATGCGGTACATTCTCCGCTTACACAAAAGACAGGTGTGACGTTCCTGCCCTTCTTTGAGGAGAACATCTTTTGCAGCAGAAAGATATCCGTCTCTTACCACAACCAGTTCCAGATCAGGCTGGTAAGCACGTAAGACCTCGATCACTGCCTCGGTACGCTCAAGCGTAGCTGCATCAAGGAAACCTTCCAGGGAAACGTATAATGGGATGATCCTGCAGCCCCTTTTCATCATCATCCATGAGGCTACAGGTGAATCTATACCACCTGATACCAGGGCGACCAGAGTACCCTCGACTCCCAGAGGAAGGCCGCCTGCACCACGGTAGACGTGGTCGAAAAGATAGCATCTATTATCCCTTATCTCTACAAATATCTCTTTTTCCGGACTGCCAAGATTAACCTGCAGATGAGGGAAGATATCCAGGGCCATGGCCCCAAGCTTTTCAGCTATCTGCTGTGAGGATAATGTGTGATTCCCTACACGTTTCACACGGAAGGCGAATGTCTTCGCATTATCAAGTCCTGCCTTTCTGCAATAATCAAGGCTTACTTCCGGAAGCTCGTCATAGCTGCATTGTGTACATTCTGAAAAAGACACAAGACCAAATATGCGGCTCAGTTTTTCAGGAACCACTTCTCCTGTGAGCCATATTCTGCCTCTTTCCCTCCATATCCTGCTGTCGGGAAATTGCTCCTTGATGTTATTGATCAAGGTCTTTTCCCATCTATCCCGCACAGGTGGAGACTTGAGGAAGATCTCTCCGTAACGTAGCATCCATAATGAAGACATTTCTATTCTTTTCCTGTCAGATTATTTGTGTTATATTTTCATCATTCATTGTGCCTGTTCAGCCGATGCAGGTTTATTCCGGTGCATTTACCCACAAGGGTGCTGATGGCATCACTGGAAACGATCCCTATGACCTGCTTCCTCTCATCGACAACAGGAAGCGCAGAAATTGTGTTCTTCTCCATCAGCTTTGCCACCTCTGTTATTTGCTCATCGGGGGAAGCAGTGAGGACTGATCGTGAAATTATTTCTCCAAGGTTCTGGTATCCACTGGCTACGGCTTTAGCTATGTCCCATGAAGTGACTATACCCTCAAGCCTTCCGTCTTCTCCAATTACCGGCAGATGATTAACTTCATTTTCTATCATTATCAGAGCAGCCATATTCATGGATGAGCTTTCTTTTATAGTGGGAACGTCCTGCTTCATGACATCGCGGACCTGGTTTTGGCCGAGGAATTGCCCGACTATGTAGTTCAGCTGTCCGGACTCCAGCAGGAAAGCGTCATGACCGTAATTCGACTGAATCTCACAATACCTGACATCGATATTGTTAGCAGCCAGGGCACTTACGATCTCTTCGGACTGGTATGGGGGATAGAGCCAGTCAGAAGTAACAGATACTACCAGGAAAGAGGATTTCACACTGGATAGACCGGCAGCTAATGATCCATTGACACTCAGGTCGAAATAATCGATGGCTTTTGTAATGTAAAGATATGAATTGGCATCGAACCTGCGAGTAAAGGACTCTCCCTGATGGTGCAGGTAGCTCTCTATCTGGAAGTCGGTGGAGAAATCATATCCTATACGCTCCTTGTTCTGGAGATTCCTTCCAAACCTGGAATGCATCGAAGCATCAGAAAGATAGGTGATATGTCCTATCATCCTTGCCAGTGAAAGTCCTCTCTCCGGAGAATCGCCGCTAAGATATTCTCCCCTATTCCACTTGGGATCGATCATAATTGACTGTCTTCCTACTTCATTGAATGCTATCTGCTGGGGAGTTGAACGAGCAGTGGTTGCAATGACAATTGCTTTTTTCACCATCTCCGGATAAGCTGCTGCCCACTGGAGAACCTGCATCCCACCCATCGAACCTCCTGCTACTGCAAGCAATTGCTTTATGCCAAACTGCTCGACGAGTATCTTTTGAACTTTGACAATATCGCCTAAAGTGATGACAGGGAAGGAGGTACCATATTTTGTTCCTGTTAGCGGATTGGTGGATGAAGGACCGGTTGTTCCGCTGCAGCCACCAAGGATGTTAGAGCATATAACAAAATAGCTTTCAGTATCAAGCGATTTTCCTGGACCGATTATTCCTTCCCACCATCCTGGGCGTGTATCGCCTTCTTGATAGCCTGCTGCATGGGCGTCGCCAGAAAGTGCATGGCAGACCAGGATAGCATTACTTTTGTCCTGGTTAAGGCGGCCATAAGTCTCATAGGCTACAGTTATAGGACTGATTGATACATTGCTCTCAAGGACTACAGGGTCATTGATCGTGAAATATTCTGTTTTTGTCGTGCCGACCGAAACTTGCATCCAATGTCCTCCTTTAGCACTCATGATCTAAACCTACTGACTTTGGTTCACAATTGTGAATTCGCAGGTAGAATGAAGCCCGATTTATATAGGGATTTCGCTCAATACCTGAGATTATAGGTGCGGAGCCTCTGTAAAAGCATCCGCAGTTCGCTCACTATTTACTTCTGTTCAATCCCGGATTACCATCCGCGGTTCTGTAGGGCATGCTCGGGCAGGATCGTATCAATGCTTATACCTTTCATACCAGCTCCGATACCTTTTGAGATATCGGCGAGTATTTCCGGGCTATCATAGTTGTTGACAGCCTCAACGATAGCAGATGCCATCAATTCTGGTTTCTCGGCCTTGAATATGCCGGAACCTACGAAGACGCCATCAGCCCCAAGACGCATCATCAGGGCAGCATCTGCCGGTGTGGCCACTCCGCCTGCGGCAAAGTTCACAACCGGAAGCCTCTGCAGTCGAGATGTTTCCACTACCAGCTCAATGGGAGCTTCTATCTCGCGTGCTGCAAGGATCAGTTCCTCATGTGTCTTTCCGGAAAGGGACCTTATATAGCCCTTTATCTCCTTCATGTGTTTTACAGCTTCGCTGACATCACCGGTTCCTGCTTCTCCTTTGGTGCGTATCATCGCAGCACCTTCATTGATCCTGCGGAGTGCTTCACCAAGATTCCGTGCGCCACATACAAAAGGAACTGTAAACTCGGTCTTATCAATGTGATATTTATTATCGGCAGGTGTGAGCACTTCAGACTCGTCCACCATGTCAACGCCAAGTGCCTGCAGGATCTCAGCCTCTACAAAGTGCCCTATGCGAGCTTTTGCCATCACAGGTATAGTCACAGTGTCAATTATCTGCGAGATGATCTTAGGGTCCGCCATCCTTGCAACACCTCCTTCCCGTCTTATATCTGCGGGAACTGCCTGGAGCGCCATTACAGCGACTGCTCCGGCATCCTCTGCAATCTTAGCCTGCTGGGGAGTGGTGACATCCATCACGACCCCGCCTTTTTGCATTGATGCGAATCCGCGCTTGATTAGTTTAGTTCCGTGCCTTAATTGTTCGATATCCATGTTCTCATCCGATTTCAGCAAAATCCTAAAAGACAAAATGATGAGCAGTGGTGCTCACCAAAAGTTATCACTCCTTATATTTGACCTCAAAAATCACACATTACTCAGTGCCTGTTCAAGATCTTCAAGTATATCCTCAATATCCTCGGTGCCTATGGACAAACGGACATAGTCTTCAGTTACACCTGTAGCTTCCTGCTCGGCCCTGGTAAGCTGCTGGTGCGTGGTGGTTGACGGGTGGATAACAAGGCTCTTCGAGTCCCCGATGTTTGCAAGGTGTGAGAACAATTTAAGCTGGTTGATGAACTTTATACTTGCTGCCGTGCCGCCTTTCACACCAAATCCTACAAGTGCCCCATAGCCTTTGAGATACCTGGATGCAAGTTCATGACTCTGGTGACCCGGCAGACCTGGATAATTGACCCACGAAACCTTTGGGTGGCTTGATAGGTACTTAGCGACCTTGAGTGCATTCTCTGAATGCCTCTCTATCCTCAGGTGCAGTGTTTCAAGCCCCTGAAGCAGCAGGAATGAATTGAAAGGAGACAGAGCGGCGCCGGTATCCCTGAGGAGCTGGACCCTGATCTTGAATACCAATGCTACATTGCCAAGACCGGGGAAATTTGAAAATGCGTCCCAGTATTTAAGTCCATGATAACTGGGATCAGGCTCTGTGAATTCCGGGAACTTCCCATTGTTCCACGCAAACGTTCCTGCATCGACGATCGAGCCTGCAATCGAGTTACCATGTCCGCCTATAAACTTGGTTGCTGAGTGCACGACAATATCCGCTCCATGATCAATAGGCCTGACAAGTCCCACTGCAGTTGTGTTATCCACCACGAGAGGAAGTCCTGCTTCATGTGCAATATCCGCAATGGCCCTGAAATCCGGGATATCCAGCTTGGGGTTGCCTATTGATTCAATATAGACAGCGCGTGTCTTTTCATTAATGGCTTTCCTGAACGCCTCGGGATTTGTGGAATCCACAAAGACAGCCTTTCTTCCCAGTTTCGGGAGAGTATAGTTGAACAGTTCATAGGTTCCTCCGTATAAGTTGTCTCCGGATACGATCTCATCACCCGGGCGGGTAATTGCCAGTATCGCATAAGTTATAGCTGCTGAGCCGGATGCAACACCAAGTGCCCCCGTACCGCCCTCGATGGCATTGATGCGCTGCTCGAACACATCGGTTGTCGGGTTCATGATACGGGTATATATGTTGCCAAGCTCCTTCAGGGCGAAAAGATTGGCAGCATGATCCGTGTCACGGAAAACATATGATGTGGTCTGATATATCGGTACTGCAAGTGATCCGGTGGTTGGGTCCGGTTTCTGTCCCGCATGAAGGGCAATTGTTCCTAATCTGTATTTTTTGTCTGTCATGTAATTAACCTCTTATTATAGTAATTGACTTCTGTTTACCTGAAGCTCATGTTTATCTGCGATATCCTGGAATGTGTCTACCAGATAGTGGATCTTTTCCCATGAGAGTCCGTATGTGTTAAGTTTCCATACACGCGTGGCTCCTGCGAATTCCCCTATGATGCCTTTTCCTGATAGTTCGTCAGATAGGAAGAAGCCTTTACGTTTATGTCTCTGCGCAACCGTATCAAAGCTTTTTGTAGTATCGACCTTTGAAAGTGTGTGCTTCCGGGGGAATTCGGATAATACCTTAGAGCCTTCGATATTGAGTACTCCGTCAAGGAAATAATTGGATTTCTTCACTTCCTCATCCCAATGGTTCACTCTCTCCCGTACAGTGGGGAATGATGCCATCATCCCTATGAGGGTCGATCCCATCAAAGTACATCCCAGCATCTCGACTTCTTTGATACCGAATTTGCGTTTTGTGATGTCACCTACCATCTGTGTGGTGCGGAATATTTTCGGCGCCCACTCATCTGTTGTTGCAAGCACGCCGGAAGGCGCAGGAGACGCCATACTTTTGTGACCGGAACCGACAACAAAGTCAGCCCCGATATTTTTCCCGTCAACCGGCATAACGCCAACAGTGTAAGCTCCATTGTACAGGAACGGGATGTCATACTGGTGCGCAACCTTTGCTATTCCCTTAACATCATGTTCATTGGCATACTGGTAATCAAAGTGGTCGATCATCACAAGGACGGGCAGTTTGCCTGTTTCCTGCTTGACCGCTTCTATCTTCTCTGCTACTGCATCAGGAGTCACAAGATTTTTCTCGTTCAGGGGTATCTCTTTCACCACTCCACCTGCTTCCTCTACAGCGAGGAACTCAGTATAATGGGCAAGAGCGGAAACTACCACAGAATCCCCTTTACTGACAAGCGTGGATGCCACTGCCTGAAAACCACGCCTTGCGCCCGGCACTACACGAGCCTGGTCCATATTCACGAACCTGGCAAGTTCTTCATGGAACGGTGCAATAGGAGGATTACTGATCTTGTCCAGCCTGAAAGGTTTACGGCAGGCATCACAGGTGGAATAGCCATCACCATAAGCCAGAAGTGCTTTCCGTGCTTCAGGAGTAAGCCTCCCTGCTGCCTGGATAGGCTGGATATTGATGTAATTCTCTTCACGGGATCTTATATCAATAGTACCGGCTATTTTCCTGACTTCTGCATTACCTGTGCCACTCTGTATATCATCCAGGATCTTCCTGACCTTGTCAACTCCCTCCCGGATGGCCTGTTCATCTTCCGGACTTGTAGTATTCGGAAGTGCCTGTCGGAACACTTCCCGAATGTCTTCAAGTGCAAAGAGTGCTTCAAATGTCTTCTGTGTTCTTATATCCATGATACCTCTTCAAGTCAAGACCCGGAATCGAACCGGGATAGAATCGCTCTGCAGGCGATTGCGTAGCCTTTCCGCCACCTTGACAATATACAATTCACAATAGTGAACTTTCAAAACCTTTTACTCAGTGTTGATATTTAAATCTCTATTTATAGGCAAAAAAAGCCAGAAAAGTTCCCGGATATCCGTTGAATGAACAAATCGTTTTTTTATCATTTGCTCACAGACAATTGTCAGGAGTTCAAGTTCGTTTTTTGAACTGATTTTTGTGCATGGCACTAAAGAGAGTTGCCGGAGCGGGGAAGGAATGATTTGAAAGGAACCACATTAAAACAAAGGACAAAAAAGGAAAGGAGGTAAGACGATTCTGGATGAATTCAATCAACAACAGTATGGATGAGGCAATTCATTAGTCACATACAGTTCCCCTTGGTGCGTGGAAAAGTCCTCCGACTCCACGATAAGGTTGCCATACCAAGACACTTCTTTTTCGGAACTCAGGATAGCTGGCCTCAGTACATCAATACCCGTCTCCATAACCTGATATGCCTCCAAAATCCTCGAGATATGGGTTTCGCCTGCTTCAAAATGATCGCCTAATTGTTTCATGCCTGCGATAAACCCCTGCTCTATCAGATCAACCGGATTGATGCCAGTTTCAAGAGCTTCTCTGGCTATTCTTTCTACTGCCTGCACGTCAAGATCAATGACTGCATGCTTTGCCTTGTCAAAGATCCCCGTTTCTGTTGAATTCATATTTTTACCTGCGTCTTTCTTCTGATTCTATGTATCTTTTCTATACTCTGAGAGGATATTCAGACCAGAGAACAAAACCAGAAGTTTTGTGCCTCTGTCAACAAATGACCTCAAAGCCAGGACCCGGAGTCGAACCGGGATGGAATCGCTCTGCAGGCGATTGCGTGGCCGTTCCGCCACCTTGGCATATGCTTGAATCACGATTGTGATTTAGCAAATCCTTATATGTTACTGTCAATATTTAAAAGCGTTTTATGTGGCAAATAGTGCCCAAATCAATCCCTATAGATAAGATGCTACGCAAGAAGATAAAGAATTAAAAATGCAGCACATAAGAAATAATGGATGATTTTGGTAGAGGGTAGAGAATCATGAAGCTACTTATGTTCGATGCTGGGTACTTTTGGTTTAACACTTACAGCAAAACCATTGAAAATCTGGAAGATATAGAAAGAAAGGAAAAGATAGAGAATACTGCCGTTGTTTTTATTCATGTAGAATCGGAGGATGAAATTAGAAAAAGCAACGTAATCAAAAGTGCGATTGGAAACTTAAAGTGGTATCTTAATAAGGTAAATAAAGACAAGATTGTCTTGCATTCGTTTGCACATTTGTCTTCAAGTAAATCATCCCCGGAATTTGCAATGGAAATCCTTTCTCTGATTGATGAGAAATTGAAAAGTAAAGGTATAAATGTCTATACTACGCCCTTTGGATATTTTTCGGAATTTTCAATCCATGTCCGGGGAGAATCTCTTGCAAAGGTTTTCAAGGAAATATGAATGTTTGAGAAGAACTGCCATCAAACTAAGGTGGAATAATGCGAATCAGAGAAAGCGGTATGCCTGATGAAATTGCGTGGGATAGCTTTTTTGAACCATGTAAGCTCCTTGAAACACTGGGTTTGGATAATACAGTTATAAATGTAGCAGACTTTGGTTGCGGGTATGGGACTTTTGCAATTCCCGCTGCAAAGACAATAAAAGGAAAAGTCTACGCTATTGACATAAATCCCGAAATGATTAAAATCACATCACAAAAAGCAAAATCTTGCGCTTTGGACAATGTTGAAACAATGCTTCGTGATTTTACATTAGAAGGCAGTGGGCTTGCAGACGAAAGCGTAGATTATGTAATTTTGTTTAATATCTTGCACGGAGAAGAACCTGAAAAAATACTCCAAGAGGCTTACAGAATCCTGAAGCCGGGAGGAAAAGCAGGAATAATTCACTGGAACCATGATTCTGCAACTCCAAGAGGACCACCCATGGAAATGCGACCTAGGCCGGAGCAATGTATTAAATGGGCGATATCTTCAGGATTCGAAATTTGCGGTATACATGACTTAAAGCCTTATCATTATGGAGTCACAATTCATAAAAAATAGGATAAAAAAGAGTTTGAAGGCAGTAAGCACTTCTCCAGCTTTTCCTGCTAATTCGGGCCAGAGAGTTCATAGCGACCAAATCCGAAAAAATCTGAGGAGGGCAAATCAAAGGAATTCAGTCAACAGTAAGAGGAAAGAGAAGCTTCATGTACATGAGGAATCGAAGTATATCTTGGCGTGCGGTCAGATTCCCTGATGATATCCTCAAACAACCATGCATCCTTTTCAGAATCCATTATCTTAGGTTTGAGCACATCAATTCCTTTTTCTGCGATGCTGTAGGCTTTGAATATCTGCCTTAGCTGGAATTCACCTACATCAAAGATTCTGCCTATTTCTCTCACACCTTTGGCAAAACTCTGTTCTATCAGTTCATCAGGATCTATCCCTGCATCAAGAGCTTCCTGTGCTACTGTCTTTACGGTCTGTTCATCGAGATCGAGGATGGCATCTTTTGCCCTGTCAAATATCTCGTTATGTACTGAATTCATATAATTTACCTGCTGTTTTTATAGTATTTCTTTCGGGCTCTATACTTTCTGAAGGCCTGCGCATATGTGTCAGAACACATGGACATTATGCCCTTTGACCATTGTATCCATAAGGCACCCTCCAAGCCAGAACCCGGAATCGAACCGGGATAAAATCGCTCTGCAGGCGATTGCGTTAGCCTTTCCGCCATCCTGGCAAGTCGATTTGCATATGGAATCTGACAATACCTTATACTCAAAGTCGATATTTAAACATCGATTTACAGGCAAAAAATGCTCAAAACAGCGATTTATTAACTCGAGCAGTTAGCAGTTATATTTACAGCCAGAATCATGATCCTGCAACATTGTGCAAATATTGCATATACACAAAGAGATGTCTTTGACTTCGCCTTTGCTCAGGTCTTGTGCAATGGACTGAATGGCTTTTTTCACATCAGCTTCAAACTCGATTTTATATCCTCTCTTTTTAGAAAGGTACTGCGAAATTGCAGATGGGGTCGTGTCCAATAAACGAGCAGTCTCTTGCTGAGTCAGCCCAAGATTCACTAGCTCCTCTGCTATTGCTGCTCTTATTGCAGGTAGCACATCCCAAACGATTGTCTGACAAGGTAATTTCATTAAACTGAATTTAGCATTACAACATTAAATCATTATGCCTATAAAATATCCTCATATTGCTTATTTACTGTAGCTATGACCGTGAGTAAGACATTTGAGAGAGGGATTCACACTTACTGCAGTATCAAGCTGAAACTTGAAAGGTTGTTCTGCATGATTTACTTTCAGGGATGCATGTATCTACCTCTTTCGGCATGGTCCTTTATTTGATTCCCATAGCCTCATGAATAGGTCATTCTTCAAAACTTATGGAAAGGTCATACGGTAGCATAGAGAGTAATTTCCTCCTCCAGAATAAGCAAGTAAGCTTCATAATCAAAATTATATATAATTTTGTTATAATATGTCTAACTAAACTTATTATTTAAATCTAGTTTTCAAGGCAAAAAGCGCCCATTAACAAACATCTATTTCACTTCAGTGACATATTGCATCATAATTCCTGTATTCTTATGGCGCAAACTACATCGTGGTTTGAAGAACATTACGCTTGTAAAGGTGGTTTTCAATGTGGGATTATAAACAGGTAATCGTTGTGAGAAAGGACATTGAGATGTCACCTGCTAAACTGGCAGTGCAGGTAGCACATGCATCAATTGGAGGGTTTATAGAATGTGTTGAGCCTGGTGACCGTGGAATAATTATGCATGAATGGTACAAGGACAGCTACCAAAAGAAAGTTGTTCTTCAGGTTCGCGATATAAACGCACTTGAAGAGTTTATTCAATTGGCACACAATCTTGGATACAGGCTTTTTCAGGTAAGAGACGCAGGAAAGACCGAGCTCGCACCTGATACCTTGACCTGCGTTGGATTTGCGCCAATGAACAATGAAAGTATTGATATTCTGACCGGGAATTTAAAGATTTACAGATGATACCTGATTATCTATCAGCTTTCTCAGACAATTGCTCTATTTTTGTTTTGCCGAGAAAGCGCATTTTACCTCCGAGCGGGGGCCACAGAGAACACAGAAAATGGGATTGCTGGGGGCAGCAAGAAGAGCACATGAAAAGAAAGCCTGTAGGTCTGTGTTCTCTGGAGTTGTATCATTATACCTGTGCTCTTTACGATGTTCCTGCAGGGTCATTTTCGATGACAGGGATTATTATGGCAAAAATTGTAAGGGAGGGAAGTCTGTACAAATTCAATCAACAACAGTAGGAAGAAGGCAATGCATCGATCATGTGTGAGATCAAAGGATATGTCGATGTGCCATCAGATGCCACGATGAGATTACCATAAGACAATGCGCTTTTATGGGAGCCGGTTATCGTTGGTCTGAGCACGTTGATTCCCAGTTCCACAACCTGATATGCTTTGAATATCTGTGATAACTGGACTTCGCCTGCTTCAAATGTGGAGCTCAGTTCTTTCATGCCTTCGATAAACCCATGTTCAACCAGGTCAAGCGGGTTGATACCGGCATCAAGAGCTTCCCGAGCTATTTTTCCAACGGCCTGTTCATCAAGATCAATGACTGCATGCCTCGCATAGTCAAAGATCTCTTTAGTTGCTGAATTCATGCTGATACCTGCTTTAATTTGCTTCTTATCTTTTCCTTTAGATAGTTTTCATCTTCTGCTCTTCCAGAGGGCTGAAGACATATAACCAAAGAGCATTTTTTGTTCTTCTTGTATATAGCCCCCGAAGCCAGAACCCGGAATCGAACCGGGATAAAATCGCTCTGCAGGCGATTGCGTTAGCCTTTCCGCCATCCTGGCAAAGTCTTATTCACATATGTGATTCGACAAGAACCTATACTCAATGAAGTTATTTAAATCTCAATTTTGAGGCAAAAAGCGCCTCAAACAAAAAGATAAGTGGCTTCGACAAGAAATCCAAGGTCTTTAGTCATGTTATGGGAGAGGAAGCGGAATCTGCCGCCTCCCCATGCACCGGATGCCAGCGCAGGAAGTACTTCTGGACACGGTCAAACAGGTACATAACTGCTATAACAATCACTGTCATCAGGATCATGCCTGCGATAACTCTGTCGTAGTTTGCAAACTGGTGGTAATACTGGATATACCAGCCAATGCCAGATGTCGCCGCAACCATTTCCGCAACAGTCAGCGTTATGAAGGATAGTATGAGTGATATCATTGCACCCGATAAAATAGACGGCATTGCTGCAGGCAGCAGTATCCTCCTTATCATCTGATAGTCCGACAGTCCCAGAGAGCGTGCGGAGTTAATCAGTCTGGAATCCACCGAGAACACACCATACACACAGCCCACAAGTATTGGCCAGAATGCTCCGATGAAGATCAGGAATACTGAAGATGCCTTGAATGTAGGAAGAAGCACAATGGAATAAGGCATATATACTGTTGCAGGTATGGGAGACAGTGTTTTAGCAACTGGGTAAGCTACATTATATATCCTTTTTTTCCAGCCCGCATAAAGCCCGATAGGAATGGCAAAGACAAGAGCAAGAGAATATCCTGCTGCAAGGATACCCAGAGAACTGACAATACCTCTTAACATCTGTTCCCAGTCTGTCCCGAATACCATGAAAACCTTTGCAGCACCCGGAAAGATAAATGAATCCAGCAGTGCCAGTTTACCAAAGAGCAGTTCCCAGAGAAATATTACTGAAGACAAGATAAGAAAGATATCAGTAGTTGCAACTACTTTCTCTCTATTAAAATGGAGCCTTGCCCCATATATGGCAATGAGCAGAAGGATAACGGCAACAAACACACTCTTATCAGTTGCTATCTGCGTGGGGGAATCCGGAACTGCCAGCGTAAGGATAATTGTGGCAATTAAAATGGAAAAAACAATCCCTGCCCTGAAACGTGAACTTGCCAAATTATGACCCCTTTGGTTTATTTTCCAGCCCTTGTGTGTCTCCAGAAGACTCTCCGTGTAATATTGAAAGCATATAAGCCTTCAGGTCAGTGTAATCCCTGCTGACACTGAGATCTTTGCGGCGTCTTGGACGGGAGAAAGGCACATCGATAATCTCTTGTATCCTTCCCGGAGAAGGCGACATCACAGCTATGCGGTCTGAAAGCAGAAGTGCCTCATCCACATCGTGTGTGACAAAAAGGACTGTCTTGTGCTGCCCTCCAGCTGACCAGAGGCGCAGAAGAAGGTCCTGCATATTGCTCCTGTTAAGCGAATCAAGCGCTCCGAACGGCTCATCCATGATAAACACTTTAGGATCGATCGAGAACATCCTTGCTATTGCAGCACGCTGGCGCATTCCTCCCGACAGGTTGTTAGGATAAGTATCTTTGAACTTCTCAAGCCCGACAAGCTCCAGGAAGCTATGTGCCTTCTCATCTATACTTTTGCGGTCCTTTGTTGTCTTTGTATGTTCGATGGCAAAGGAAATGTTCTCAAATGTGGTCATCCATGGAAAGAGCGAATAATCCTGGAACACTATACCACGGTCAGTCCCGGGTCCGTCCACCGGAACCCCGTCTACCAGAACAGAACCATATGTTGGAGATTTTAATCCTGAGAGCACATCGATTATTGTGCTTTTCCCACATCCTGAGGGGCCAATGAGCGAAACGAACTCTCCGTCCTCAATACTGAGATTCACACCTGAGAGCGCCTGATGGGCTGTACCGTTGTTCCCGTAGGAAAGGGAAATATCCTTAAGATCAATTGTTGCCATTCTCAACACCCCTCAAGATACTGAACTCAAATCCGGGGGAGATATCCGGCAAATCCTTTTCCGAGTAAGTATATATTTTATAAATATTCATTGAATACACCGGTATACAAATGGACAGAATGGATATTATATGCTGGCAACTAAGCAATAATTAGTATATTCATCCGGATTTTGATATTTCAGCGGCAAAGATAGCAAAAAACAGAAAATGAATGGAGTTAACAGGAAACAACTTTAAGACAGTAAAAAGATGAAGACTACAATACTTCATCCATGCTTCCGCTTCTGTATCCTTTGAGATCCAGGGTGATGTAGGAAAAACCATAACTTTGTAGTGACTCTACAATCCTTTCACGGACAAGAATAGCTATTTCGAGTTCATTGGCAACCAGTTCGATACGGGCTATCTTATCATGAAGACGCACTCTGAACTGGGAGAAACCCAGATCCTGCATGAAATCCTCAGCTTTCTCTATCATTTGAAGTTTTTCAATAGTTATTTCCTCACCATAGGGAAAACGTGATGAAAGGCATGCAGACGAAGGCTTGTTCCAGATGGGAATCCCACAGTCTTTAGATATTCTCCTTATGTTATCCTTCTCAAGACCTGCTGTTAGTAAAGGATGGATCAGTCCCTCTTCCTCACTTGCTTTAAGTCCCGGGCGATATTCCCTTAGGTCTGAAGCGTTAATGCCATCGGCAATATTTGAAATCCCCATTTCCTCCGCATGAGCTTTCAGGACCCTTGCTGATGCTTTTTTGCAAAGATAGCAGCGATTTACCGGGTTTTTTCGGAATTCCTCATTTTCCATAATATTAAAAGGTATGATATCACAGGACAAGCCTAGTTCCTCTGCGGTTTTCATTGCTTCCCTGACAGCTCTTCTGGGAACTATGGGCGCATCAAGGAGTATGCATCTGGTGTTTCCTGGAAGTGCTCTTTGTGCTAAGACCGCAAGCAGGGTACTGTCGATACCTCCGGAATACGAAATAAGCATATCATTATTTCCTGCAAGCTCTTTTATTAATGCATCAATCTGATTCTTCTTTTCCATGAACATCTACCAGCCGTTTATGATTTGTAATTTTATTCATGCAGTTTATCTGATGTAACCAAAAACTTTAAACTTGAAAATGTCCTTCACAATTGTGAATAAAGCCACAAAAGGCTCAATTGGTAAAATACCTTGTGCCTGCTGAAGAGTTTCAGCAAGAGCAATGCAGGATAAACGTTTAAAAGAGGAAAAGAATGACAGAAGGAAACAGAAGAGCCGTGTACGCAGATCACGCAGCAACCACTCCAACTCATCCGGATGTTCTGGAAAAGATGATGCCCTATTACTCTGTGATTTTTGGAAATCCTTCGTCGCTTTATGAACTCTCCAATGCATCCCAGCAGGCAATCGGAGAAGCCAGGAAGAATGTAGCAAAAGCGCTCGGAGCTCTGCCGGAGGAAATCTTTTTCACGTCAGGAGGAACAGAATCTGACAATTGGGCTATCAAGGGAGTCGCATATGCCAATATTGAAAGAGGCAACCATATCATAACCTCACAGATTGAGCACCATGCGGTCCTTCATACATGTGAGTATCTGGAAGAACACGGATTCTTAGTCACCTACCTTCCTGTTGACAGATACGGCCGCGTCAGCCCTGCAGACGTTGAAACTGCAATCACTGATAAGACCACACTTATCACAATAATGACCGCAAATAACGAAATAGGCACTATCCAGCCAATACGGGAGATAGGAGAGATAGCACGCAGACACAACGTGTATTTCCATACAGATGCCGTACAGGCTATTGGCGCAGTTCCAATTGATGTAGTATCGATGAACGTAGACCTTCTGTCATTATCTGGCCATAAATTCTATGGTCCGAAAGGCATTGGTGCACTGTTCATAAAAAACGGTGTCAATATCGATTCGTTCCACCACGGTGGCTCTCAGGAGAGAAAAAGAAGAGCCGGTACAGAGAATGTGCCAGGCATCGTAGGTCTGGGGAAAGCTATAGAAATGGCAACAAATGACATTGAATCCCGGAACAGGCATCTCCGAAGGCTTCAGAGCCGCCTCATAGAAAGACTGCTTTCCATCCCGCATACGATACTGAATGGTCACCCTTCGGAGCGCCTTCCAAACAATGTGAATGTCATTTTCGAATATATTGAAGGAGAATCGATCATACTGCTGCTGGATAATTACGGCATTTATGCATCCACAGGCAGTGCCTGTGCATCAGCTTCAGTGGATCCCTCGCATGTACTCCTTGCCTGTGGGTTGCCTCAAGAGATTGCACATGGTTCATTACGACTGACACTGGGAGAGGAGAATACGGATGATGATGTGGATTATCTACTTGAGGTCATTCCTATTGTTGTTGAGCAGCTTAGAAGTATGTCCCCGTTGGCAGCAAAGTAAGTGAAATCCGCATATATATCACGATTTTTTCAGCCGGTTTGAAATGAAGGACTCGAATAATGAATTTGCCAAGAAGTGTGAAACAGTGTTCAATGAAAATGAGTTGCAAAGATATCAGCGTCAGATGATGATATTTGACAGAGATGGTCAGGAACGGTTGAAACAGTCTAGGGTTTTTATCGCAGGCGCTGGGGGTCTGGGTTGTCCCATAGCCCTATATCTTGCAGCTGCCGGTGTGGGACATATCTATATCGCGGACAAGGATGTCATCGAGCAAACCAATCTGAACAGGCAGGTGCTGCACTGGGAAAAAGATGTCGGACGAACAAAAGCATCGTCCATTGAAGAAAAACTCCGAGAAATCAATCCTTATATCAATGTTATTGCCCAAAGCCTGACCATTGACGAGAAAAACATAATGGACCTTGCCAAAGATGCAGATGTAATCGTGGATGCAATGGATAGTTACAATATCAGGTATCTTCTCAATCAGGCAGCTCTCAGGGCAGGAGTACCTCTTGTCCATGGGGCCATAAGAGGCTTTGACGGCCAGGTTACCACCGTCATCCCTGGAAAGACAGCCTGCCTGAAGTGCATTTTTACCCTGGCTCCACCCCAGGAGATCTTCCCGGTGATAGGTGTGGCTCCCGGTATAATCGGACTCATCCAGGCTAACGAGGTGATCAAATGTCTGCTCAGGATAGGTGAACCCCTTGCAAACAGGCTGCTCGTATGGGACGGACTCAATGCTAACATGGAAACATTTACAGTGAAAAGACGTGATAATTGCGAAGCATGTGGTGACATGAGCGATTTAACTAAAGAGATTGGAGAATCATGCAAATAAGATTAAGGACTTTTGCTCAGGTAAAGGAGATATTAGGTGCAGACAGAATGATCGAATGTCCCTATGGAAGCTCTGTGAGATGGCTGCTCAATACGATACGCCAGAGCAGCGCTGAAGCTGATATCCTCTTTGCGGAAAATGGTGACCTGAAGGGTCATTTGATCCGGATGCTAAATAGCATAAGGATTGACAGAGAATATTTTGATAATCTCATTCTTTCAGAAGGGGATGAACTAGCACTCTTCCCGCCTGTATCCGGCGGCTGACTATCGAGGGGAAGATACTTTGATCAGCGTGACGAAGGATGATTTTGATGTTGCTTCCATGATCGAGCAGGCTAAAAAGCCGGCATCTGGAGCGATTGTGACTTTCCTTGGAATAGTCAGGGATGATGATATCGAGCGGATAGAGCTTGAAGTGTATGAGGAAGCTGCCCTTAAGTTCTTGGAGGAGATCAAGGATGTTGCAATGCAGGACTATGCCATCGAATCTGTAGATATAGTCCATCGGTATGGCCCTTTGAATATAGGGGATAACATAGTGCTAATCACTGTCAGCGCCGGGCACAGGAGGGAGGCTTTTTCGGCATGTGAGTTCATAATAGAGCAGATCAAGGAGAAAGTACCTATCTGGAAAAAGGAGGTTGGGAAAGACTTTGAGCGATGGAAATAGGACTGTCTCTAGTTATTCGTGACAAGCTTCCGGATTGAAGTTCAAATCTCCAAACGTGGTTTAAGCTATTTACGTAAATGTTTTGTTTTTATAGATCTTGTAAAGAGCTAGAATGCTGATTATTGTTCATATAAGGATCCCACACAGATTGTTAATCTATATTGCATTCCAAAAAAAGAAGAAATTAACTCCTTTACAAAGAGGAGTTAGTCACCAATGAATACACTGAAGTTTCATCCTTTTTTCAATGAGGGGTCTACACTTTATACTGCAGGAACCTCGCTTGAATAATTATTGATTTCATAAAAACTCTGTCTGGAGTCTATGAAATTGAATCTTTCCATTAATATCTGCTCATCCTTGAGCCGGCTTATCGCATATCGGACAGTTCGTGAAGGAAGTACTGTTTCACGGATTATGTCTTTCTGCGTCATCTGTCCGTTTGCTTTCAGGACATTAAAAACCAGTTTAGCCGACGGTGGCAGCTTTTCAAGCTTAATGTGTTTTATCTCAATTCCATGTGTACTATCAACAAAAACGATTCCTCATTTTGTATCTCCTTGTGTATATAATGTTCTTATTGAACTTAGTCCGCATTAAAACGGACAGTTCACGATTGTGAACTATGAGCATAAAGGAGTATAAGCAATTAAGTCTTTTGGTATTTGATTTACACATTATTTTCCGTTTAAAGTTTCGATTTTCCCGTTTCTGTAGAAAACCTGTTTCGCTCAAAAGAGGACTCTGATAACAGGGTATGGTAACTCAATCCATGCAGTTACCTGCTATTTAATTCCTTCAAAAGTTGAAAAATTGTTCATGCAGACTATTTTTAGAAACAAGGTCAGTTTGAATATGCATATTGAAGTTTTCAAATTTGGAAAAATAAGTTTAACCATAATGGGAATGAATAAATTTATGAGTAAACAATATATGGAAGCATGAGGTGAAGTTGGTGAAAAATATTACATAATGGAATCTCTCGGCAAATTAATTTACAATCAATCTTTATCATGTAACTGCTTTACGGTCAGAAAATATCTAATCTACGATTCTCATCTGCTTTCATATAGTGTTTCCCTACATTGCGTGACATTCGGGTAGAATAAGAAACCTACGATGTAAGTATCAACCTAGCTCTGCTCCAAAAATTGATTTCCTCCTCAAGAGCCCCTTTTATAATATAGGGGAAATGAAATCCGATTAAATAATGCATCAAAAGCAAATAGAGAATTCTGCAAACAGTAGATAACTATCCTTTATGCGGCAGAAATCTCTAGCATCTGCTCACTACGGAAATACTTGGGGTAGTATGATGAACTTCTGTCATTAAGATATCTCTTTCAAACAGGTGTGCCTTAAATATGAGTGCTGGCATGCAGATTTATCATATGATTTGCAAAAATCATGTGTTTCAACATCTCTATAGTCTGTTGGAATGCCCATAACTCCAGTGTTTCTGATCATCTTTTTTCATGTCCTTTCTTAAACAGTTAATGAGCCAACATCAATTACTACATCAATGCACCATCACCTCCATTCTTTATGTTCATTCGTCACCGTGACCGTGCCGAAGGCACAAACGCCTGACAATAAGCAATAGGAAAAACCGGCTTTGGATCAGAGCCAATTTAATAAAAAAGTAGTGTAATTGGGCTGTATTGACAAGAAGGAGTTAATAAGGAGTTTCCTAACTCTTTTATTATCTCCTTAATGGTGTCCAGCATTTCTTCCTTCAATAACAAACATCCATTCTTTTTGTTCTCTTCCTCACTAGGTGCCGAAGACACACATCTGCTGGCAGTAAGAATCAGGAAATTTTATTTTTATGGTTAGAGTGGCTCTATAGGAAATCTAATTTGAATAACTAATTCCTTTTTGAGAATTTGTGGTTGGTTAACATAGAACTAACCATAGCAAATTCTACAAAACTATCATTGAACCCATATCAAAATTATAAATACTATTTCTTCTAACGGTCTTATGGGGAGTTGATGGAATTCGGAGAACTCTCTGATGAACAATGGAAGTTTATAAAGCACACTTACCGCCACAACCTATTTCGGTAGAAGGAGAGTTGATGACCTTAAGGTCGCCAACGACATTCTCTTTGTCCTGATAACTGGTCGCAGGTGAGGAGATATGCCTGGTTGTTACGGTTCTCACTCAATTGCATGGGGAAGTTAAAAAGTGGTCAGAAGATGCAATCTGATATAGAATCGTGAAATCCCTTCGGGATTCCGCTTACAATGAGGGTAAGTTCTCTATGGACATTGTATGTGTTGATAGTACTTTCGTCGAAACAAAAAAGGGAGAAGATTCTGCATACAGCGGCCATAGAATAGGAAAGGTTTAAAGATCCATGCTTGTGCACGCTGTGAAGGATTTCCTTTGACCATTCGTGATTAGAAGCAACATTCCAACCAATATTAGCAATAAGAGAAAAAGGAAAAGAAGCAAATATGCAAGGTTTAACCATGAAACTTATGTTAAAAGATGAGCAATAGAAAGGTTCTTTGCATGGTTAAAGATAGGGTTTAGAAAGTTGGTAAGTAGATATGAAAGATTTGGTGTAGTGTTTAAAGGCCTATTAGATATTGCATGTTTCATGATGTTCTGGAAATAGTTCAAGCAGAATGTTGACACAGACTCTAATACACACATGTCTAAATCAATTTGTAGGTACGTGTTATTGTATGTACATTCCGTTAATAATCAGCATTTCTTTTTATAACTTATAAGAACATTCTGGATTTCTGATTGGTACGAGTCAACGATTGATACTGTAACAAGTTTTATATCTGATAAATACGTTTACCCTTTTGCATGCATATGCATGCATATGATAATACATGCGCATGCGTGAACATATAAATAGGGGTGTAGAATATGTCTAAGAAATCTCAAATGACTTCGAAGGATGCTGCAAGGATACAATCTCATGCAGATAGTACTGGAAAAAATCAAGGCTTCAAAGCAAGAGCACAATCTGCAGCATCTAAACAAAATAAATGAAGGCGGGTTTAAGAACCCACTTTCATCTTTAGAAGGGGACATTATGGACAGTAAGAAAAGAAGCTCGATTGCTATTGAAAGTGATGTTAAGGTAGTATTTGATTGGTCTATGGAAAAATTTGATTCAAAGACAACATCTAAGCATGTACAAAAACTATTGGAAATGGCTCACGATGATAGCTGGTCAAAGCTTATTGAGAAAGCGCAAAAGGCAAAACTGGTCTGCGAAAAGCACAATCTGCCATATGTGACAATATGTGTGGACTGTGACAAGCCTATGTGTCCTAAATGTGATGTAACAGCTCATATTGAGATGGGACATCGTGTCAATAGATTTTGCCGAAAACACGAAGTTGGTTATCACACAGTTTGTTTATTGTGTGAATCAGAAAAATGGACTGATGTCATCAATGTTCCTTTCATAAAACCCGTGGGCTTGAAAGAAAAATTAGAAATTGATGCTGAAAAACTTGTATTAATTGATACAAGAGGAGATTCTGAGTGGTATGAGGGTTATCTTCCAGGTTCAAAACATATCAAATGGTCGGATTTTAGAGACGAAAAGTCTGAAGGATATAATGAATTAAAGGAAATTGTAAAACAAAATCGTGACAAGCAGTTCGTTCTTATAAGCCAGGGCTACCCCAAAAAGAAAAAAGATGAAGTGAAAGGTTCTGCACGGGGATTTCTGGCAGCTGTTGAGCTGAAGACTTTCCATGGAGTTGAAGATGTTGTTGTCCTTGACGGCGGATGGACAGCATTCCATGCCTTATATCCCGAAATTGTTGAAGGGCATAAACAAAATGGAAAGTGTGGAATATGTGCTTATTATAAAAGAAGTTGAGGGTGAACAATGAGTTTTGATGTTATTATTGATGGTGCTAATATTTCCCACGTTACTTCCACAAAGATTGTGGCTGCACGTATAGAACATGCAATCGATGGACTTTCAACATTTGGGCTTGAAGCACATGCAATTCTTCCTCAGTATATGTATAATGGAAAGAACAAAAACAAAAATGTAACAGATGTTTCAGTAATCGATAGACTTCTTTCTGCAAAAAAAATAAGTTTAGTAAACGTAGATGACGATAATATTCTTATATCTGCGGCATTTGATGCAGATTCATTGATTCTTAGTAACGATTCTTTTAGTGACCACATCTCTAAGAGCTGGTGTACTCTTGAATTACGTGATTTTATTAAAGACAGAAGATTATCTTTTTGTTTTGTTGAAGACCGTTTCATCATTCCCCTTTCTGACAGGTGTAAGATAAACAAATATCATATTGAGAAGAAAGGGCATATTCTTGAACAAAATACTGAAACAAAAGTCGTGGATATACCTAACTTCAAAGAGCTTGTCGTAAAAAACCCTACTTGTTCAAGTATTCCTACAGAAAAACTTCCTGAGCCAGTCACTAAGCTACTAGGAATAGTTTCGGATAGCAAAAAGCACAGATTATCGGATGTATCTTCAAAGCTAAAGAAAGAAGCAGGTTTCTCAATAAATGATATTTTTGGCAACACAAAGCGTGCCTCCCTGTTTTTAGAAATACGTGGATTTGAGATAACAGTGAAGAACGATCAATGTTACGTAACCAGGAGTGCAACAGCATGAGAATACTTGTAACTGGCAGCAGTGGTCTGATTGGCACGAAACTTTGCGAACAACTTGAAAGATTAGGCCACTTGGTAAGGAGGTTTGACATCAATCCTTCTTTGTCTACATATTCTGCTCCTGAGGATATCCTTGATGCAGCAGCAAGAAAAGAAGCAATCAATAACATTGATGGTGTAATACATCTTGCAGCAGTGTCCAGAGTAATTGACGCAGAACTTGATTCGGAGAGATGTATCAAGGTAAATGTCAATGGAACTCAAGCACTCATAAGTGATCTGGTCAAGTCTGGTGAATATCCATGGCTCATATATGGGAGTAGCCGAGAAGTTTATGGCATTCCTGAAAAGATACCTGCAGATGAGAATTTGGAGCCCAAACCTGTTAATGTGTATGGTGAATCAAAAGTTGCTGCTGAAAGCTCTGTCAGAGAGTACAACGAGTCTACAGGAGCAACTTCTATTATTTTCCGTTTTTCAAACGTATATGGATCGGTAAACGATCATGCTACAAGAGTCATCCCAGCTTTCATTCGTTCTGCTTTGATTGAAGAGAATATACGCATAGATGGGAATGACCATGTTTTTGACTTTACCCATGTCGATGATACTGTCAACGCAATTATCAAAGCTGTTAGTATGATCGAAATGGGAGTACTCTTAGGATGTCATACACTAAATGTTTGCACAGAAAGAGGTACAAATCTGGGTGAACTTGTGAACATCATTGTTTCAATAACGCATACAAAGCCATCTATTATCCAAGGAGAGCCTCGAAAGTACGATGTCCCATATTTTATTGGCAGTTCCACAAAGTTGTCTCATGTCCTTGGAGTTAATTGCAAGATTGCACTTGAAGATGGTATTACTTTGCTTGTAGAGGATTTCAAGCAGCATTTAGAATCCAGTTCTGCAAAAGGTGTCTCTTCCAGTTCGAGTAGTGAATTGTCAACCAATTGTCCAGCTGAGGAGGGAGTGAATTGAAAATACTTGAGGTGATACATGGATATCCTCCACTTTACAATGCAGGATCTGAGATATATACTCAGACAATTTCGAGAGGGTTTATAGAAAAAGGGCATGATGTTGCGGTATTCACAAGAGAAGAAAACCCTTACAAAAAGGATTTTGACATCAGAGTCGGACATGACCAAGTTGAACCCCTTATTCGACTTTATTTTGTAAACCATGCACGTTCACGAGACAGGTATAGAAATGAAAAGATGGATGCTGCTTTTGCACAGGTGGTGGATATAGAGAAACCCGATATTGTTCACATCGGCCATCTAAATCACCTCTCTACAGGAATACCTGAGATTGCAGGTAAGCGGAGTATACCTGTTGTATTTACACTCCATGATTTTTGGCTTGCCTGTCCCAGAGGACAATTCCTCCAAATGTGTCTCGGTGAAGAGGAAACATGGAGGTTGTGTCCGGGTCAAGATAACAAAAGGTGTGCTGTTCATTGCATGTCTCGGATATGGGGTGGAGTTCCTGCCAATGAAGACGAGGACATTAAGCAGTGGACACGATGGATCGAACAAAGGATGGAACAGATACAAAGGCAGATTAATTTCATTGATCTTTTCATAGCTCCTTCCCAGCATATTATGCAGAGAATGATAGATGAGCTAAATATAGACAAAAAAAAGATTATTTTTGAACCATATGGTTTTGACCTTGGAAGACTTGAAAATAGAGTAAGGACCAAAGAGACAGATTTCTGTTTTGGATACATTGGAAGGATTGCACCTGCTAAAGGAGTAGACCTTTTGATTAAAGCCTTTGGAAAGACAAAGGGAAATGCTCAGCTTAGAATATGGGGTAGAGAGACTGCAGATGTGAAGTATCTTAAAATGATGGTAGAAGACCTGCCAGATAATAGGAAAGAGAAAGTTCAATGGATGCCTGAATACAGAAATGAAGAAATTGTAATCTCTGTATTCAATAATGTTGATGCAATCGTTGTTCCTTCCATATGGGATGAGAATTCACCTCTTGTGATTCAAGAAGCACAGCAAGCGAAAGTTCCGGTGATAACTGCTAACCATGCTGGGATGAGTGAACTTGTAAAACATGAGATAAACGGCCTTCTTTTCAAACATCGGGATGTGGAGGACCTTGCATTAAAGCTCCAATCTGCCATAGACAAATCAGAAGAATTAGTCGAAATGGGCAATTCAGGATATATCAATTCTCAGGACGGAACTATCCATTCAATTGAAAAACATATCAACATATTGAACGACCTGTTTGCCAATCTGGTAAAGACAAGATCAGAGGTGTGTTCGCATGGAGAATGATAATTCAGGTCCATGGCGAATCACTTTTGATATGAATCCTGATGATTGCAATCTCAACTGCATAATGTGTGAGGAACATAGTTCCTTCAACAAGGCTAAGAACAGTTCTATGAAAAGAAGGATGGATATTGATGTTATTCGAAAGACGGTTGTACAGTTATCAAAAAGAGGCTTGATCGAAATAATCCCCTCAACAATGGGAGAGCCATTACTTTATCGACATTTTGATGAGATAATCAAAATTGCCCGTGAGAATGAAGTTATGATCAATCTCACAACAAATGGTACATGGCCAGGAAAAGGAGCCGAAATATGGGCCAGAGAATTGTGTCCAGTATGTAGTGACATTAAGGTTTCATGGAATGGAGCTACTCGGGAAACCCAGGAGTCAATTATGAAGGGATCAAACTTTTATAAAGGACTCGAAGAACTTAGATCTTTCATAAAAATAAGGGATGATATCGCGGAATCAGGGGATAATAGATGTCGATTAACACTACAATGCACATTTATGGAAGCAAATCTGATTGAACTCCCGGCACTTGTTAAGATGGCTGCAGAACTTGGAATAGATAGGGTAAAAGGTCACCATATATGGGTGCATTATCCAGAGACAAGTAAATTGGATTTGCGTAGATCAAAAGAATCTCGCCTGCGATGGAATAAAATTGTAGACAAATGTGTGGAGGTATCTGAAAGATACAATCTTCCAAGTGGGAAACATGTAATTCTTGAGAACTTTGTACATTTGCCTGAAGCCGAAGATTCAACCTTGCCAACTGAATGGAATTGCCCATTTTTAGGGAAAGAAGCTTGGGTTAATCATGAAGGAAGATTTGACCCATGCTGTGCCCCAGACCCAGAAAGGAAGAAACTTGGTGAATTCGGTTTTGTAACCCAGAAAGGTGGTTTGGAATATATTTGGCATGGTCCAAAATATACCGAATTGGTAACGGGATACAAAACTTATCCTGTATGTGAGATATGCAACATGCGAAGACCTGCAACAATATGAAGGAGGAGTAATTGTGCAAAAATCGAATTCACGGTCAAGTTTGAAAGATTCTTGTAAACCCAATACTGTTGAATCATGGAAAAATTCACGCATATCTATCGACCGTACGCATCATGTTTTAGCAAAAAGTTCTCTGTACGATGCTAGATTTGACGAAGTACTTGCATTCCATCCTCCCGGATTTGCTCCTGTTAGAAAAGCAGAGGAATGGTTTTACATAAACCCTAATGGAGAAACGGTCTTTGGTAGGAAGTTCACAAGAGCATTCGGTTTTTATGAAGGCAGAGCTAGTGTAAAAATGGATAATGATTGGTACCATATCGATGAAAACGGTAATCCTGCATATGAGAGAAAATTTGCTTGGTGTGGGAATTTTCAATATGGACGTTGTACCGTTAGAGAAAATGATCTCATATATCACCACATAACTGTAGATGGCGATGATGCTTATCCCGAAAGATATTGTTACGCAGGAGATTTTAGGGAAGGTTCAGCTGCAGTTAAGCTGGCTAATGGCCTTTGTACTCATATTGATGAAGATGGGAAGACCATTCATGGAGAGTACTATCTTGAACTTGATGTCTATCACAAAGGATTTGCCAGAGCACGGGACGAAAAAGGGTGGTGTCACGTTGATTATTCAGGTAAGCCTGTATATCAAAGACGATTCCAATCAGTTGAACCCTTTTATAATGGTCAGTCTCTATGCAAAGACAGCAATGGTAAATTTGTTATCATTGATGAGAATGGTTCAGAAATCATGGAGCTTCCTTCCGAATCATCAAAATCAAAACTTAGTGGTCCAAAGATATTAATCATTGGAACTCTTGGTGCTGGCAAGACCACTATTGCAAAAATGATGGCTGAACACGTGGGATTGTCTTTTGTTAGTATAGATGGTTTCAGGCAATTATTTGGAGACGGAACTGTTACAGGAGAATATAAAGCATGGGAAAGTTTCATTGAAACATGTGAAAGGCCTGAAGGATCTGTTCTTGAATTCTCAGGTGCAGGACCTCATACTTACGCCGTGCGTGAAGCACTTTTGAATTCAGGAATGCCTGTTATTTTGATCTGGCTTGACACTCCTCCGAAGATTAGTACCATGAGGATTTTAGATCGAACCAATAAGGTTCCGACACCTTTCCCATGGGGCGACCTCCATGAATCTGCAGATTCCATCTACAAAGGAATTGAAATGACATGGTCAGAAATATGGACTGCAAAAAAAGAGATACAGGCAGCTATATTTGAAAATGATGGTACAAAGTCAATTGAAAGCATCTATGATGAATTGGTGGGATTTGTGGATGGTGAACTGAAATGTTAACTCACGATGTAATCAATCATATGAAAGAATTCGCCAGGAATAATGATGATATTGAAGGTCTTGCAATCTTGGGTTCCCATGCAAGAGGGGATGCCGGACCAAAAGCTGATATTGATCTTGTTCTTTTTGTCCCCAAAGCAATGCCTGAAAAGATTCTGAGTGAGGCTATGGATTTTCTCTTTCCATTTAATGAATTTGTTATTAAACCCGATACTAAAAAATGGATAATCTTTCTTGGAAGTGAATTCCTGAGGGTTGATTTGAATGCAATTCAGGAAATTTCAGATATCAAAGTGATGTATCAAGGTTCACTAATAGACAATCCTGATAAAGCAGTCCTGATAGATAAAAAAGGATTTTTGATCAATACTTTCAGGGAATGGAAAGATGAAACAATTAAAGGAAAAATTGACCTTTTCTCTCTTGTAAATGTAGAAGTAGAGAAGTTTTTGGATGCTTTTGAAACCGCATCAAGATATGCTAACCAAGGCGACGTCTTCAGATTTTACTTTAGTTATAACCTGGCATTTACAAGATATGCTCGCCTTGTGCAACTAGAAAAAGGGAATGATTCATTTTTATACACACCAAGAAGATTCCTGGAAGACATGAGTACTGATCGGCAAAGATCCACAGAAAGACTTGCTTCTACATTGAAACTATCAGACATCCCTCCCAAATTGGAGCATATGACCGCAGAATTCTTACTGACCTATGGTCATCTTTACGCAAAATATCCCGAACTTCCAAGAAATCCACGAGAAATATTCACATTCATAAGAAGTGTCCTAAACAGGGATATGGTGTGGAATTTAAGGGATGTAGCTTGGGTAGCTCCTGATATCTTACAGAAAGGAAAACTATATCGATCATCCACACTTTCCAGGTTTGAATCAAGAAGGGAGTATGAGTTATTGATCAAGCAGCTGGGAATTGAAAGGATTGTAGATCTTCGTCTTGAGCATGAAATTTCCCGGTATCCCTATACAAAATATACCTATGAACTGCTTGATGTCCAGCATTTAGGTATGAATACAAAATTAAGCGCTCCTTTCGTTTTTGGACCATTGACAAGTTCTTTACATGCAGACCTACTGAACAACACGGATGTGATTAAGCAATTCTTTGCATTTCTTGCGAAGAAAGTCCCAACTCTCGTGCACTGCCATTCCGGTAAAGATAGAACTGGTGTGTTGATTGCTCTTGCAGAACTTATTGCAGGGGTTCCTGAGGAATTAGCAAAAAAGGATTTTCTAGCAACAGGAATGGATTTGAAAGTAAAGGATGCAGATAATCTGTTTGGAAGAATAGAAGAACTTGGCGGGGTTCATAGCATACTGCAACAAATCGGAGTGCCTCAGGAACATGTCATGGCTGTAAGGCAATGGCTCGGAAATGAATGCTAAACTACAGAGGATAAAATGCTTACGATTGGCATATACGGAATCACTGACACTACCTACTACGAAGAAAGACCTACTTATGCACATGACCATTCCATTGTGATTATGAAGAATGGAGAAGTTGTAAGTGCGGTTCAACTGGAAAGGTACACAGGAATTAAACATGATAACAAATTATCTCTAAGCATAACATCAATCATTGAAAAATATGCTGATATTAGTGAAGATATCAGAATAGTATCTGTGAATTCATTTTTGGGTAATTCTTTTATTTCTTCCGATGGCAATCTGAGAATTGAACCTCTTTCAAAGATGAATGTAGAGGACATCATTGTACCTGCATATTGCAAATACTATTTTGATGGCCTGAATGAAAAAAAGGTAAAAGCATATGTGATGTGTCATGAATTTGCCCACGTTGCATCATGCCTGCCTTTTATCGGAAAATTGAAGAGTAATAGTCTGATGGTCCATATAGATGGAGGAGCCTATAATTCCAGCTCTTCTGTTTGGTACTATGATGGTAAATGCATTCAATGCTTGGATTACAATTGGAATGAACTAAAAGATGTGATGAATAATTTTAATTCAAATCCACTTGTATGCTTTATTCTAGGGCATGAACTCAAAGACCATCTATCAATTCCAGGGAAGCTGATGGGATACAGCTCATATGGAGAAGCAAATCCAGAAATTATGGACTGGCTTCAGGAAAACTCTTTCTTTTTAGATTTTCAAGGAAACGAAGATGAATTGCTTGATATTATAAACATACATTTCAAGACCGATTTTAAACGATTCGACATTCACAATTTATTTTTCATGGATATTGCTGCATGTATCCAAAAGGATTTCCAGGAAAAGATATTTACCTTTATTGAAAAATGGTCCAACAAAACAGGAGTTGAATACCTTTACTATTCCGGAGGTGCAGCACTCAATATTATAACGAATTCAATGATTGAAGGTAGTGGTTTGTTCAAGGAAATATTTGTACCTCCAGCTGCAAGTGACTGTGGTCTAGCATTGGGGGCAGCGGCATATCTGGAATACCTTGATCATAGTGAAATAAAAAAGCAATCACCGTTTTTAAATAATTTTGACGTACCTTCATATTCAGAACTGTCGGAAATCGATCTTGAAGAAGTGGCAGAACATCTCCAGGAAGGAAAAATCATAGGGATATGTATGGGAGCAAGTGAGATAGGTCCCAGGGCCCTTGGTCATCGAAGCATAATTGCAAGAGCTGATGATATTGGAATCCGAAAAAAAGTAAGTGAGGATATTAAGAAACGTGAATGGTATAGACCTATAGCTCCTATTGTAGCAGATTTTGTTGCTAAGGAAATTTTCACCAGGGACATTTGTGAAAGCAATCTAGCAGCCTATATGCTTGGACAATATATCGTGAAGGAAGAATATAGGTCCTATCTTAAAGGGGTAATTCATGTAGATGGGAGTGTAAGGGTGCAGGTAATAAAAGCAGGTGATGAAGGAAACAAGAACCTTTATTGTCTGCTAGAATTAATGTACCAGAAATTCGGAACTTTGGGTTTGATCAATACTTCTTTCAACGTAAATGGAAGCCCAATTGTACACTTTCATGAAGATGCCTATTCATCTGCAAAAAAAATGGGACTCGATGGAGTTGTGGTTAGTGATCGTTTTTATAAGTTTGAATAGAGCAACATTGCGTTCGTAATAGTTTGTGTTCAGAAGGTTGAATTTTTGTATCCATTGCTTTAATTCTTACATATTTGAGTTACTCATCAACCCTGCAAGAATAGATACATCTGCTTTATTGAATCTACATAGACTTAACTAATGCATAATATGAACTATTTGCTATGTCGAGCATACAATAAATCTGACAACTGATGTTTGAAGTCAGGATCGTATTTGGAAGAATTTTCCTGCTCAAATTTTTTAGCTAGCAGAATTAGGAATTCTTTAAAAACCGATGCTGGGATATTTGACTTAATTTGATTTACGATATTTAAGCAAACTGCAAGCTCCTCTCCTTTTATACCGTAGCCATATGATGGATTCAAATGATCAAAAGTCAAATCAAAAGCGTGCCATAAACCACTGTTATCAGACTTAAATCCTGTCTCTACATCGCAAGGAACTCCTGTATAATAGCAAAGAAAGTGATGATTTCCAGTTGGATCAATGAATGATGCTTTTTTTAATGCTTTTTTCACTTCTCTAGAATTGAAGTTCTTTTTTTTCTTATTAAGATCGACTATTTCTTTACATCTTCTACAAAGTATGTCATCACCAGATTTAGGTAATTCTTCTGAAAAAGAGACTCCACAAATACTACATGGTTTTTCCACATTGTCACCTATCTCAAAATTAAATGTTGGTATTTTCGACTGATTGGCACCTCATCTTAAGGATTAATCTTTTTTGTTTAATCTCAATCTTATACTGAATCGAAAAACTTCACCGCAAAATTACAAAAATCAATTATAACATCTTTATCTAATTCGAATTCCTCTCTATTACCTAGATAATTATGGCATGTTGGAGTAATCTCTTTGCCATTTTTAAGTTCTTCATATGAAATGCATTTTATGTGCTTTTTTGACACGATAACGAAATAACAATTTTCATATGGATAATCTTCAGGTAGCTCCTCGAACTTAAACTCTTCACTTTTTCTGAATTTGACTTCAATAAAAAAGACTTTGTCGTTTTTTTGAATTACAAAATCTGGCATGCGCCTTATATTAGTTGCCACATCACTTCTTACTCCTTTTAAAAGCTTCATTATTCCTGGAACTGTGTTTTCCATGCCATACCTGAAAACAGAATAATCAAGAGATAAAAAGAGTTCTTCAACTAAAGTTTCAGCAATCCTGCCTTTAATCATGCTTTCTTTGTAGTAATGTTCTCTTTTTGATAAACCATTCTGAGAATTTCTTTCAAAATCTTTTGTATTGCTTGAATCATCATCGGGTTTTTTAATTTGACTGTTGGAAGCTATGAAATCCTTTTGGTGTTTTCGGCATAAGGCACAATTGTAATTATTCATTGAATAATCATATTCTCTTGGAGTAATCACTTCTTTGCATTTGGAACAAAAATAATCCATAAATTCACCTATAATTGCTTTATTCTATATAATTAGCAATTATATTTAAATTGAATGAATAACTTTAGTTAAGTGAGAATATCTGTTGTGAGAAGGATAATATGAAAGGTGACACTAAGTACACTAAAGATTCTCTTAAAAATGAAGCAATGCAAGATATAATAAAAGAAATCAGAACCTGTGATCTTGCCTGCTACACAGACAGATACACCTTTCCATTAAATAGTCGTATAAACGGAAAGCAGCGCCAGATCAGCGTTGATGAATTGATAAATGGCAGTCCCTTGGTTGATGATTGGAGAGGTCAACCTGTACTATTCGTTTCGCAGGCACCATCCAAGCAAGCCTGGGTAGATAATGAACTAAGCTCCCAAAATAACTCGTTCCTAACCGATTTTCTACTTCCTAAGATATATCCTAATCAGAATTTGAGTGAAGCACTTGAACACTGGAAACAATTGGTCTTCTGGGTGCACACTGCGAACTGTTATCCTTTTGTGCACACCACTGGTAGAAGCAAGGGCAGGGACAAGGCCCCTGATTTAAGGTGTGCCAACAAATATCTTGACCGTGTGGTCAATAACATGAAACCTGAATTGATCATCCTGATGGGTGGAAGTTCAACCAAGTTCTTCTCAAGTTCAATACGATTGCTTACCGAGAATCGAAAGCATTACCCTCCTCTAAAAGATGTCTTGGAATGGCAATATTCCAACGGAAACAAACTGATGATAAGTTCTAAAAATGGAAGCAAAGAATACAGGTCGATTGTTATTCCACATGCTGCTAATTGGGACCAGTTGAATGAGAACGAGAAGTACGCTTATGATCTGGTGTTCCAATCTTTGAAGGATATTTAAAAACAATTTTAAGACTACGAGTGTTTTTATTAACACATGTTCAGAATTTGAGATTCAATTTAAGAAAAGTGCAGATAATCTATTAACCTAACCTTTAGAAAGAGTATTCTGGATTCATCCCCTGTCAACCAGCAGTAGCAGTGGTCAGAGAAATAGTGGCGGTTCGTATATACAAACAATCTACGACAGGTTATCCATGAAATAGATAACAAAGGAACTGATGAAATCAGCAGTGAATATTTTATCCAAAAGTATTTGTCTTATTAAACTAATATATATATATATACAAAAAATAAAATATTTATATAAGTCATATTAATAATTAAAATTACTTCGTCAACTTTTTAGTGTAGGTGTAAGAATGCAAGAATCTATCAACCTTATCCAAGCACATGCTACTAAACTAAGAAAACTGGAAGAAAATGAAAAATCTCTTTTTGAACAATTAAACAACCTCGACGCTGAGACTATAAGCAAGCTAATCGATATTTTTGAAATTCAATACTTTCAGCCAGTTAATCTCCTGCGCTTTGAAATATTGCAACATATAAAAGATAAAAAGGTAGTGACACCTAAATTAGTCGAAGAGATTAAGGATAAGATAGTAGCAAAAGATAAAGTTTATTTTTCAAAATATGGTGATGAATTAGTAGATGGGTTGTTGAATTATCCTGAGAAAAAGAAGACACCCTTTGTGAACTGGAAAAAATATTTCAGTGTATGCTTCCCCTTCTTTTATCTTCCAAAGGATAAAATAGAAGTTGATAGTGCTCTTGCGAAAATTGCAAATAATCTAATTAAGACTTTAGAGTTAAAGCAATACAAAACTCATATAATAGGATTTGAAGGAGCCCAAAATTATGGTGCTTCATTTTGCTGGATTGCTCTATTTCCAAATAAAAGAGTATCTCATAGAAAAGCCTACCAGTTGTTTTTACGTATAAATAGTCTGACAATGGAAGCTGGCATTGTTCCTGGTTGGGATATAAATGATCCATCCTCGAATAGTGTTGATGAGTTTAATAACGTAGAAGAGGTTCTTGAAAAACTTCGAAATTCAAGAGAAATTACTCAAAGTAAAAATGATTCACTTATTGATTATTGGAAATTTGCGCCTGGAGAAAATGGCAATCATTGGGATGATTTTTACAATGAAGGTATAATGGCCATGGGTTGGGATAATTTAGATAACTTCAATAATTATACAACCGAAGAACTTGCTGATGTCTTGAATGTTACTAACTCCTCCACTTCTAATTACATTTCGAATATTGAAAATTTTAGAGATGCCAGTATTGGCGATGTAGTTATCGCAAATAAGGGAAGAAGTAAGTGCTTGGGGATTGGTGTAATTGAAGGAGAATATATCTTTGACGGCAAGAGAACCGAATTTAAGCATGTTAGAAAGATAAAGTGGCTTATAAACGAACTTATTGACTTTGAAAAGCCTATTTTTAGACCAGATACTTTTTCACCAACTCTAAAATGGGAATATATTAAAGAAAAATACATCACTGCTAAGAGTTCGTATGAAAGATTATTCTCCAATCTTGAGGCTGAGAAAGTTGTTTTGCCTCCTGCAAAAGTGCTGCCAAATGATTCTGGAGCACAAAACTATTGGTGGTTGAATGCAAATCCAAAGATATGGAGAGTTGACAGTTTTGAGTTAGGCGATATTCAGTCATACACATCCCATAATGCTAAAGGAAATAAAAGACGCGTATACAAGTATTTTGAAAAAGTAAAGCCCGGAGATCTGGTAATTGGCTACGAAAGTACTCCTGTTAAACAAATAAAAGGAATATTTGAAATCACAGAAGAATTACACTATGATGATTCTGAAGGAGAGACCATTAGTTTTGAAATAAAGGAGCTGATTAAGAGCACTATTACATGGGATGACCTGAAAGAAACTAAAGGTTTAGAAAACTGTGAAGTATTCGTCAACAATCAGGGCAGTTTATTCAAATTGACTTCTGAAGAGTTCGAAATAATAAGAGATCTTATTGACGAACGGAATATAATTGATGAAAAGGAAAAAGCAGAGCTGAACATCAAAGAATACTCCTTTTTTTCAGATAAAGATAAACCCTTTATTGAGGAATCTGAGCTAATCGATATAATAGATTCTCTCGAAGCCAAAAAGAACGTTGTATTACAAGGTCCTCCAGGCGTAGGAAAAACGTTTGTTGCGAAAAAAATAGCTTATGAAATGATGAAGAAGAACGACGATACAAAGATAGAAATGGTCCAGTTCCATCAATCTTATTCATATGAAGATTTTATCCAGGGCATTAGGCCATCTGATGAATCATTTAAGGTGAAAAGCGGCATTTTTTATAATTTCTGCAGAAACGCGGAATCAGATCCTGAAAATAAATACTTTTTCATAATTGACGAGATCAACAGAGGCAATCTCAGCAAAATTTTTGGAGAGCTGATGATGTTGATAGAAACTGATAAACGGGGAAAATACAAAGTGCATCTTACTTATTCTGAAAAAGATGATTCTCCCTTCTCTGTTCCGGCAAATCTCTATTTGATTGGTACGATGAACACTGCTGATCGTTCATTGGCTATAGTCGATTATGCTTTGAGAAGAAGGTTCAGGTTCATCCCATTAAAACCAAAGTTCAATGGAAAATTTGTTGAACTATTAAGTTCACAGGGTTTTTCAAATGATTTTATACATGGTATAATCGCCAAAATCAGTTCATTGAACGACAAAATAGAGTCAGATAAGAACCTTGGTAAAGGTTTCCAGATCGGTCATAGCTTTTTCTGTGCAAACAAGAAAAGTAAACCTGAAAAAGAATGGTTTGAGGATATTGTAAAATATGAAATTGCACCTCTTTTAGAGGAGTATTGGTTTGATGACATAGAAAAATCTCAAACTGAAGTAAAACTGCTATTATCTGAGTAAATCCATGTCAATTCCAATTCAAAATATATACTATCTTTTGTGCTATGCTTGGAACAAGCTTGATGAAAGCGATATTGTAGATGTCAGAGCTATTAGTATTACTGAGTTTGTTGATCTATTTGCAAAAATATTAGCAAATAGTACCTCCAGATTGTTAAAACAAGGTTTGGATCGCTATTATGTTGAACATGAATACGTTGTTAATGGAATTAAGGGAAAACTAGACCTTACTGCTTCTGTAAAAAGGAATCTTCTTCTTTCAAATAGAACTGCTTGCCTTTACGATGAATTTGATTATGATATTTTACATAATCAAATTTTGAAAACAACAATTTTCAAACTTATTAGGACGAATGGCCTTAATTCTGAGTTAAGAGATGAACTACACCGAATCTTAATAAAACTCCCCCCTATTTCTGAAATTTCTGTTCGACAATCTAATTTTAAACAAATTAGGTTACACAGGAATAATTACAATTATGATTTCCCATTAAAAGTATGCCAAATAATCAATGAAAATCTCTTTATTGATGAATCTTCAGGACAATACAAGTTCAAGGATTTCTTACGTGAAGAAAAAGCAATGGCAAGATTATTTGAGGCATTTGTTAGAAACTTCTATAAAATTGAGCAGTCAGAATTTAAAGTGGGAAGAGAAGATATAAATTGGAAGTTTGAAGCTAACAATGAAATGTCTATGTCGATGTTGCCTATCATGTCCACTGATATTTCTCTGCAATCGCCCACAAGGAAAATAATAATCGATACTAAATTCTACAAAGAAGCCTTTAAGGCAAGATTTGACAAGGATAAAATAAATTCCAACAATCTATACCAATTATTTTCTTATTTAATAAATCAGGAATCAGAAATGGACGCCAAAACCCACAGCTGTGAAGGAATCTTATTATACCCTGCTGTTGAAAAAGGTTTTGATTACTGTTATAAATTTAAAAATCATAAAGTTCGGGTAATGTCACTAAACCTTAATCAAGAGTGGTATGATATCAGAAAGGATTTGCTGCAAATATTAACATGAGAAAAAACAAATAAATTTATACATAAAATACACTTCTGTTTTTTATGAAAACTTCTTTTGGATTGGATTTGGCTGGATATTCTACAGGAAAATCTGGATTTGCCCGTGCAGATTTAGATGAAGATTCAATAGAAATCACTGTATATCAAAACCATGTCTTTTCAAAGAAACATTGTGCAAGTATGCCAATTTCAGAAATCATAGGACAAGAAGTGGATATCTTCAAAGCTTGTTGTAGAAATTCGTTTTTGTTTGTTGATGTCCCTATTGATTTGCAAAATTTACCTTTCATAAAGAATGCTGTGTATTCGTGGCAACTTTCAAAGAGACCTGTAGATTATGCTTTTAATGCCTTGCCTCCTTTTGCAGATCGTATTGGAGCAACAGTTGTTAGATTCTCTAACATAAATTCCATTATTAATGACGATATTGGAAACCAATGTGGAACCAGAATATTTGAGACATATCCTGCCGCTTCCTTGAAGCAAATAGGACTTAATAATTCAAATTATAAAAACTCGATAATCTCTTTTGAAGATAATGAATGGAAAGGAGACATAAAACTAGCAGCAATTGCTCAAGGTTTAGGTTTTGTATCAAATAAACAAATTTCACTTAATGATGATGAAATAGATGCTTCAATCTGTGCATTGACAGGTGTTCTAAGTAGTATTAATCTACTCAAAGACAATGAACTAGGAATAAAGATTAAAACTGAAATCGAGACGAAGATTGGAAGTAATCCTTTTGAAAATACCAATTTTGAACCTCCTAAGGGTTATGTCTTAATAAAAAGTCTACCTGAAGTTGAAATTACTTTGAAAAAGAAAGTGTGCACTTCGCACAAAAATATGCTTCAAGAAATACTAAGGTAACTCTCAAAGTTAAATACCGTCTACATAAAGAGGTTTTAGATATGGGTAAGTACAGCAAGTTAGGCGACTATCTAAAAAGCAACAGTTCAAACAAGTTGACTTTAAGATTCACAGATGTCGAGAGCATTCTGGGCTTCTCTCTCCCTAAATCAGCAAGGGAATATCAAGCATGGTGGGCAAATAATGGCGATTCACATACACATGCAGTAGATGGTTGGTTAGCCATGGGATGGCGAACAGAGGTTGATTTAAGTAACCAAGTAGTTGTTTTAGCTCGAAGAGAGCATCTTGAAAAAACACAATCAAATGAAGTTAATACATCATCTGGAACAGCAGATAATGCTTCAGAATTTGAAGAAAAAGCCCGCACCTTCATGTCAAAATACTATTCAACACCCTTATATGCTGGCAAGCATCCGACTGTTCTTAAAATCTTCGATATGACATCTGACAACTATGAGATTGTGGGAGATGCCAAATATTATACAATGGTGCGTGGAGAGTCCTTGCCACCAGCAAAGTTCGCGATCATCGCAGAACACGTATGGCTTTTAGAGAAAACAGGAGCCAAGCACAAGTTCCTGATATTTGGCAACGATAAGCGTGTTCCACAAGAATGGCTGAAGAGGTATGGTGAGCTTGTGGATGGAGTTGACTTCTTTTTCTATGAGATTGGTGAGGATAAGATTGAACGCCTGAATACACCTGCAAACAAAGATTATTTTTGAAGCCCTCCAAATAAAAAGACCATCTTTAAATAATTCAAGAGATTATTAGTTGACAACTATGAAACTCGAAGAGAGACTGGAGCTTTTAAAAGAGGAACTGCAAAAAGAGGAATTCTTGAAGTCAAAGGGCCTTGGTAATGAGGTTCCCTTCTGGATATTTGACTATCCTCCTGAAAAAGAATTACTCGTCCGAGATGCTATCACTAAGATAATACCGGCTTTAGAAAAAAGATCAATTCAAGTTCTGGAGATCGATCTTTATGAGGTATGCCTTGAGATAATAGAAAAGAAAATATCTGCAGAAAAGATCAGTGCTTTTGAAGAGAGCAAAGGCTCAGACGAGTTGCTTAAAAAGCTGAAGCTTATGTTAAAGTCAGACATTTTGAAAAACGCCATCCAGCAAAAAATGAACGAGAATGGTGGTTTCCAGCTGATCTTTTTAACCGGGGTTGGTAAAGCATGGCCAATGGTTCGCTCTCACAGTATTCTAAATAACTTGCAGCCTCTTCTTGGCAATATACCTCTTGTTACGTTCTATCCCGGCAGGTACAGTGGTTTTGATCTGAGTCTCTTCGGGAAATTCAGAGATGCAAACTACTATCGTGCTTTCAGGTTAATCAATACGGATAATGCTTCTCAAAGTTAAGGGTTTGAGCAAATGACGAATGAAATAAAAATTAAGGACCTCTTTCTGAAGGACATAAAAAGGGAGATCAATGGGGTCATCAAGGTCGATCAGGAAGACGAAGAGAACGTATATACTGAACTTGATGAGTATGTGGTCACCAGAGAAACACTAAAACATCTGGACCTTTTCTTTGAAAGATATTCTAACGCCCTGGAAAACCCTACTGATAAGGTAGGTGTCTGGGTATCTGGCTTCTTTGGTTCGGGTAAGTCTCATTTCATCAAGATGTTATCCTATCTCTTGGCGAACAGGGTCGTGAGGGGGAAATCGGCACTCGAGTTCTTCAGGGAAAAAATAGATGACACACAGTTATTTGCTACAATTGAGAAAGCTGTCAATTTTGGGACGAGGGATGTCATTCTTTTTAACATCGACTCAAAATCGAATACCTTAAACCGCAGTGATGAACTCATAGTGAATATCCTGATGAGGGTTTTCAATGAGAATAGGGGGTTTTTCGGGGATGTTCTCTGGCTTGCTGAGATGGAAGAAGATCTGGTTAACAAAGGCCTTTATGAGAAATTCAAGGAAGAGTTCAGGCGCATCAATGGGGATTCCTGGGAAGAGAAAAGGAATACTTATGCTTTTGAGCAGGATAATATTATTGATGCTCTTGCAAACTGTGAGTACCAGAGCAGGGAGTCTCTTGCAAGGCTGTTCGAAACCGACGGAAGCAGCTATCACTTCAGCGTTGAGAAGTTTTCCGAAAAAGTGAAGAAGTACTGTGATTCAAAGGGTAAAGATCACCAGGTAATATTCCTTATTGATGAGGTCGGTCAGTATATTGGTGAGAATAGCGATCTGATGCTCAACCTCCAGACGGTTGTTGAGGAACTGGGGACAAAGCTTGCAGGCAAGGCTTGGGTCGTTGTTACATCACAGGCAGATATTGACACGGTCACGAAAGACCAGGTCAAAGGATACGACTTCTCCAAGATTCAGGGGCGTTTCGATACGCGTTTGAGCCTTTCCAGCGCCAATGTCGATGAGGTTATCAAGAAAAGGATACTGGCAAAGAAACAAGTGTATGTGGAGTCACTGACGTCGTACTATTCAGACAAAAAGACGATACTGAAAAACCTGTTGACCTTCTCTCCGGGGGGTGCTGAGATGAAGTTGTACAAAGGTGATGAGGATTTCGTTAATGTGTATCCCTTTGTGCCTTACCAGTTCTTTGTGCTGCAGAAGGTATTTGATAAGATAAGGCAGACTGGTTTTACAGGGAAGCACCTTGCAAAGGGTGAGCGTTCCATGCTCAGTGCTTTTAAGGAGGCGACCGAGAAGTATGCCGAAGACGAGCTTGGTGTGCTTGTGCCGTTCTCTACGTTCTATAACACAATAGAGAGCTTCCTTGACCCTATTATTACTCGCACCATTGAGCAGGCAAAGGATAACGGTCTTCTTGAGGATGAGGATTGTGAGGTACTAAAGATACTTTTCATGATTCGGCATGTGAGTGTGCTGCAACCAAGCCTGGATAACCTTGTGGTGCTTTCCATATCCAATGTCGATGAAGATAAGAGAAAGCTGAAAGAAAGGGTTGCTGCTTCACTGCAGCGTCTTGAGGCACAGACACTTATCCAGAAGTCAGGGGACAAGTACTATTTCCTGACCAATGAGGAACAGGAGATCAACCGCGAGATAAAGAGCATCATGATCGAGAAGCACAGGATACTCGATGAGATGTTCTCTTATATCTTTGATGAGGTTTGTCCCGCTAAGTACAAAGATTATAAGTTCCACAAATCCATTGACGATAAGAACAAGCCTACTGCAGGCGCGGATCTGACCATCAAGTTCCTGACGCCTCTGTCTGATGATATTGTCAGAGGAAGCGGGCAGAGGTCACTGAATGGGGAGAACCTGAGCAATGTGGATTCAACCGATACCCTCCTTTTCGTTTTCCCGCAGGATGCTGAGTTTGTTGAGCATATACGCAATTACCTGAGGATAAACAAATATCTGACACAGAACACTTCCAACACGAATATTGGAGAGGTCAAGGAGATCCTCAGCGCTAAAAGGACCGATGAGGAAAGGTACAGGGAAGCTGCAAAGAAGTCTATGGAAGAGGGAGTTTCCGAAGCCAGAGTATTCGTTGACGGAAAAGAAGTCACAAGCATCGAAAAGAAGAATCCGAAGGAAAGGATCAAGGATGGTCTGGACCTCCTTTTTGAGAATGTCTATAAGAAAGCCGGCTATGTGACCATGGATTTTGCCAGTGACAGCGATATCCTGAGGATACTCAAGGCAGATGACCTTGAGAGGTTTGGTGCTGGGGCATCACAGACCAACCAGCTTGCACTTAGAGAAATAATGGACTATCTGAACATAAAGCACCAGAAGAATGATGTTGTAGTGCTCCAGGAGATCAAGGACAGGTTCAGACGTAAACCATATGGCTGGAACGAAATGACGATATCCGGTCTAGTAGCTACGCTCTTTGCAAAGGATGAGATCAAGCTCAGATACCAGAAAACATACCTGATCCTTAAGAAAGAGAATGCTGAAGAAATTGTAAGGTATCTGACAAGGAAAGATTCCGCAGAGAAGCTTATGCTTGAGATCAGGGAAAAGACCAATATTGAAGTCATCAAAGGTGTCAGGTCTGTGCTGAGGGATTTGTTCGAGAAGACGAATATCCCCGAGAAGGAGAATGAGCTCTTCGAATTCACGCATGATCTGTTTACCAAGGAGCATAATAATCTTGAGCAGATAGAGGGCAGGTATAAAGAGGAGCCGAGGTTCCCTGGCAGGCCGAAGGTAAAAGAGTATGCATCTTTCCTGAACGATGTTCTTAATATAACCGATCCATCAGCCCTCCTACAGAAAGTTGCTGCTGAAAAGAATGAGTTGATACGATTGCGTGATGAGGTAGAGCCTGTAATCTCATTCTTTGGCAGCAATAAGGTGGAGATATTCAGAAGAGTGCTTAGGAAAGTTGATGTCTTCAAGAGGGACCTGCAATTTATGGATGAAGGAACAAAATTCAAGGTGCAGGAAATTGAAGTTATTCTTGAGTCACATGAGCCTTATTCTGAGATTAAATCACTACCACCTTTAGAAAGTAACATAGAAATTTCTCTTTCAGAAAGTCTCTCTAACCTTAAGGAAGATACTTTCAGACAAATAGTGAATATAACTGCAGAACTGGAAAAGGAGATGGAGGCACATCCTGAGCTTGAACAGAATTTCATGGATTTAGTACTCCAACCTTTCTACAATCTTAAGACACGTGTTTCGGAAGCCAATGATTGTGTGTTTGTACAGGCTCAGTCCACAACTCTAGACAAGCTTCAAACTGAAGCCTATAGCAAAATCAATCATCAGTTGAACACCATCAGAAAACGAACAGTTGGCGGTGGCGATGAAATTATTCATGGAAGGGGTATGGAGTCCATAAAAGTACCTTCTATATTCAAATGCGAAGAAAAAATTACTTCTAAAGAAGAGCTTGACACATACCTCAAAGAACTGCGTGCATCGCTGCTTAAGTTACTTGAAGAAAACGATATCAGGTTGTTCTGAACATGGATAAGGCAAAAGTCATCAAATTCTCGGATACGGTGCGTGAAAAACTCCTGCACGAAGTGAAAGAGAGGGCTGCATTCTACGGCATCCGTCCGAAAGACTTGCTCCCTGTCGATTCGGAGCACTCGGATTCCATTGTCATTGGTGGCAAGGTCTTCAACAGGAAGATCAAAGACCAGCGTGAGCATCTGGTCAGAGAGGTTAAACTCAAGGGCTATGAGCGGGTAATGGATGAAGTCACATATACTTGGTTCAACCGTTTTGTTGCCCTGAAGTTCATGGAAGTTAACGATTATATTCAGGTTAAGGTGTTCACTTCAGATAATGCTGAGAGGACAGAGCCTGGCATCATCACACATGCCTTAGAGCTGGACTTCCTGGATCTCGACTCTAACCAAGTGCTTGACATGAAGGCTGAGAGTAAGGATGAGGAGCTGTACAAGTTCCTGATACTGAGGTTGTGCAATTACCTGAACAGGACTATGCCTTTCATGTTCGAGAAGATCGAGGACTATACTGAGCTCCTGTTCCCTGAGAATTTGCTGCATATCGATTCCATTGTGAAGGATATCAATGAGATTATCCCCGAGGACGACTGGAGGGAAGTTGAGATCATCGGGTGGATATATCAGGATTATATTGCTCCCAAGAAGGATAAGGTATTCAAGGACCTGCAGAAGAATATCAAGATCAGCAAGGAGAATATTCCTGCAGCGACCCAGTTGTTCACACCTCACTGGATCGTCCGCTACCTTGTGGAGAACTCACTAGGTCGCTTGTGGATGCTGAACCGACCCGGTTCCAAGCTGTATGAGCGGATGGACTATTACATCAGGCCAGAACAATCCGAAACGGATTTCCTGAAGGTCAGCTCCCCGGAGGACATCCGGGTGTGCGATCCTGCCTGCGGCTCAGGACATATGCTGGTCTATGCCTTTGACCTGCTGTATGCTATCTACGAGGAGGAGGGTTATGACCATGCAGAGATTCCGGAGATGATACTGACCCGCAATCTTTATGGTGTAGAGATAGACGAGCGTGCAGGAGAGCTGGCGGCCTTTGCGCTTGCCATGAAGGCCAGGAGAAAGAACCGCAAGTTCTTCCAGAATCCTGTCCATCCTAATATATGCGTGCTCAAGAGCGTATCCTTTGAGGAGGGCGAACTCAATGCTTACACGAGTGCTGTGGGGCGTGAACTGTTCACCAACGACATCCGGGCTACACTGCTCCAGTTCAACGAGGCTGATAATTTTGGTTCTCTTATCCGCCCGAAGGCTGAGGATGTTTCAGGGATCCTGAAGCTACTGAAATCGAAGAACCTCTCTGAAAATCTAACCCTTCTAAGTACACACCAGAAGGTTTTGCAGGCGCTGAAGCAGGCAGATTGTCTTAGCCCGAAGTACCATGTTGTGGTTGCCAATCCACCGTATATGGGTGGCAAGGGGATGAATGCGAGACTGAAGGACTTTGCACAGGATAATTATCCCAACAGCAAATCCGATTTCTTTGCTATGTTCATCGAACGCAACCTTTACCTTGCAATGAAGAAGGGCATGGTGGCGATGATAACTATGCAGAGCTGGATGTTCCTTTCATCATTTGAGAAACTCCGGGGGAGTATTCTGGATGAGCGTACCATACTGTCTCTGGCACATCTTGGGCCACGGGCCTTTGACAGCATTGGCGGCGAGGTTGTTTCTACTACAGCTTTTGTTATTGAGAATGCTCAGCGTCCTGAGTATAAGGGAGCATATATCCGGCTTGTTGATGGCAACTGTGAAGCTGAGAAGGATGCATGGCTACGTGAGGCGGTCATGCAGGTGAGAATTGTTGCTCAACAAATGGAGGCTCAATGAACACTCCCATTTCCCAGCTCATCACAATGCCTGAGGGGAAGACGCTGGAGTTCAAGCGTGATATCTCCTCGCCAAAGAACATTATCAAGACGCTTGTGGCGTTTGCCAACACTGCCGGAGGGCGTTTGGTGATTGGGGTGGAGGACGACACCAGAGAGGTGCGGGGTGTGGTGAATCCCCTTGATGAGGAGGAGCGACTGTGCGATCTTATTGCTGATGGTATAGCGCCACGCCTGGTGCCTAATGTGGAACTGATGTCCATTGAGGATAAGACCCTGCTAAGCGTGGAAGTGTATCCGAGCGGGCAGCGTCCTCATTGGGTGAAGAAGGAAGGACATGATGAGGGTGTTTATGTACGGCTGGGTTCCACTAACAGGAAAGCTGACCGGGAGCTTATTGCAGAGCTGAAGCGTACCTCAGCAGGTACTTCTTTTGATGAATTGCCTTTGCCTGATCTTAGTGTGGAAGCACTGGATATAGTAGCAGCAAAGGAGTTGTTTAAGGGGAAGCGTGAGTTGGGTGAGCGAGAGATAGTATCTTTGAAAATGCTCGCAGAGGAACAGGGACACCTGGTTCCAACTATTGGTGGAGTGTTGCTTTTTGGGAAGGAGCGTGAAGAACGCTTTCCCGATGTATGGATACAGTGCGGCCGTTTTGAGGGCACTACAAAAAGCGTGATCTTTGATCATATCGAGATACATGAACATTTGCCAATAGCTGTTGAACATGTCATAGATTTTATTAAGAAACATTCCATGCGAGGTGCGGATCTCTCACAGATCAAGCGGCGGGATGTGTGGAGCATTCCTCTTGACATTGTGCGTGAAGCTGTTATTAATGCGATAGTGCATTCTGATTATTCTCAGATAGGTGCTCCGTTGAGGGTTGCCATCTATGATGACAGAGTGGAAATAGAGAATCCTGGTATCCTTGTGCCAGGCATGACCGTTGAGGATGTCAAGCAAGGTGTGTCCAAGATACGCAACCGTGTTATTGCCCGTGTTTTCAGAGAACTGGGCCTTGTGGAACAATGGGGCAGTGGTGTTCCCCGTATCTTTGAAGAGGCAGAGTCTTTGCAATTGCCAGAACCTAAGATCGAAGAAATAGGAATGAGAGTTCGCTTTACTATCTACCTGAAGGAGTCAGCGATCAGGTCCCTATCTAAGGGACCAAGTGGGAATCAAGTAGGGACTAAGTCGGGACCAAGTAGGGACCAAGTAGGGACCAAGTTTGGATTAACTACAGAGCAGATCAAGGTCTTGCATGCCTGCGTTGAAGATTCCGGGATACTGGAACTGATGAGCGTTACCGAGCGCAGTAACAGGACCAAGTTCAGGAATAATGTCCTGATCCCATTATTGTCGAATGGTTTCATTGAAATGACCATCCCCGAAAAACCCACAAGCAGCAAGCAGAAATACCGCCTGACGCCCAATGGCCGTGCATTCTTAACCAGGGAAAAGAAGGTGAAGAAAGAATGACTTCCCGGCACCAGGTTAGTGAACTTGATTCCATTAATGGGACGAACTCACGGCCCAAGTCACAGCCTAAGTCACGGCCCGAGTCGGGACCAAGCTGGGACCATGTAGGGACTAAGTCAGGACCAAGTGGGGACCAAGTAATATCCAAATCACCGACTCAGTTAGCGACCCAGTTGCATAAGATTTCCTCTTCGAACTATTATATCAGACTTGTTACCGATCAAGTAGTCAATCAAGTAGGCGAACAAGTAACCGCTACAAACCACAAAGAGCACAGAGGACACGGAGATCTTGCGGCTGAAATTAAATCTACAGCTAAAGTAGCGGCTAGAGTTACAGCGAAAGTCACTACTTATCTAGGAGCCAGCAAAACATGACCAATAACACTCCATCAACCACCCCTGTCCCAAATTTCTACCGCGCCTCTGCGGCTGATTTCAAGAAGATTCCCGGAAGTCCGATTGCATACTGGCTAAGCGATAGATTCCGAATGTTGTTTTATAATTCAGATATATTTGAGTCACATTTTGATATTAAGGCTGGAATGTGTACAGGTAAAAATGAAGTTTTTATCCTTTCGTGGTTCGAAATTAGTTTTGACTTGATACGAAATAACGATGCTGAAACTTACGTATATACTCCTCACAATAAAGGCGGAGAGTTTAGAAAATGGATGGGAAATTGGGATTCAGTCCTTAAATATTCTCGAAAGCATTTAAAGGATATGGAAAAAAATCCAGGTTTCAGGCATGATGGAAGGGATTACTATTTCAGAGCACACATAGGATGGTCGAAAGTAACATCCTCTAAGTCTAGTTTTCGCTATTATCCAGAAGGTTTTTCGTTTGATTCAGCTGGCCTTGCTCTCTTCTCCAATAGTGAGGAACGTCTGTTAGAAGCAATGGGGTTTCTAAATTCTAAAGTAGCTGCAAATCTCATTCAAGTTTTGAATCCAACTCTTAATGTAACTCCACAAATAGTTAAGAAAATGCCATTAACTAGTGTTAATTTCGGTAATATTTATGGCGCATTATGCCAGCACTCAAAGTCAGATTGGAACTCTTACGAAACATCATGGGATTTCACCACTCTCCCCCTCCTTCAACCCGAATACCACCACCCAACCCTCCGTGAAACCTACATCAAACTCCGCGCCCACTGGAAAGAAATGACACTGGAGATGCAGCAGCTGGAGGAAGAGAACAACTGTATTTTTATCGAAGCCTATGGCTTGCAGGATGAACTTACACCTGAAGTGCCGCTTTCAGAGATCACACTGACATGCAATCCATATTATCGCTATAATGGGGACAGAAATGAGGAAGAGCTGGAAGCATTGCTGCTTACGGATACGATTAAAGAGTTCATCTCCTACGCTGCGGGATGCATGTTCGGGCGGTATTCGCTGGACAAGCCGGGGCTGGTGCTTGCAAACCAGGGTGATAAGATAGGAGATTATCTGGAACAAGTGCCGGAGCCGAGCTTCATGCCAGATGCTGACAACATCATACCCATACTTGAAGATGAGTATTTTGAAGATGATATTATCGGTAGGTTCAAGGAGTTCCTCAAGGTGACTTTTGGAGAGGACACTCTTTCGGAGAATCTGGATTTCATTGCGGAGGCTCTGGGTGGTAATGGTAAGAAGTCCTCTGAGGCTGTGATAAGGGACTATTTCCTGAAGTCGTTCTACAAGGACCATTTGAAAATGTACAAGAAGAGGCCAATCTACTGGCTGTTCAGTTCGGGGAAAGGCAGGGCTTTCAATGCGCTTGTTTACATGCACAGGTACAACAAGGAGACACTGGCTCTGATGAGGACAGATTATCTGCTGGAGCTGGAAGGAAAGCTGGATGCTAAGAGGGAGATGATCAAGTCGGATATAGGGAAGGATGCTCAGGAGAAGGCGCGGTTGGGTAAGATGATCGAGGAGCTCATGGCTTATGATGAAGTGCTGAAGAATAAGGCGGATGAGTATATTGAGATTGATCTGGATGATGGGGTTGTAGTGAATTATGCGAGATTTGAGGGGTTGGTGGAGAAGATATGATTAAAAGAATAAATAAAATAAGAAGTTTTGGAATTTACAAGGATTTAACCTTTTGTGCTCCTGAATTTAAAAAGTACAATTTAATCTACGGATGGAATTATTCTGGAAAAACTACTCTGTCTAGACTATTCAGATGCATCGAATTGCAAAAGATTCATATGGATTTTCCTGATGCAGAATTCGAACTTATAGATAATGAGAATAATAATATAAAACATAATAAATTAGATGGTTCTAGATATCAATTCCGAGTTTTCAATACAGACTTCATAAATGATAATCTTTACTGGGAAAATCAAGAAGCTAATCCTATATTTGTTTTAGGTGAAGAAAATATTGAATTGCAGCAGCAGATAGAGGTATTGGATGAAACTATTGGTGATTTAGAGGAAGATAAGACAGAGCTAGAGCAACAAAGAAATGATATAGAGACGGATTTAGAGAAAAAGTTAACCGATAAAGCTAGGGAACTAAACAGGATTAAGTCACCTTATAACAAAGCCAAATTAAAGAAAACTTTGGAATATCATCAAGCAAACCTTGATAAATACTTTTTAAGCGAAAATAATCTTAGTATATTACGAGAAACAATAAATGCTCCTTCAAAAGAGAAACTATCCATCATTCACTTAGAATTCTTAAACCAAAGTAAATTGGAGCAAATTGAGGAGATATTAGAGAAGACAGTAATATCGGAAACTATTGAGAAACTTAAAAATAATCCAGAACTCAATAACTGGGTTCAAAGAGGACTAGAGCTGCATAGAGGAAAGAAACATTGTGACTTTTGCGGTAATCAACTGACAAGTGATTTACTACATACATACGAAAAGCATTTTTCAAAAGAATATGAGAAAATATTGATGGAGTTGAATCGACAAGCTCGAGATTTAAATATTTTTAAAATATCAATACCTTTTCCTGATGACAAAAGACTCTATCCACAAGTAGAAAACGACTACAGAATATCTAAATCTAAATTCAATAAATGTATAAGTGAATACAATGAAACGATTGAAAAACTAATCAGCCTTTTAAATGAAAAAATAAAAAATCCTTTTAATAAGTATGCAGGAAAAGCTTTTCTGATGGAAATAACCGTCATTATTGATAGTCTCAATGAATACAATGAAGTTATTACTAGACACAATAAAATATGTGATAACTTTGAGAACGAACAATCAGGAGCATTCCAAAAAATAGAGCTGCATTATGCAGCTGAGTTTAACAAAGACAATAATTATATTCTCAATATCACTGAACTGAAAAAGTTGGATACAGAAATAAGTACTATAAACAAGAAGATTGCAGAATGTAAAGCGCTTGTACATCAAAAAGAATCAAAATTATCGGATGTAGGTAAAGCTGCAGATAAGATCAGTGCAGAACTACAGAGTATTTTTGGTAGAGGTCACATTAAGTTAGAAGCTGTCGAAAATAATAAGTTTAGAATATTGCGTGATGGGAGAGAAGCCAAAAACTTAAGTGAAGGAGAAAAGACGGCAATTGCATTCTCTTATTTCTTAACTCGCCTTGAAGATCAAGAAACAGACCTCTCAAAAGCCATCGTTTTTATAGATGATCCGATCTCTAGTTTAGATTCAAATCACTTGTACAATACATTTTCAATAATAAAAGCCAAATTGGAGAATTGTAATCAATTATTTGTATCTACACATAACTTTGAGTTTTTTAATTTAATGAAAGACTGGTTTTCAGATATGAAGAAGAAGAAGTGTTGCTATTATCTCATTGAAAGGACAGTGAAGGAAGCAAACGAAGTCTCAAACATAAGTGAATTGCCTTTGTTCTTACTCAACTATAAATCTGAATATCATTATCTCTTTTATAAAATTAAATCTTTTGATTCTAATCCTACTACGGACTTTGAAAATTTATATCAGTTACCAAACATAATAAGAAGATTTTTAGAGGCATTTGTTGGATTCAAGTATGCAGTTGGAGTCAAAAGAGGACTTGAGATATTAATAGCCAATGAGAGTGAAAGAATTAAAATCGATAAATTTGTTAATAATTTTTCTCATCAATCTGGTTTGTCCAGATCTTTAGTGTTAACTGACGTTAATGAATGTAAGAGTATTGTACACATCGTTTTAGAAGCAGTGAAAAATAAGGACAGCGAGCATTATACCTGTTTAGAAGAAATTTACAACACTACTATAACTGCGTTATAGTAAAATATCTGTTAAGGTTAATGATAATCATGCAAAACCCGAAAAAACCACCCTGCACATACTTAATCTTCTTGAATCATCTGGTATGTGAACATCATCCCTTATAAAAGATAAAAGAGTGGTTCAGGAGATATATTCCAGGTACTTGATAAAAGAATATTGCTTCTCATATCTCCTCAGGATTTTAATTGCGTCATCTCTGTTCTTTTTCGGGATACAGCAATCATCCCTTCCGTCGGAATTGTAGTGCTGTAAAAGGTTGATCTTGAGCAGGTCCTGCAGAGCTTTTTTTGCATTACCTTTATTATGTGTGGGAATGCCGTTCAATAGATGAAGTTGGTTTATGTGTTTAGGGCACCAGCGGCTTTGCCTGCATATATTGTACAATATGCGCAGTTCATATTCTGAATAGTCCCTTGCAAGAAAGTCTGTTCCAACCATCAGCATAAAGAAATTATCTCAACTGATATAAACGTACTGTAAAATGCATTTGACAGCTAACCACTATCTTTAAGTAAATAGTAGGTATTATTCTTCATATAGGAGGATTCAAAGTTGGCATTAGAAGATTTTCTCGGAAAAACTTCTGAAATTAAGATCATTGATTTTCTATCCGGGAACTCGGACATAGCTTATAACCAGTCGGAGATAAGCGAATGCACGGGAGTTTCCAGGCAAACTGTGAATCATAAGATTCCCATGCTCATATATAATGGGATTATCGAGATTAAAGAAAAGAAGAAAAACGTTAGTTACTATCAGCTGGCTGATAACAAAATCGTAAAAGCATTAATAGGGTCGGTGTTTGCAAACAGCTTCTTTGTTGCCGGATATGAAGATGACGAAGAAGATGTCATCGAGGACATAAGAAAGGAAACAGGTCCCATTGTTTATGAAGAGAACGCATGTTTCTCCTATGTGCCTGAAACCGGGATGTCCAGGACATTGAACTGGAAATCTTTAAAATGCGGAAGCATAACTTTTGAAGTGCGTGAGAAACATGCTATTCGATGGTCAGAAGAGCGTGGAATTAAAGCGTTAAAAGAAACGCCATACGCACGGCAGGCAATGACCGTAAACCAGCCCCTTGCTTCTGCCTGAGGGATACTATGGAAGATATTGAAGAGCAGCAGGAAAACAAAGAGATACAGGTTGTAAGGACACCACTTTTTGGCAGAACCTACGCCACAAATGCATTGGTTGCAATAACCGACTGTGATGTAAGAATTGAACTGATGAATGAAAAATTCCAGCATGAGGATAAATGGATATATCACAGCGATCACATGGCAATCTTAACCATGCAGGCAGCTAAAAAACTGTTACTTGATCTGAATAAGAAAATATCAAAGTATGAAGAGGAAAACGGCGAGATCGAAGTTAATTCAGACCGCCTGAATGTCGACAACTAACTCTCATACACTGATTTTTTTTAATTTTTAAAACGCATTTGATCTTATGTTACTTTTCCTATGAGGGCCGGACCAGCCCTGAGTAGCAATTCCTGTATAAATGAAGTTCCCCTTCATCTCAGCAATTAATTTAAATATAATCATGTTTTATCTTTAATATACACGCAAGATTCACGAAAATAGCAATCAAATCTGCATAATAGGGTGCTATCAACATGTTAATCGAATTCAAAGCTGAGAATTTCCGTTCGATAAGGAATGAGATCACCTTTAGTTTACTGGCATCATCTGACAGGGCGCTTGAAGAGAACCTGATTGAGCTGGATGCATTGAAGAAGAATGACAGGCTGCTGAAAAGTGCCGCTATTTATGGGGCTAATGCATCTGGAAAGAGCAATATTCTTTTAGCAATGTTCAACCTGCAGAACCTGGTGATGACATCCATAAGGAACCAGGACGGGGACCTACTGCCATTCGAGCCGTTTAAGCTGACACCGGAGTGTATGTCAAAGCCCAGCAGATTCAGTGTGTTTTTTATCAAGAATAATGTCAGGTACAGGTATGCTGTGTCATTTGACAGGACAAAGATAATTGATGAAGAATTGTACTATTACCCGAACAACAGGGAAGCACTGGTCTTTGAAAGAAGGAACACCATCGAGTTCAAATTCACAACCGATAAAAGGATCCAGAATGACATCTCAAAGAGAACTTTGAGCAATGTTCTTTATCTATCCAACTCCGCACAGCAGAATTACGATAAGACCCTGGAAGCCTTCAAATGGTTCAGGGAAGACCTGAGAATAATAGGTGCAAGGACATTATCAGAACAGGGTGAGTATACGATAAAAATGCTCAATCAGGACAATACGTCTAAAAAAGCCATTTTAAAATCACTTGAAAGAGCAGACTTGGGTCTTGTGGATATAATAGCAAGTATAGAGGATGTGGATCTGGCTAACTTACCTATTGAAATATTGAACCAGATACCTCGCATAATTAATACCAACATTGGAAAATGGCAAAAGATCGATATCAATTCGTTCCACCTTGCCAAAGATAAAGATGGCAAGGAACACAATATCTTATTTGATTTCAACACCGAAGAATCCGAAGGTACAAAGAGATTCTTCTCTTTGATAGGACCCTGGCTCAACGCACTTAATAAAGGGCAGGTCCTGTTTGTAGATGAACTGGAACTAAAGTTGCATCCAATGCTTAGTGAACACCTGGTCAAACTCTTCCACGACAAGGATTATAACACGAACAACGCCCAGTTGATAATAACAACCCACAACACCAACCTGCTAAACGATGAGCTCTTCAGGAGGGACCAGATCTGGTTCACTGAAAAAGATGCAGATGTGGGTAACACAAATCTCTACTCGTTGCTGGAATTCCAAGTTCGCAAAGACCAGAATATCCTTAAAGGCTACCTGATGGGAAGATACGGAGCATTACCCTTCATCTCAACCTGAGAGGTCTTTGACATGCCAGACTACAGTCGCAGAAAACGCGGTCAAAGACCCACACGGAATAAAATGCTCATAATCTGTGAAGGTGAGAAGACCGAACCTATGTATTTTGGGAATTACCGGACACCACAGAACAACGTTGATGTCATCCCGATCCCATCAAGCCGTAAAGATGTTGGCAGCATTGTTGAATTTGCTAAAAAGAAGTTGCAAGATTTGGATATCAAAGGCGGTGATTTAATCTGGTGTGTCTTTGACTGCGATGATAACACAGATGATAAAATCTCAACCGCATATAAAAATGCCGGAAAATCTATCAATATATGTCTATCAAACCCTTCATTTGAACTCTGGTTCCTTCTGCATTTCAGTTACATAGAAACCTCACTTCAAAATGATGGTTTGATAGAACTTTTAAAAAGGCAGATACCAGAATATTGTAAGAACATCGATTGCTATCAAATACTTGAGCCTCTTACAGATACAGCGATAAAAAACTCTAAAAAACTGGAACAACTGCATATTAATAACGGAACAGAAATAAATAGCACCAAAAGCAATCCATCAACACAAGTTTATAAAATCATTGAAGTGATTAAACAATTCAATAACGTACCTGAAACAAAGTAACTTTCCTATTAACTGTAACTATGGACGTCCAACCATGTTAAACCCCGAAAAGACCACCCAGAGCATACTTAAGAAATTCGAGACACTCGGCGATTTCGAGAAGAGGAAGATTGTCTTCTGGTATGATAAGGACGGGACCGCCGATGAGGAAGGGCTGGCACAGATAGGTGAGGCTCTGGGGGAGAAAGGGATAAAGCTGCATGTGCTGAACAAAAATTTCTTTGCCACCAAGAAGCTGCTGGAGAAGGATGATACGGAATCCAGTTATCTGATCTATTCGGGCGAGACCGAGAGGGAACCGGAATTGAACTGGCTGCTGGATATTCAGTTGTATTCGGGGAGGTTCGAGAACAGCAGGATATCGGACATCAAGAGCGAGTTCGGGATCGAAGGATATGACCTGGACAGATTTCTGGAAAAACACCAGCAGTTCTTTGCAGGCAAGAAGAGGGTCGTGCCGCTTAAGAGGATGTACCAAAGCAACTGGAGGGACGAGGAGTTCATACTGGGCTTCCTGGGAGTTCTTTCCGGCTCATCTACCACGGATCTCAAGGAGATTATCAGGAAGATACTCATCAACTCGCTGGATGAAGGCTCCAACACCGTATGGGAGGAAATCGTCAGGTTCGAGCTGGTGGAAGAGTTCTGGGATATGATGAACAGGTACTTTGGCTACCGGTCCGAGGAACCCACATTGAAAAAGCTCTTCCTGAGCTTTATCGTCACACACATTTCAAGGAACACCAATATCGACCTCAAGAAGTACAAGGCCTACAGCAACTCCCTCAGCAATGAATGTGAGATCTTCATCAGGGGCTGGATGGACAACTCCAAAGACTCAGGGATTTTTGATGATTATTGCAGGTTGATCCTTGAAGATAACAACGGCCAGTTTAACAAGTATCTCAACACCGAGATCAAAAAGTACGATGTCAACGACTATATCGAGGCCGAATCCCTGGCGCTGTTCGACAAGCACATCATCCGTAAGATAGTCGACGAGCTCGATAACGGCAAAGAGGACTTTGACAATTATCTTGAATGGATAGCCAGCAGGAAGACAAAACACTGGTACCCAGACTTCGAGAACATCTACAATGCCCTGGAATATGCCGTGAGACTGCACCTGTTTGCAAAGGAGTTCAACGAAGAGAACCTCAGCGACCAGAACCTCAACCGCTTCTTCAGGAACTACGCGGAACGCTACTACCTGATGGACTACTATTACCGCAAGTTCTACTATCACTACGATAAGGACAGCCAGAAGGACGACCTCAAAACAACAAGAGAGGACGTCGAAAAGCTCTACAACAACCGGCTCCTTGACAGACTGCTCACCAGGTGGAGCGAGCTCATATCCCAGGAAATGAACGGACGCTGGAACATTGAACTCATCGACTGTCAGGATGAGTTCTACAAGCTCTACATAAAGAACATTATTAACCGCAACGACAAGGACAAGATAGCGGTCGTTATCTCCGATGCCATGCGCTATGAGGTTGCTGCAGAGCTTCAGGACGTCCTTAACAAGGACACAAGGGGTACAGTTGAACTTAAGTATATGACAGGTTCCCTGCCGTCTTATACCAAGCTGGGAATGGCCAGCCTGCTCCCGCATGAAAGGCTGGAATATAGAAGTCAGAATGTCTTTGCAGACGGCATTAGCACTGAGGGGACAGAGAATCGAGGTAAGATACTGGAGAAGATGACGCCTGATTCTATAGCTCTGAGTTATGAAGAACTAATGAACATAACAAGGGACAAGGCTCGTGAACAATTCAAAGGAATCAGATTATTCTACATATATCATGATAAGATCGATGCTACAGGTGACCATTCAGCATCTGAACATGGAGTCTTTAATGCGGCTGAAGAGACTATTGCAGATGTGAAGAAGATAATTGAGAAACTCACCAATTTCCAGATCCTCAATAATCTCATCGTTACAGCGGATCACGGTTTCATCTACCAGAGAGATGCGTTGGAGAGTTGCGATAAGGTTGAAACAGGCAGTTTTGACAAGGAAAAAGTAGTAGCTTCAAGCAAACGTTTCATCCTTAGTGAAGAAAGCATTGATCTAATGAACGTGCATAAATTCAGCATGAACTACATGATCAAGTCCGAAGCCCAAAAGGAAATGTTTGCATATGTTCCGCAGGCAGATCTCAGGTTCAGGATGCAGGGTGCTAATAAGAACTTTGTTCATGGTGGAGCTGCTCCCCAGGAAATAGTCGTACCTGTTCTCAAATACACATATAACAGGACAACAGATCTTGACAGAAAAGGCATAAAATACGGAAAAGTAGGCTTGGCTGTTATCAATGCAAGCAGGAAAATAACAAGCAGCCCGTTCTCAATTAACATCCTTCAGACAGAGAAGGTGACTGAGAAACTGCTCCCAAGAAGGTTCAAGGTAGCCCTGTGGGATATGGATGGCGATGAGTTCAAGGTTAGCGATGAGAAGCTGATTATTGCAGAAAGCGCATCCGATGAAGCCTCGGACCGGCAATACAAGGTTGCCCTTACATTGACCGGTGAGGTTGAGAACAAGGTATATTATATACGATTGATAGATGAAGACCCAACAGAGATCAACAAGGATATCATAGACCCGATGCCCTTTGAAGTTGACCTATTGATAGTGGATGATTTTTAAAACACGTTGAGTGGATATCATGCTGACAGAAGAAGCAAACATTGGAACGGACGAGAAACTGAACTTATACTTCCAGGGAAGAGTTGTCAGGAAGGATCTGACAAAACTGGTTAAGGTAGGCCATAACGTTCCTGTCTATGTCCTGGAATACCTGCTGGGAGCAAACTGCGCCACCAATGACGAGGAACTGATAGAGCAGGGTGTCAAGAAGGTCAAAAGCATTCTGTCAGATAACTATGTCCGTCCCGATGAAGCCGAGAAGATAAAATCAAAGATCAGAGAGACAGGCTATTACACCATTATCGATAAGGTCACCGTAAAGCTCAACGAAAAAAGGGACATGTATGAGGCTCTCTTCTCCAACTTGGGCCTGTCTAAGGTGCAAATTGACTCAGAATATGTCACAAAATATGATAAGCTACTGGGAGGTGGCATTTGGTGCATAATCAAAATGGAATATAGCGCTGAAATGGTGCCATCACCTTTTGTTATAGCAAGCCTGAAACCCATACAGATCCCAAATATCAACATCGCTGAAGTCATCGAGCAGCGCAAGAACTTCACCAAGGACGAATGGATAGATGTCCTTCTCAGGTCCATAGGCATGGAACCAACACAGCTGGAAAATGCTGCCAAGTGGCACCTGATTGAACGCATGGTCCCGCTCGTGGAAAATAACTACAACCTCTGTGAACTCGGTCCCCGCAGCACAGGAAAATCTCATGTCTATAAGGAAATCTCCCCCAACTCCATACTGATATCTGGCGGGCAGACAACCGTTGCAAACCTCTTCTATAACATGAGCACACGCCAGGTAGGTCTTGTAGGACTCTGGGATGTTGTGGCTTTTGATGAAGTAGCAGGCATTCGCTTCAAGGACAAAGATGGCATTCAGATCCTGAAGGACTACATGGCATCCGGCTCCTTTGCAAGGGGCAAGGACCAGATCAATGCCAACGCATCCGTTGCTTTTGTCGGTAACGTGAATCAGAGTATATCATCCTTACTTAAGACATCACACCTTTTCTCCCCATTCCCTGAGGCCATGAACAACGACAGTGCATTCTTTGACAGGATACACTATTACCTGCCAGGGTGGGAAGTTCCTAAGTTCAGGCCAGAACATTTCACTGACAAATATGGTTTTATCGTGGATTACCTGGCAGAATTCCTGAGAGAAATGCGAAAACGTTCCTACAGTGATGTGATATTCAAGTACTACACTCTCGGTAACAACCTCAACCAGAGGGACGTAATCGCGGTCAAAAAGACCTTTTCAGGTCTTGCAAAGCTCATCTATCCGGACGAGAATATCTCTAAAGAAGATGCCCAGGAAATACTAGAATACGCTCTTGTAGGAAGACGAAGGGTCAAAGAGCAACTCAAGAAGATTGGCGGCATGGAATTCTTCGATGTGAACTTCTCCTACATAGACAGCGAAGACATGGAAGAGCACTTTGTCAATGTCCCTGAAAGCGGAGGAAATAAGATAATACCGCCCGGCCTTACAAAACCCGGTCAGGTCTATGCAGTGGCTGCAACAGAGTCAGGTAAGCTCGGTATATATAAGACAGAGCTTCAGGTAGTGTCAGGTTCAGGCAAATATGAAGCATCCGGCCTCAATTCGAATGCAAAAGCAAAAGAGTCAGTAAAAACAGCAATTAATTATTTCAAGGCTAACGCTAAGTCAATAAGCCAGTCGATTTCCACTAAGGAAAGAGATTATTTCATGAATATGCAGGACGTCTATGGAGTTGGCATATCCGATGGCCTGTCACTGGCTGCTTTTATAAGCCTTTGCTCAGGAGCACTTGAAAAGCCTGTACAGGAGCAAACAGCAATCATTGGGACGATGACAATAGGTGGTTCTATTTTGAATATCGAGAACCTCTCCGACTTGCTGCAAGTTGCTCTTGATGCCGGAGCTAAGAAAGCACTGATTCCTGCATCTGCTACCTCGAAACTGGGTTCTGTACCATCTGATCTGCTAAGCAAGTTCCAGCTGGCGTTTTATGCTGATCCGATTGATGCGGTGCACAAGGCTTTATTCTTTTCATCATGATTCAAGGTAAAATACTTTATGTAGAGTTAGTTTAAAACTCAAATGACAATTTTGAATATCATACGTCCACAGTTTCATATATCTTTTTTAAAACATATCTATGGTGAATCTTTTCCTGTTCCAGGCGGTTATTTGTCTCCAGACTGCAGAGGTGGTTGAATAGCAAGTGTTCTTCTGGAGTCAGATGTTCAAGCTCTGTCACATCCGTACAGGCACCTGTTGTAGCCAACTCCTCGAATTCCCTGAAGGTATCAAGGTCCATCATGCATGACCTTGTTTGCGGGAAATATCCTCGTATCTGGGATAATATCTGGAAACCGTGAGGGTCGATATCTCCCCAATAGATTATCTGCTTGTTAGCAAGCCATGCTGCGCCCTTCAGGGTCCCAACGCCAAATCCTTTCCCGAATATGGCCATAGAATCTCCCATTGAAGGGATGGTAAGGAAATTAAGTACGTTGATTTTATTCTCAAGGACGAACACTCTCTTGCAGGGAATGTCCAGCTGATTGAACTGGCTTTGAGGAATGCTGAGGTCATCGATCCCACTGAAAAATTCCTGGGCAATACCGGGATCAAGGATTCTTACTCTGATTAATGGCTCATCATATTTCAGATTGAACCTTTTTCTGAAATCGTTCTCATCCCTGTTGACATGCTCCTCGATGATAATGTCAAGGAGAGCTCTGATAATGGGTGTGTTCTCTTCAATGAACTTAGTGGATATGTCCAGTGGGATCTCGCGGATGTAGATATTAGGCCTAGGATTTTCAAGGAAGTACTTGCACACTTTGATCAGGTCGTCCCATTTCCCGAGGTTATCAATGACTTTCATAGGATTGGACTTGGCCCAAGGTAACAACTGAGGAAGGTCATTGGTCAGTTTCTGTACTACGATAATGAAATGTTCGTATTCTTTTTCTTTCCTGAAGAACTTGAGATAATCGTCAAGGGTTTCAAAGAATATCTTATCAGGGAAGTTTTGTGTGCCTATTTTCTGGTCATTTCGCTGAATGAACTCTATAGTGTAGCCATACCCTTTCTTATCCTTTGACTCGTTTATCAGAACCTCTATTCCGTCCCGGATCAGGGGGAAGTTATCAAGGGTATCTTTTGCTTTCACTTTGCCAAATGATATGAATCTGGGAAACTCCGGTGTATCACGCACTGAAGAGGCCAGAATATCCTTATACCAACGAGAGGCCTTTGTCCATATCTCCTCAGGCTGGATTATCACATCATCACTTCCATTCGTATCCTTTCTTTGTTTTCCTTATATTCCTGTATCGTTGTATTGAGTATTTTCGAGTAATCGAAGTTAGCCGTATTTGATATGACATGAATGAAATTGACATAGTCCGCAATAACGTCGATGCTTCTTGATGGAGTGACAACTAATACTTGAAGGTTCAATTTCCTGAACAACTCAAGGCCATATCGAACGGTTTCATCTGAGGCTCTTGGAAAGGCCTCATCGAGTATAACAAATCGGAACGAGGTGGACTCAGGATTGTTTCCTCCTGGTCCGAATCTATATGCAAGGGCAGATGCCAGAATTGTACACGCCAGCTTCCCTTTCTGGCCACCAGATGATCCGTCTGAATCACTGTAATCGCGAACATGACGATCATCTTCACAGGATCTTTCCTCTGCTGCATATGTCAGCCAGTTCCTGACATCTGTCACTGTATTTGTCCAACTGTTATTGGGCGTATCTGCTTCTTTGAACTTGTCCAATAAGAGTTTTACTTTCTGGAACTTTTCTTCGTTATTGTTGTCCTGGGCAGCAAAGCTGCCTTCCAAGCAACTTTTTAGTTCTTTCTGGAATTCTCTGATTATCTGACTGGTTGTTTTTTCAGTTGTTAATTTGAAATATGTATTGGGATTGTAGTCTAACCCACGAAGGTACTTGTTGATTATATCGATGTCCTTTTTGATTTTATCCGCTCTGTAATAGAGCTCTCTGTGGAAATTGGCGATTGAAGTATTTGTGTCCTTTCGTAGTTTCTCTTCGAATTCTTTTTCGTGTTTTGGCAGGTCATCTTTCATTAATCTCGTGTAGATCTCACTATAAGCAGGAATATCTGCCATTTCGGTGCCTAATTCGAACGTTTCATCGGAATAGGTTTTTTTGTAGGTTGCCATATCTGATGCAATGCTGCCTTTTAGATCTCCGATCTTCCTTTCTTTTCTTGAGATTTCAGTAGTCAGCTTTTCTTTTGTATCACGATGCATTTCATCAATTGAATTGAGAGAGAGATCCTGTATTCTCAGATAAGCTGATATATCTGGCTTGTCTTCATGTCCTTTATATGGATTTATCTCGAGTTCTTTTATGCATTTATCAAGCTCTGCTTTTCTTATTTTAATACTATCTTTTTTACGAGTTTCTTCACTTCTAAGGTTCCTTTCCTCGTTTTCCTTGATACTTATTTTTCCTTGTAATTCAGATAGTCTCTCCCCCAGGATTTTCAAGTGGTCTGAACTTTGATCGAGTTCTGTTATCTCTTCCTGGCATTGATTGATCATTTTAACTACCGATTGCCAGTCGATACTCTCAAAACGTTGAATGGACAGGATACTGTTGAGTGCTTTTTTCTGATCATCTAATTTTGTCTGATCTGCTTTGAATTGGTTTTGTTCTTTGATACATTCCTGTATTTGTTGATACATGGTTTCTTTTTGTTTTTCTATAAGTCTGATCTTTTCTTTATTGTCCCAGCCAAGGACATAGTTCTTTCTGTCTAAAAGGCTCCGCCTATCATCTTTTTCATGTTTGCCTCCACTACCCTTTATCTGTCCTTTTCTGGTGATTGCTTTAGGTTCCCTCTGGAAATCCTCCATACTGTTACAGCAGACGAGATCAAACTTTGTTATAAGTTCGTTGTATATCCATCCATAGAACCTTGAATCTTTCTTGGGTTCTATTTTGTCAATGACCATGTTTTCTTTGGTGTCACTTCTTGGAGATTGTGTGAAGTTATCCGGAACTCTGAAGTATACCAGACGGCCTTTCAAATCGGTTCGGTTAACGTATTCACTAATCGTTTTATAATGTTCTTCCGGGACAAGGAGACTTAATCCGAAATTGTGGAGGAGTCTTTCCAGTGCTCCTTCCAATTCGCTCTCGTTGGACTTGACCTTTATAAGTTCTCCTACAAAAGGCAGTTCTACTCCTTCGAGGGAACAGCTCTTACTGATTTCATTACGGATTTCCAAGTTTTTAGCCGGTATCTGGGTAGTCCTTGATTTCAATGATCGGAGTTCTTCTTCCAGAATGCCTAATTCTTTGTCCAGATCTTTTTTATTAGAGAAGGCTTCGCTTATTCCATCCGTATATTTGTCCCATTCATCCTTTATTCGTTCTAATCGTTCTTCAGCGATATTTATCGTGTTCTTGAAGGCGACTTCGTTATGTGGAGGAGCTATTCCAACAGAAGTACATTGTCTAACATATTCTTCCTGTTTCTCTTTTTTCTCTTCTTTATCAATTTCCAGTTTTTCAATGTCTTTTTGCAGCTGTTGTATCCTCTGGCCGGCACTGTCCTGTCTTATTGCTAGATCCACTTCAGTTGCGTGCTCTCTTAATTTTTTAATTTCGTGTTCTTTATTCTGGATATTGATCTCAAGTTCATCAAGGGCAGCCTCCGTGAATTCAATGAACTGGATGAGCATATCATATTTTCTTTCTTCGATGTAGTATGGCAGGTATCCTTTGCAATCATATAGCTTTTCGATCTCCAAAAGAATTGCTTGATATTTTTGGATGTTTGCCATCATTGGTTCAAGCATAGATATCTGTCTTTTGTCTTTTTGGATGGAGTCGTATATATTTGTGAGATGCCTGTAACCATTCAACATTTCTTTGATCATATCCTTGAAATCAACTTCTTCAAGCATGTGATTCCGCATGAATGGAGTTAGATCATTAATGTTTTTCATTGAGACAGTCTGGAAAAAGAGGTCCAATACCTTTTCAGACTTAATGCCAAAATATTGTTGAAACGACAGAGCGTACTCTCGGTGTGAATCAAAAACAGAAGTATTTGGCAAATCCTTAATGCGTTTCTTTAGGGCAAATATATCTGTTTCATCATCCTTAAGCGCGAAGTGTTTCTGGATAGACAGTTCTTCTTTGGATGTAACAAATAATTTTTTAACATTGCCTCCATCTACCGAAAATACCTGTGCTAATGTCATGCCCTTCTTAAGCCCTCGATTATAGAAGTAGCACAATAAGACAGAGTAGTTGCCTTCGTCACGCAGGTTGACGGGTTTTGAGTTGTTATAGTTGTCTTTTTCGTTTTTGTAACTTCCAAGTATATAGGATTTGAGGGATCTTTCATTTTTGTGTGCATCAGCTGCTTGATTATACACTGTTTTCAGAGGAGGGACCAGTAGTGTGATTATCGCATCGACAAGTGTTGACTTTCCTGATCCGTTAGCACCGGTTATAAGTGAATTGAATCCCTGGGGGTTAATCGTCCAAAGCCTCTGGTTAAAAGTACCCCAGTTGAAAACTTCAAGTTGGTGCAGCCTGAAACCTTTGAGGTTATCATCGTCCAGGTAATCAACTAGTAGATTCTGGGTCATGTTCTGTTCCGTCCTCTGTATCATTATTGTTATTCATCTCTTTTGCATGTTCAAGCAACTTGTTCTTGATCTCGTGAACGATTTCATTGTCTATTAAAGCAAAAAGTATTGTCCGTATTTCAAATGTATCTCTGTCTGTACTCAATTCTCTTAAAAATCCATATTCTTTGACCTTATTAATTAGAGTGTTAATGTCCCTTTCGATTTTTGCTTCGTTAGAGGAGCTTGGCATGAACGGTTTCATCATGTTTATTATGGTCTTTCTGTCTATAGAACAAAAAGGTGATTCGTTGCCTGTTGCTCTTTGATCTTCGTACAATCTCTCTACAAGGAATGCACAGAGCAGGGTCATGTGATAGGAAAGTTGTCTTTTACTTATCAAAGAGGGTAGTGTTTGTTCAAATTGTTCCTCACGTTCTTTTTGTCTCAGGAAGGCATATCCATTGTCTTCATGAATAAATAGTTCAATGCCTATACTTGAAAAATAGTTCTTGAGTGCTGGTTTGTACTGGATGATGTTGTCCCATACATCTGCATCGCTTTTGAATACATTTCCTTTGAGTAGTTTTATCACCGATATGGCATAGGGAAGTTGATTATTGTTTTCGGTCATATTTAGCTCCGGCAGAATATTATTTGGGGCATTTGTATCCAAAATCGTTTTTGACTGATCGTGTTCGAGATTATCATTATTTCAGAGAGATCCTCGTTTATAACGGCCTTTTTATCATTTGAGGCTATTTCGATGTAGGCTAATATTTCGTCAATACCTTTTTTCACGGGATGCGTTTCTATGATCTTTCTAAGTGATATCTGGGAGTGGGTCTCAAGCAATTCCTGTATTCGTCCTTCGAGTTCCCTTTTATCAACACTGAATTGGTTATACAGGATCAAAGCATCACTGTCATCAGGTGAGCCGAGCACAATCTCTTCTTTTCGTAGGTTTGTCATTGTTTTTGGGGTCCATAGTGATCTGTTCATCACCATCTCTATCTCAGCCTTACTGCTGATCTCAAGGAAATTCGCTTCAGTGGGTGGAGTATCTTTTATCTCAAATGCTATTGATTTGATGTCACTGAGGATATCCATTATCCTCTTGTTTTCTAGGTATGTTCTGTTATCGAGGAACCTGCTCAGCTGTTCAGCGAGCGAATGATTGACCTTTTGCACCTTAACTCCTGCTCTGCTGAGTTTGATCACCATGTCTTCAAGCGTGAAGCTTTGTTGTTTGACTTCCTGTATTTGTTGAATTGTAAGTGTCATTTCAATTAGCTTGTCGAGCTCGTCTAGTTGTTCTTGGGATTGGAGCAGGTTCCAGAATGCTTCGAGGCTTTTTCCTTGATCGGAGTTCCGGATATCGTCTTCAGTTGAGACCACTTCATCAAGTATTTCGCCTTTCTGGATATCCTTTTGGATGAGCTTTTTTCTGGTTTCCATATCAAGCAAGCGGAAATTATGTTCGATTTCCTTGAAATCTGTTAACATGTCATCTAAGGTCTTGCAGATATCAGAATAGCGTTCTCTGATCTGTGTATCAGTTAAAGGATCTGTGATGCCTGCTTCAGCTTTTTCGATTTCAAGTTCGATTTCTTGCTTTTGCTTTTTGAGTTCGTTCAATCTCTCGGTTGGATTATTGGTATTCTTGTAGGCCAATTCTTTAAGAGTATTGATTATTGTAAGGAGACGGGATTCAGTACCAACAAATTTTCTGGTCTCGATGAGGTTCTTTACCCAATAGAGTGCCTTTTCTGTATGATGTGTCAACTCATAGTAGATTACATCATTTGTTGAATAACGGGACCTTAGATATTCAGAATTCGTCCAGTCTTCCAGATATTCGGCTGGTTGTCTTGGATATTCTATACCTTCTTGTGTTTTTAAGTAGTAAAGGTAATTTGATAGATTTGATTCCAAATCATCTTTCGACAATTCAAGGGTGTTTTTCTCTTTGAACTGTTGATAAAGAAAACTAATTATTAATGGACTATTATCGGCATTTAAGAGTTTAATAGAAGGGTCTCCTTCTTTCAGTTTTTTCACTTTTAGATAGTCCATTTATTTCTCCTCAGATTATAACAAAAACAGTTAGTTACTTTTCAATTTCTGTCACATATCCCCTTATAATCACAGAACCGACAGTTCGGCTCCTCCCTGACCTCAAAATCTTCCCCCATTATCCGACCCGCCATCTCTTTGATCCTCCCAGCCACAGTTTCAACACCCTCCTCACTCACATCCACTAACCTCAATTCCGCAATGTCAGGATTGACATACATGTGGCCTGCCTGCATCGGAAGTTTTCCGTACTTTTCCTTTACAGCAAGACAATAAACAGCTATCTGGACGTCCTCTTTCAGCTGATTCTTAGTATAGGGAGTCTTGTTGGTCTTGTAGTCTATGACAATAAAATCCCCATCCGGTGTCCTGTCCAGGCGGTCTATGTAACCCCCGAACCTTGCCCCGTCAAGGTTAAGGTCAAATCCTTCCTCTACCTCCACGGTCTCGTTAGGATTGCTTTTTTCAAATCCTACCCAGAAATCCAGCATTTTCTGCATTCTGGAGTATTCCTGCTGCTCCTGCGTTTTTGAATCAAATACATAGGGATTCCATGTACCGTTAAGCAGCTTTTTGGCCTTTGATATATCAGCAACCTCCCCCTGCATCTTCAACCTGGACATCTGTTCGAAAACTGAATGAACATCAGTGCCAACCTGGAAGAAAGTCTTCTGTGGAGTTGGTATCCTGAGCACGTAGGCGTACTTGAACTTCAGCGGGCAGTCCTCGTACATGCGGATAGCAGATGCTGAGAAACGCATATCCTTGTCAACTAGAGGCGGAAGCCTGCCATCAACCAAAGCCTCCAACTCCGCCGGGGGCATGGGACTGACCCGCAGGAAATCTGAAACATCAAAGGCCTGCAGGTTTCCTTTAAGCTCCAGTTCCCGGATCTGTGCGACAACCACCAGCGACTCTACAGCCTGTTTAAGTTGGCCTTGGTTGGTATATATTCTGACAAGCCTCTCAAACTCGTCTCTTTTTCGCTTGAGATTGGAATCCTCCACTACTTCGCATCTCTCCTCGCATAGAGGGGCTTCAATGAACTCAACCAGAGGATTCTTCGCATAATCGATCTGCTCAAGGAACTCACTTGGTTTCACGCCGCGTTTGTTGCCCTCGTATATCTCGGGAAACACGAGGTATAACTTTTCCTTTGCACGGGTCATTGCCACATAGGCAAGTCTCCGTTCTTCTTCAACATGCAATACCTTCTCATCCGCATCTCTTTGGACGCCCTTTGCAAGTTCTGCAGGTACTGTGAACTTCTTGCGGGTATGCTGCAAAGGTAGGTGTTTGGCAGCCATATCGCACACAAAGACAACCTTTGCCTCCTTTCCCTTGGACTGGTGGATGGTCATCACCTTGACGGTATTGTCATCTGTGGACTCGCCATCCTCAATATCCAGGTTGAATACAAGGTCCAAGTGTTCAACAACAGCCTCAAACTCTGACCCACCGTCAACAAGCTCAAGATCCTCCACCATGCCGACAAGTGAATTAAGTATCCTAATGTTCTTCCGGGACTGTGGCGTATCCTCATGCAGCTGGGAGTGGTAGATATCTGTTGCATCCATCAGCAGGTGCTTGACAGTATCAGATGGACGATGGCTCTTCTTGTAGCTGATGAGTTCCTCCACCCGCCGGACAAAGGATCTTACAAGTGGCTCCTGGGTAACGCCGGTATCTGCGAGATGATGCAGCAGGACTGAGTAGATGCCATCACCCTGCGTTGCATCCTCACGGCTTAGCCTGCGGGCAAGCACATTAATTCTCTGCAGGTTATGCTCGCTCAATCCCTCCCTGCCAAATATTCTTGCAAAGGCCACACCGTTATTGAAAGGATCTGCTACTAATTGCATATAGGCAATGGCTTCCTGAATAATGGGGAACTGGTTCAGTTGCAATGCGCCCACGTACTCCACAGGTAACAGGTATTTTCGAAGGGCATCACTGAACTTCCTGCCATCTGCACGCTTCCTGGTGAGAATATAGATATCCTTTGGCTCAAGACCTTCTTCAGTTACCAGCCTGTTGACCTCCGATGCCACCCACTCAGCCTCACTTGCATCATCAGGCGCTCTTACAACCTTCACCTTTGAACCACTGCCATTGGCTGAGAGTATCTCTTTATCTTCTCTCTCAGGGTTAAAGCCAATGAGCTGCCTTGAAAGTTCAACTATTTGGGAGGTGGAGCGGTAATTGACTCCGAGAGCTATCTTCTCTAGGTTTTGGTAATATTCCTGCAACTGTCGAATGTTGGAAAGATAAGCACCTCGGAACCTGTAGATACACTGGTCATCATCTGCCACGCAGGTCAGGTTACTGCCATCTGCCAGAAGATTAACAAGATACAATTGGGAATAGTTGGTATCCTGGAATTCGTCAACAAGAAGGTAATCGTAACGGCTTTTCACTTTGTTCCTGACCACATTGTTGCTTTCAAGAAGCCGACATGCCATGGAGATCATGTCATCGTAATCAAGAAAGCCGTTATTATGCTTGTACTGCCTGTAATGCTCGTAAAACCTGGCAAGGTCTTGCAGTTTCAGGAGAGTGTCAATTTTATCGTCAGCTAGCTCTGCCCCTGAGGACAGCTGGGATTCAACATAACCATGAATATCTGAAGACAGGACAAGGTGGTCCTGGAGCTGTGAGACACCTTCAAGCAGGCTGTCTATAAGGTCGTATGGAGACAGAGGAATATTGATGCTCTCAAACCCAAAAGAGTCAATATTCCTGATGCCCCATATGTTTGAATGCTTCTTTGAGATAAGTTTGGCCCCGGAATTTATACCCAGATCAAAAGAGAATTCCCTGATAATGTTGTTGCAGAATGAGTGAAATGTTGAGACGGTTATACCTCTTCCATAGCCTATATTCTTCTCGATCCTTTCCTGCATCTCCCCTGCGGCCTTCTCTGAAAAGGTCAGTGCAAGTATCTTCTCAGGAAGCATCCCACTGTCAATTAGATGAATAACCTTCTCAGTGATAGTAAGCGTCTTCCCCGACCCAGGTCCAGCAAGGATAAGGAGCGGTCCGTCAGTATATGTTATTGCTTTTGATTGCCCGGCATTGAGATTTTTTAAGTCCACTTTTTTTCGCTCCTTCAAAGAATTATCATATAAGGTAAGACCCTTTATTATATTTATATAATGTTATAAGATATTACTAATACTCCGTTACCTTTGCTGTAGAGTCTCAACAGCGCTCCGTTCTCAAGCTTTCCAGATAGCTACCCAGGACTTCATTTTGGATACCCAGTTCGACCTCTTTTCTTTCCACATTAATTGTCCATTTCATTCTTTTCACCCTCTGCCTATCCGTGATCTCCCTGTGCTTTTATCTCTTGACCAGAGTAATTATCCGCCTCAGTTGCAAATACATGTCATATCCTGAACTATCCTGTCGATCAATGCTTCATTAAAACTGCCAGGAGAATAGTCCAAGAAAAGATCATGAAGCACATAGAAATCGTTAGGTGTCTGGACCAGAGGTGCTGCCTTGACAAGCAGGTTCAACCTCGCAAGATAATCAATGTTTGCTCTGTTGTCAATGTTTAAAGCGCAAAAATCACACCCTCTCCTCTGCAGCTCTTCCATGAGCTTAGAGCAAAACGGGCACCCTCCCCTGACAAAGATCATCACCGGAACGTTTCCCATATATTATTTCCACCTTCGTTTCACTGTTTCAGATAATAAAAGTGCAAAACCCTCATTTTGAGCTTTACAATCATCAGTGTTCTGCAATTCATGTGCCTCTTTTGTCTCTCAAATTCCTGCAACTGCTCTTTGTCAAGAGGATAATCCCAGGTTCGTACCTGGGATCCTGATTATCCACTCCCCAACAGTCCATCTGGACCCACCTGTTCACAACAGCAAATCCTACATTACTCTCAACATACTTAAACATAATGTTTAAGTATAAAACGCGCGTTTAAATTAACTTGCAGATACGATCCGAAAAAACATTACTCCCTTGATAGAAGTAATTAGATGTCAACTGCTATCTGCTTGCAATCGTGGGGGTGCTTCTTCAGCAGTTCTTCAATTTGGTCCCAGGATTCCAAGTGATCGCATTCAGACACTATTAGTTCAACAGCATATCGCTCTCTGAAAGTGTACCTGTCTGTATAATTAGAACCTTCCAGCCAAGGCGCTTCATTTCCAAGCATTTCCACATTTATTATCATCTGATGATTTTCTGGATCAAAAATGATAAGTTTTTTATTATCAGCTTCGTAATCATAGAATTCAATTGGTTCCTTTTCTGTAACTACATCGATAATTATGGTACTATCAGTCTCTATATCATAGAACTTAACCTGTTTATTCACGTATTTTTCTCCTCCGTATCCCGGTCCATGATATTTTCAGTAGACTTCTCCATCCTGACTCATCATGCGCCTGCTGAGGCAGAACTCCCTTCTCCTTCTGGAATCCAGCATATAGGCTGCTGACTCTGGTTGCTGCCCACTCACATTCTCCATCCTGAAGAACGCGCAGTGCACAGCAATTTCGTTGACTACCAAAGCAGATCCAATCATATCTTTTCCGACAAACCTATAGTCTTCCCCCATCCCCAATGAAGGATAACGTTCAAATGTACACGTCATTGCTTTGTTCAGGAAATCTATAGCCTTATCAGTAGTTACACTGCATCCTTCTCCTTCACAATAAAGCGCTTCAGTTGCATATGACCTTATGAGCTTCTCATGGAGCAATGCATACTTGTCCGAACTTGATATCATCTCTACACCCACAGGTCTTCCGCATATGAAAACAACGAAGCCATTTTGCCTTCCCCCTATAGGAAAAGCTTTGATGTAATCTTCAAGCTTTGGTCTGAGATGCTCAAAGGTATCCCGCATGGCTCCAGTGGATGATGACGCATTTACAAAAGAGGCTTCAGTGTGGATATTTTCCCATACCTGGGCCTGATCAGAGCGGAAACTCATCTCGTTCACAAGGTTCCGGGTAACTGAGGCACTTCTGTTCTTCCTTGTTCTGTGCGACATTATCACATCAGAATCCATGAATGCCTTTGTCTTGTAGCTCCAGCGGCCCTGCTCAGTACAACTTACAGGGATGTTGACCTTGGTGAGGGACGGAACCATTATACTGGTGTTGACAGCGCGGTTCTGCTTTGCTCCCACAAGTTCCTCTCCGTCAAGTATCAGGACAGGCAGATGTCCTGTGTTCACCGCGACAAGTTCAGGGACAGAACCACTGATGTTGATTTCATGAATCGATAAAGTGCCTGCTTGAAGACCTTCTTTAAGAGTTATATAGCCTCCAACTATGTCCTTGTCATGGCATATTGGCACAACCGCCATGTTCCTGAATTCTACTGCCTTTCCCAACCGAAGTCCTCTCAGTGTTTCTCCCACAACGTTCTCCATTTTAACCCTCCGTTTTCTTTTATCTATGTCCTGTGTGGAGTGGAGGCAAAAATTCCAGTCTCCAACCTGAAATCTCGCCATTCCACTCCTGAGCAGGCACTAATGCACCACCCGCCTGTACAGATGAATAAAGCCGCATTATACTCACTGTAAAGGAGGTGATTAAACATCCATTTGTACAGGCAAGCTAGTGTATGCAGCATTAATACTTAAATATTTTGTTTAATTGATTACATTCTATTTAATAAAAAGATATATATGCAATTAAATATAATGTTCAATCATGGAGATAGCAAGGAAGTATACGCATCTTGTGCCTGTAGGATTCTCACCAGACAAGCTCATCACTAGTCTAAGGCAGTTTCCAGTTCATAAAATTGTCATTTTGACTCATCAAGGTGACTCCACTAACAAAAAAGTACAATCTGCAGTCAGTGGTATCAAGGAGGCGCTAAAGGGCCTTGAAATTCAGGATAAAGAGATTGATAGAGAGAGTGTTCTGGATTCATCACTGCAAATGCTCAGTATCATCGAGGACGAAGTAAAGAATGGGAGCACAGTTAAGATAAACATCTCAGGAGGCCTTCGAAATATTGGCATTTCAGCATACATTGCTTCTCTTGTGAGCGATATCCCTATTTATACTGACATTCCTGACTCAACTGACGATGAAGCATACCATTTGAAAGGCATTCTCGACATCCCTCTGTTCCCTATCAAAGAACTTCCAAAAGAGCAGGTCATCATGCTTGAAACTATGGGAGATGGTGTAGAGTCAGTTGACGTTTTGATCTCTCTGTTAAAACCTGAACTTCAGAAAGGCACAGCTGACTTTAGCAATGAAAGATCACGTCTCAGCCACCATATCAAAAAACTAAGGGAAGCCGGGTTCATTGACACTGAGAAGTCCAGTAAGAATCTTGCAATCAGGAAGAGCAAGCTGGGAGAGATATACATGAAGGGCAGAAAGATCAAGAGATTGGTGGAAACGCAAAGTTTTGAATAAGAAGTGCCTTCATACCGCTTCAAGCAACCACTACTACAAGGCACAGCCTTGAGTCAAAGCTCATGCTTGTTAATTATATCCATCGGATATAATCAATATTATTTTCTAATTTTGCCGAGTATATCTTATATAAGCGTGTTTCTTAAAGTCAACTACCCAGCTGAAGTTTTTCATTAAAAACTGATGTTTACTTCAGGGCAGGATTGAGCTGCATAATGTCCTTGAGCAAATCCGGTTTCTCAGTATGTATTGGGATTAAGATTTCTGGATTGATCTCCCGAATCATTTCTTTGATCTCTTCCCCACTTGCATGGCCCGAAGCATGGGCTTCCTCGTGTCGGATACCAAAATGCTTCAGCCAGCTCAACTTTCTTTTCTCATCAAGTTCCATTTCTTCACAGAAAGGCTCACAGGAAGATTTGATCCAAAGAGCATTAATAGGCTTGATATCTGCCACCTGGCCTATTTCCCACATACTCATCGAAATCACATAGTCTTTCTGAGACTTGTTAAGGTCATCGCATGTAACGGAGTTCTCCTTGGCGAGAAACTCCCGTTCCCATTTTTCATAATCCTGGGCAACCTGCTCAGCTGCTACACCGCTCTTGTTGATAAGGCCCCAGCTTTTTCTGGGCTTGAGGATTTTCACATCATCAATGCAGAAAGGACAGTGGGAATCAAGTGACTTTATAAGATACGCAAGTTTCATGGGTACCACAAAGTCTCTGTTATTCTCTGTGGCAGCATTGAAGATACTATTGGCTCTGTCAATGTCCCGGATAGGGTGCTCAACGAACACCATCCCTTCACACTGGTAAATCAGCTCGCTGATCTTTCTCCTGACTGCTTCTTCACTGTCTTTTTCCCTGCTGTCCATACGCGTTCCTTCACAGAGCAGCCATTTTGGAGTGGCCTTACGTGCTCTCTCAACAAACTTTCTGCTGAGATGCCCCTGAGATCCATGGAACCTTATATCACCGGTATAAACAATGTTCCCTTCATCAGTGTAAATGATAAAACCGCAGGCTCCAGGCAAAGAATGATCCACCGGGACCATTTCTACCCCCATGCTGCCTATCGACATTCTTTGTCCTTCTATCATTACACGATAATCTCTTTCATGGATGTACTCTGCTTTCTTCCGATCCACCCTGGAAAGCCCACCATTTTTGTTCTTATAGAACTTGAAAGACTCGCAGGCATCAATTAGATCGGAAAATGTGTTGCTACCCGTTTCCTGGACGCATCCAAGTATTATCTTAGTGGCCTGCGTACAATATATGGGAATATCCCATCTGAGAAAATGGATATACTGTGCATGGTCGGCGTGTGCGTGTGAGAGAAGTACAGCGTCCAGAGACCTTGCCTCCACCGGCCTGCCCATATGTGTGAGGTAATCTTCCCTATAGATTCCATCAATATCAGGCAGTAAGCCAAATTCGAAGAAGTCTCCTAGTCCCGAGCACTTCCTGGGGTTCAGGAACTCACAGAAGTATTGGGAGTTCTTGTTAAAACTCATCCCAAAGTCAAGGAATAGTCTCGTTCCCTTGTGCTCTAGGAGGATTTTGTTGCCGCCAATCTCTCCGTCTCCGCCCAAGACGCTTATTAAAACCATTTTTTCACCATTTTTTATGAAACAGTTTCCATATGTCTCTTCCATTAGGACATATCATATATTATTTACAGTGTGCTCCCATCGTATAAATAAATTTTTTCTTTCATTTGCCAATTGTCTTACAATTCTCACTGGTATTGATTTGTCCTTATAGTTTACACAGGCTTATCTGTTTCAAACTTCCAGTTAGGGGAAAACAGGCCCCTGTAACTCAGTTCATTCAAGAGCATTTAGAACCGATTTCTACCAGCACATGGACTTTGGGATAGCCTTAGTAAATCCATATAAATTCGTTTGAAGGATTTTATACATGTAGACATGGCAATATCTGCTTACATTGAAGATGACTTATAGGAGAATTATGTGGAATTAACAAAAACTCTAGCACACTGTTAACTCATTTTCTAAGGAACGATGAAAAATGCAATGTTAAGAATCCTTTGAACAATACATTAAGTCTTTCATATCTACTTCTAAATCCATCTGTAGTCTGTTACCAGGACAGAGATAATACAGCTGATATCTTATATTGTCAGCTCTCGTGTAACCTGATAGAATGCCCACAATATCCATTACGTTCTGATTATCTTCTTTCGTTTTTTGTTAAACAGTTATTGATTCGACATCAATCACTATATCATTGCACCATCACCTCCATGCTTTATGTTCATTCGTCACCGTGACTGTGCCGAAGGCACAAACGCCTGACAATAAGCAAGGGCGAAAACCCGCTATAAATCAGAAGGTTTTGTCTTATGCAGGAAGTGTTTTTACACAACGCCAACCAAAGCAATAATATAAAAAGACCATCCAAAGTGTGTGTCAGAGATCTCATAAGGGAATCAATATGATCAAAAGGGATACTGTTCTGGGAAGACTGGATGAGCTGCTTCCGGAGTTGAAAAGGAACTATAAGGTAAATGAAATAGGCCTTTTTGGGTCGGTGGTGAGGAATGAAAGCAAAACCGG